>NZ_PKFQ01000001.1:3659627-3971170 GCF_002939475.1 Streptomyces cinnamoneus | reverse complement strand
CTGGAGGGACCCCCTGCTCACAGAGCTTGGGGAAGTGCCGGGCGCCCCGACCAGCCCCTTCCGTGACGACTGGTCGGGCCGGCTGCCCGGGCCCCGGCACGCCAGGCACCACGTTCACCGGAGCAGAGATGCCGCAGCGCCCGGCGGATGACGACGGTCATCACGCGGGCACCGCGGCACTTCTTTACGTCCGGTCGCGTTCAGCGTCCGCACCTGTATGTCCGTCCGGATTCCTTCCGGACACCGGTGCCCGGCTGAACGTCCAGCACCTGTTGCGCTTGCGTCAGGACGCGAGGACCTCGTCGAGGAGGGCCTCGGCCTTGTCCTCGTTGGTGTTCTCCGCGAGGGCCAGCTCGCTCACCAGGATCTGCCGCGCCTTGGCGAGCATGCGCTTCTCACCTGCGGAGAGACCGCGCTCACGCTCGCGCCGCCACAGGTCGCGAACGACCTCGGCGACCTTGATCACGTCACCGGACGCGAGCTTCTCGAGATTTGCCTTGTAGCGACGGGACCAGTTCGTCGGCTCTTCGGCGTACGGCGCGCGAAGCACCTCGAAGACCCGGTCAAGCCCGTCCTGGCCGACCACATCGCGAACACCGACGAACTCGGCATTGTCCGCCGGCACCCGAACCGTCAGGTCACCCTGGGCGACCTTCAGCACCAAGTAGGTCTTGTCCACGCCTTTGATCTGGCGAGTTTCGATGGCCTCGATCAGCGCGGCCCCGTGATGGGGATAGACCACGGTGTCGCCAACCTTGAACGTCATGTGACAGGTACCCCTTCCGTGGCTATCCAGTCTAACACGGCAACAGCGCGTTCTGAATGGCGTTTCCGCAGGTCAGGGCATATCTCGGGGCTTGACAACAGCAACCGGAACGTGCTGCGGGAGGCTTCCGGAAGCAGGTATTCGCAGGTCGGAGCGGTTGTCCGGGCGGGCAGAAACGCGCACGTTACACGTGTCGGAGAGGCCCCGCGAGCGGCTGAACGTCCCGTTTTGCCGGGGTCCGGTCGGCGCACTTCCGGTACTCCGTTCGAGGCGGCCGGTCGTTCTCCGAGGGTAAATCGGAATTGATCAAGCCGAACTTGATCAATTCCGGAACGCCTTCCCGGGACTTCCGGGCACTCCCGCCACATTCATTGCCGATAAACCCGGCCACCCCTCCTTCCGCGAACCCGGGGGTTCGCGATCGCCCCGCGGCGGATATTCGGCCGGGGCCGGGCGGCCGGGACCCCGAGTTGACCATGGGGCGGGTCGGGTGCGGCAGCGGTGCGGCGGCTCGGTAACCTAAGCCCCGCTGACACAACCCTTATCCCGTACGTACCTCGTACGCGTACCCCGTCTACCTCGTCCAAGGAGATGCCGCCGCCGTGAGCAGCAGCCTTCGACGCGGCGCTCTCGCCGCTACCGCCCTCGTGCTCTCGATCGCCTCGCTCTCCGCCTGTGCGGCGGGCAACAAGGCGCAGACACTCGGGGTCAAGCCGGACAACGCCGCCACTTCGGTCGGTGACATCAAGCTCCAGAACGTCAACGTCATCACCCAGCCGGAGCAGAACGCCTCCGGCCCCGCCGTGATCACGGGCCGGGTGTTCAACAACGGGATCAAGGACCAGGAGCTCCGCTCCATCAAGCTGCCCGGCAAGGACGTCACCGTGAAGCTGACCCCGGCGAAGGGCGCCTCGGGCGCGCTCGTCGTGCCGGCCGGCGGCTCGGTGACCCTCGGCGGCAAGGACAACGCCTCCGCCGTGCTACCGAAGGGCCGCGAGGCCCTGAAGGACGGCGAGTCCCAGGCCCTGTCGTTCGACTTCAGCTCCACGGGCGAGGTGCGGATCAGCGCCTTCGTCGTGCCCGCCAAGAGCTACTTCAAGGAGTGGGGCCCCGAGGAGACGCCCGGCCAGGCCAAGC
Organism: Streptomyces cinnamoneus; assembly: GCF_002939475.1. Classification (NCBI taxonomy): domain Bacteria; kingdom Bacillati; phylum Actinomycetota; class Actinomycetes; order Kitasatosporales; family Streptomycetaceae; genus Streptomyces; species Streptomyces cinnamoneus. The sequence goes on along the minus strand of NZ_PKFQ01000001.1, from coordinate 3,969,267 downwards.
CGGGCGAGCCGGATGCCGGCAAGCCGTCGGGCACCCCGGCCTCCCCGAACGCCTCCGGCGAGCCGGAGGGCAAGCCGAGCGGCCAGCCGCAGGCCAAGCCCGGCGGCGGCGAGTCCGCCCAGGGCACCCCGCAGCGCGCGGGCCACTGACGACGAGCCGAGGGGCCGGAAGCGATCGCTTCCGGCCCCTCGGGGCATCACGGCCGCTCTCCCGCGGCCGGCTGGCCTACGGCTCGAACTTGTAGCCGAGGCCGCGCACGGTGACCAGGTAACGCGGCGCCCCCGGGTCCGGCTCGATCTTGGCGCGCAGCCGCTTGACGTGGACGTCGAGGGTCTTGGTGTCGCCCACGTAGTCGGCGCCCCAGACGCGGTCGATCAGCTGCATCCGGGTCAGGACGCGCCCGGCGTTGCGCAGCAGCATCTCCAGGAGGTCGAACTCCTTCAGCGGCAGGTCGACCTTGGCGCCGCCGACCGTGACCACGTGCCGGTCGACGTCCATGCGGACCGGGCCGGCCTCCAGCGCCGCCGGGGCCACCTCCTCCGGCTCGCCCCTGCGGCGCAGCACCGCGCGGATGCGGGCCACCAGCTCGCGGGAGGAGAAGGGCTTGGTGACGTAGTCGTCCGCTCCTATCTCCAGCCCGACGACCTTGTCGATCTCGCTGTCCTTGGCGGTGACCATGATGACGGGCACGTTGGAGCGCCCGCGCAGCTGGCGGCAGACCTCCGTGCCCGGCAGGCCGGGCAGCATCAGGTCGAGCAGGACCAGGTCGGCGCCGTTGCGTTCGAACTCGTCCAGCCCGTCGGGCCCCGTGGCCGCGATGGCGACCTCGAATCCCTCCTTGCGGAGCATGTAGGACAACGCGTCGCTGAAGGATTCCTCGTCCTCTACGACGAGCACTCGTGTCACGGAAAGACCTCCGGTCGGGTCTTAGGGTTGGACGGCGCGGTGGGGATCTCGTGGGGGCGGGGGGTCACGGACGGACTCCCGGAGCGGGCAGCTGATCGTCGGCGAAGGGGTCCTCGACGGACTCCCCGGCGAAGTGGGCGGGGCCGCGGCCGCGGCCGCGCTCCCGGACGGCGCCGGCCTCCGGCAGGCGCAGGGTGAAGGTCGAGCCCTGGCCCTCGGCGCTCCAGACGGTGACCTCGCCGCCGTGCGAGGCGGCCACGTGCTTGACGATCGACAGGCCCAGGCCCGTACCGCCGGTGGCGCGCGAGCGGGCGGGGTCGACGCGGTAGAAGCGCTCGAAGACCCGCTCGCGGTCCTTCTCGGAGATGCCGATGCCCTGGTCGGTGACGGCCAGCTCGATGAGGTCGCCCCCGGGGGCGGCGACGCGGCGGGCGGCGATGCCGACACGGGTACGGACGGGGCTGTAGTTGACGGCGTTCTCGACGAGGTTGCCCAGGGCGGCCGCGAGCTGGCCGCGGTTGCCCCAGACGTGCAGGTCGGCGGTGCCTCCGGCGGCCATGGTGATCTGCTTGGTGGAGGCCTGGTGCCGGCAGCGGTCGACGGCCTCGGCGACCAGCTCGTCGACGCGCACGGGCTCGGCGTCCTCCAGCGGGTCGTCGTTCTGCACCCGGGAGAGGTCGATGATCTCCTGCACCAGGCTGGTCAGCCGAGTGGCCTCGACCTGCATGCGGCCGGCGAAGCGGGTGACGGCCTCGGGGTCGTCCGAGGCGTCCATGACGGCCTCGGACAGCAGGGACAGGGCGCCGACGGGGGTCTTGAGCTCGTGGCTGACGTTGGCGACGAAGTCGCGGCGCACGGCCTCGATGCGGCGGGCCTCGGTGAGGTCCTCGACCAGCAGCAGGACCAGCCGCGAGCCGAGCGGGGCGACCCGGGCGGAGACGGCGAGCGCCTCGCCGCGGCCGGTGCCGCGGCGCGGCAGGTCCAGCTCGACCTGGCGTATCTCGCCGTCCCGGCGGGTGTCGCGGGCCATCTGGAGCATCGGCTCGACGGCGAGCTTGCCGCCGCGGACGAGCCCGAGGGCGTAGGCGGCGGAGCTGGCCTTGACGACGGCGTCGGCCTCGTCGAGGACGACGGCGGACGAGCGCAGGACGGACAGCACGGTGTCGACGCCGGGGGGCAGCACGGCGTCGGTGTGCAGGGAGCTGCGGGTGGGGCGGGCCTGGTCGCGCTCGCTCCAGCGGAAGGCGGCCATGGCGATCACACCGGTGCACACTCCGGCGATCGCTGCCGCTGCGGCGACGGCCGCGTCCAGGTTCATGTCTCCAGGTTATGCAGGTGCGGGGGCACGTCCACAGCCAAACGGGTATCGCCTCGAACATACGTTGCCGAGAGTTCACCTCGGGGTCAGGGGTGGTTCACTCCCGCGGCCGGAAGCCGTCGCGTTCCGGCCGCATCGTGAGAGCGTGGGCGGCGGAACCCCTCCCCTCCCACCAGCAGCGAGTCAAGGCGAGAGAAGGTCAGGCAATGCGGGACGCGTACCACGAGGAGCTGGATTCGATCGGCGAGGGCCTCGTCGAGATGGCCCGGCTCGTCGGCTCCGCGATCGGGCGCGCCACGACGGCGATCCTCGACGCGGACCTCAAGCTGGCGGAGACCGTGATCGCGGCGGACACCAAGGTCGACGACCTCCAGCGGGACCTGGAGGCGCGCGCCATCACCCTGCTGGCCCGGCAGCAGCCGGTCGCCACGGACCTGCGGATCGTCGTGACGTCCCTGCGCATGAGCGCCGACCTGGAGCGCTCCGGCGACCTGGCCCAGCACGTGGCCAAGCTGGCCCGGCTGCGCTTCCCGGAGTCGGCCGTGCCGCGCGACCTGCACGCCACCATCCTGGAGATGGGCCAGCTGGCGCAGCGTCTGATGGCCAAGGCGGCCGAGGTCATCATCACCAAGGACGTCGACCTCGCCCTCCAGCTGGAGCACGACGACGACGCGATGGACCTGCTGCACCGGGCGCTCTTCCAGCACCTGATGGACGACCGCTGGCAGCACGGCATCGAGACGGCCGTCGACGTGACGCTGCTGGGGCGCTACTACGAGCGCTTCGCCGACCACGCGGTCTCGGTGGCCAAGCGCGTGGTCTACCTCGTGACCGGCGAGCACGCGGACGAGCTGGCGCAGGCGGAGGGCCGGACCGGGGCGGGCCCCGCCGAGACCGCGTAGGCGCGACGGCGGCTGCGCGCGCCGCCCACCCTCCGGCCGGATGCTTCCGTGCGCCCCAAATGCGCCCGTACAGACATCCGTGAGAAGCATTGACGGTCCGCCCAGGCGGTCCTTGACTGGACGGGAACGGACACCCTCTCCCTCTTCGACGGAGGTAACCGAATGAGCGGCTGTCAGTGTGGACCCGGGTGCAGTTGCGGCTGCCAGAGCGGCGGCTCCTGCCAGTGCGGCGGCGGCTGCGGCTGACCGTCACGCGCGTCACTCACACGCAAGGGAAGGGCCCCCGCCGGATCGCCGGCGGGGGCCCTATCGCATGAGGGCTACTTCTTCTTGCCCTGGTTCTTCACGGCCTCGATGGCGGCCTTCGCGGCCTCCGGGTCGAGGTACGTGCCGCCGGGGACGACCGGGCGGAAGTCGGCGTCGAGCTCGTAGGCGAGCGGGATGCCGGTGGGGATGTTCAGGCCCGCGATGTCCGCGTCGGAGATCCCGTCGAGGTGCTTGACCAGGGCGCGCAGGGAGTTGCCGTGCGCGGCGACGAGGACCGTGCGGCCGGCGAGCAGGTCCGGGACGATGCCGTCGTACCAGTACGGCAGCATGCGGACGACGACGTCCTTGAGGCACTCGGTGCGCGGGCGCAGCTCGCTCGGGATCGAGGCGTAGCGCGGGTCGTCGCTCTGCGAGAACTCGGTGCCGTCCTCGAGCGCCGGCGGCGGGGTGTCGTACGAGCGGCGCCAGAGCATGAACTGCTCCTCGCCGAACTCGGCCAGGGTCTGGGCCTTGTCCTTGCCCTGGAGGGCGCCGTAGTGGCGCTCGTTCAGCCGCCAGGAGCGGTGGACCGGGATCCAGTGGCGGTCGGCGGCCTCCAGCGCGAGCTGAGCGGTGCGGATCGCGCGCTTCTGGAGGGAGGTGTGGACCACGTCCGGGAGCAGGCCGGCGTCCTTGAGCAGCTCACCGCCCCGGACTGCCTCCTTCTCGCCCTTCTCGTTCAGGTTGACGTCCACCCAGCCGGTGAACAGGTTCTTCGCGTTCCATTCGCTCTCGCCGTGGCGGAGGAGGATCAGCTTGTACGGTGCGTCGGCCATGCCCTTGAGCGTAATCGACGGGCCGAGGCGCCCGCGCCCGGGACGTTTGACGGCAATCGTCAATTCATTGGCGTGCACACGCCCAGCTGAGTAAGTTGCGGAGTGCAAGAGAGGCACTTACATCGGGGGGCGCGGCAATGTCCGTAGCAAGCGTCAGACAGGCCGTGAGAAGGAGCGTCGCGGGGCTGCCCCGCGAGTTCTGGTGGCTGTGGACCTCCACGTTGATCAACCGGATGGGCGCGTTCGTCGCCACCTTCCTGGCCCTCTATCTCACCCTCGACCGCGGCTACTCGGCCGTCTACGCCGGCCTCGTCGCGGCCCTCCACGGCCTGGGCGGGGTGATCTCCTCCCTCGGCGCCGGCGTGATGGCCGACCGGCTGGGGCGGCGGCCCACCCTGCTGATCGCCCAGCTCTCCACCGCCGTCACCGTGGCGCTGCTGGGCTTCATGGAACACCCGGTGGCCGTCGCGGCCGTCGCCTTCCTGGTGGGCATGACCAGCACCGCCTCGCGCCCGGCCGTGCAGGCGATGATGGCCGACATCGTCGCCCCCGAGGACCGGGTGCGGGCCTTCGCCCTGAACTACTGGGCCATCAACCTCGGCTTCGCCTTCTCCTCGCTCGCCGCCGGCCTCGTCGCCGAGCACAGCTACCTGATCGGTTTCCTCGGCGAGGCCGCGCTGACCCTCGCCTGCGCCCTCCTGGTCTTCTGGAAGCTGCCCGAGTCCCGGCCGGAGCCGACGGCCGGCGCGGACGGCGCCGTGGCGGACGAGGATCCCGTCAGCCTGATGACGGTGCTGCGCGACCGGCGCTACATGGGCGTGGTGTTCCTGTCGTTCCTGATGGCCTTCGTCTTCATGCAGCACTCGGTCGCCCTGCCGGTGGCCATGGGCGCCGACGGCTTCTCCCCCGGCGACTACGGCACCGTCATCGCGGTCAACGGCGTGCTGATCGTGGCCCTGCAGATCCCCGTGACCCGCTTCATCGAACACCGCGACCCGCGCACGCTGCTGACCTTCTCCGCGCTGCTCGCGGGGTACGGCTTCGGGCTCACCGCCTTCGCCGGATCGGTCGGCGTCTACGCGCTGACCATCGTCGTCTGGACGCTGGCCGAGATCATCAACTCCCCCACCCAGATGGGCCTCGTGGTGCGGCTCTCCCCGGCCCAGGGCCGCGGGCGCTACCAGGGCATGTTCACGCTGTCGTGGCCGGCGGCCGCCCTCGTCGCCCCGCTGGCGGGCGGCTGGCTGATCGACCGGTACGGCGCGGACACCCTGTGGGCGACCTGCGCCGTCGTCGGCACCGTCGCCGCCGCCGGCTACTGGCTGCTGATGCGCGACCTCCCGGCGGCCGAGGCCGGTACGGGCCAGGCCGCCGCCCCGGCCGAACAGCCGGAAGCCGCCGCACGGGAGGCGGAACCGGCGGCGGTCTGAGCCGACGGCGGCGAGGGGAGGGCGACGGGCCTTACGCCCGGTCGCCCTCCTCGCGCGTCAGGCGTGCGAACGCCTCCAGGTTCCGCGTCGACTCCCCCCGCGCCGTGCGCCACGCGTACTCCTTGCGGATCGCGGTGGCGAAGCCCATCTCCAGCAGGGTGTTGAAGCTGCCGTCCGCGTGCTCCAGCACGGTGCCCAGCACACGGTCGATCTCCTCCGGCGTGACGGCCACCAACGGCAGCCGGCCCACCAGGTAGACGTCGCCCAGCCGGTCGACGGCGTAAGCCAGCCCGTACAGCTTGGTGTTGCGCTCCAGCAGCCAGCGGTGCACGGCCTCGTGGTTCTCGTCGGGGCGGCGCACGACGAAGGCGTTGACGGACAGCGAGTGCTTGCCGAGCACCAGGGACACCGTCGTCGACAACTTGCGCGTGCCCGGCAGCTTCACGACGTACGTGCCCTCGGCCGGGCTCTCCCATTCGAGGTCCGCCTCGCGGAGGGTCCGCTCGATGGTGGTCTTCGCGTCAGACATGAGCCGAGCGTAGGCGACGCCGCCGCTCGCCCATCGCGGCGGTGTACACCTCGGCGGTGGCGGCCGCCGCCGCGCCCCAGCCGAAGGACTGCGCGTGCCGGGCCGCGGCGGCGCCCATGGTGTCCGCGAGGCCGGGCTCGTTCGCGAAACGGCCCAGCGCGGTCGCGTAGTCGGCGGGGTCGTGGCCGTCGATCAGGAAACCGCTGACCCCGTCCCGCACGGCCACCGGCAGTCCGCCCACCGCCGCGGCGACCACGGGCGTCCCGCAGGCCTGGGCCTCGGCGGCCACCAGGCCGAAGGACTCGCTGTGCGACGGCATGACCAGCACGGACGCCGCCCGGTACCAGTCGGCGAGACGCTCCTGGCCCACCGGCGGCCGGAAGCGGACGACGTCGGCCACGCCCAGGCGGGCAGCCAGCTTCTGGAGGCCCTCCGGCTTGGCCAGACCGCTGCCGCTGGGGCCGCCGACGACGGGCACGACGATGCGCGAGCGCAGCTCCGGCTGCCGGTCGAGGAGGACGGCCACGGCGCGCAGCAGCACGTCGGGGGCCTTGAGCGGCTGGATGCGGCCGGCGAAGAGGGGCACGAGCGCGCCGGGCGGCAGACCGAGCCGCTCACGGGCGGCGGCCCGCCCGTCGGCCGGGCGGAAGCGGTCGAGGTTGACGCCCGGGTGGACGACGGCGACCTTCTCGGGGTCGGCCTCGTAGTGGTGGACCAGCTCCTGGGCCTCGCCGTCGGTGTTGGCGATGAGCCGGTCGGCGGCGCGGACGATCTGAGTCTCGCCGATCACCCGGGCGGCGGGCTCGGGGGTGTCGCCCTCAGCGAGCGCGGCGTTCTTGACCTTGGCCATGGTGTGCATGGCGTGCACGAGCGGCACTCCCCAGCGCTGCGCGGCGAGCCAGCCGACGTGGCCGGAGAGCCAGTAGTGGGAGTGGACGAGGTCGTAGTGGCCGGGCCGGTGACCGGCCCACGCCTGCATCACGCCGTGGGTGAAGGCGCACAGCTGCGCGGGCAGCTCCTCCTTGGCCAGGCCCTCGTAGGGGCCCGCGTCGATGTGCCGGACGAGGACGCCGGGGGCCAGCTCGACGGTGGGCGGCAGGGTGCCGGTGGTGGCGCGGGTGAAGATCTCGACCTCAATGTTGATCGAGGCCAGGCGCTTGGCCAGCTCGACGATGTAGACGTTCATCCCGCCGGCGTCGCCGGTGCCCGGCTGGTGGAGCGGGGAGGTGTGCACGCTGAGCATCGCGACGCGGCGCGGCCGGCGGGCCGCGCCCAGGCGCAGCCGCTGGGGCTTGGGGAAGGGGCCGAGCGCACGGCCGCGGCGGGCGCCGAGCCGGGATGCGTACTGGCTCACCGTATGTCCTCCGTCCACCGCCGAGGGCTTTCGCCCTGAGGGCGATCACCACCTGTCAACCTGTGACAACGTCGCGGAGGCAGGCTCCCATTTCCACCTTTGCCAAACAGTGACCAGCCGCCGGGGCGGGCGCCTGCGGCTGAGGGGCGTCCGACGGGTGGCACGGGCCCCGCGGCTCCCCCGGCCACCGCCGGGAGGTGCCCCCGGCGCCGGACACCGCAGGACCCGCACCGGCCCGTCGGGCACCCCCTAGGCTCTATGCCCATGGCCGCACGTACCGCCCCCCAGCACCGCCCCATCGGTTCGGCGACCCGCGGCACGACCAACCCGAACCGGCTGCGCCGCATGGATCGGTGGATCGCCGACGCCCACGCGGCCGCGCTGCGGCGCGCCGCCGATCCGGTCGCCGTGGACCTCGGCTACGGGGCGGCGCCCTGGACGGCCGTGGAACTGCTGGGCCGGCTGCGCACGGTACGCGCCGACGCGGAGGTCGTCGGCGTGGAGATCGACCCGGCGCGGGTCGCGGCGGCGAAACCCTACGAGCGCGCCGGGCTGTCCTTCGCGCACGGTGGCTTCGAGGTGCCGCTGCCGGGCGGACGCCGGCCGCTGCTGATCCGTGCCGCGAACGTCCTGCGCCAGTACGACGAGGGCGAGGTCGAGGAGGTGTGGGCCCGGCTGTGCGGCCGGCTGGCGCCCGGCGGACTCCTCGTCGAGGGCACGTGCGACGAGATCGGGCGCCGCCACGTCTGGGTGGCGCTCGGGCCGGAGGGCCCGCGGACGATCACCTTCGCGGCCCGGCTGGGCTCCCTGGAGGCCCCGTCCGACCTGGCCGAACGGCTGCCGAAGGCGCTCATCCACCGGAACGTCCCGGGCGAGCCGGTCCACGCGTTCCTCCGCGACTTCGACCGCGCGTGGGCCGCGTTCGCGCCCTACGGCGCGCTCAGCGCGCGGCAGCGGTGGATCCGCGCGGTCGCGTCCTTGCGGGCCGACTGGCCGCTGGTGGACGGCCCACGGCGGTGGCGGCAGGGAGAAGTGACGGTGCGCTGGGAGGCGCTGGCGCCGGGCGGCGCGTGACGGCGGCGGGCCTCCCGCCGCCGTACCGGCGGCCCCGGGGGCACAGGTCCGTGCCGCGTGCCGCCGCCCGGCCAGGGGCCGGCAACCCCCGGGCCGCCGGCTCAGGAAACCGCGTCACCACCGCTCAGCACGGTGAGCAGCGCGTCCACCAGGGGCCGGTCCCGGTCGTGGGTCAAGCGGGCCCTCGCCTCGGCCGGGGCCAGCCACAGCAGGCGGTCCACCTCCCGGCTGGGCTCGAAAGCCCCGTCCAGGGCCTCGGCCGCCCACCAGCGGACCTCCTTCGGCCGCCCCTCCGACTCGTACCGCGACATCGGCAGGGCCGCACCCAGCGCGCAGCGCATGCCCGTCTCCTCCAGCACCTCCCGCACCGCGCAGGCCCGCGCCGTCTCACCGCGCTTGAGCTTGCCCTTCGGCAGCGACCAGTCGTCATACTTCGGCCGGTGGACCAGCGCGAGCTCCAGCTCGCCGGGCGCCGTCGCCCGCCACAGCACGCACCCGGCGGCCAGCACCGGCGCCCCGCTCACGCCACCGCCCCCGTCAGCCGCTGCCAGATCCGGTCGAAGGCGTAGCGCGCCGCCTCCACCTCGTGCCGCTGGTCGGCGTGCAGCACCCCGAGGGCGTACGCCGTGGCCGGCGCGATGCGGGGCGTCCGCGCCGCGGCGGAGGCGGCGAGCGCCGCCTCCGCGGCGTCGCGGTGGCGGTCCAGTGCCTGGCCGGCGGCCAGGAGCCGGACGCTCAACGTGGGCTCGGCCTCGGCCTGCTGCCGCTCGTCCAGCACCTCCTGTGCGTACCGCCGCAGCCGCACCAGCCGCCGCACCCGGTGCCAGGGCACGTCCTGCCGGGCCTCCGCGGGCTCCGCGTCCGAGGCGGGGGCCGCGGCGAGGCCGTGCGCCAGTGCCTCCGCGTTGTACGGCAGCCCGGCCACCGCCAGCGGCAGCGCCTCGACGGCCTCCGTGAGCCCGCGATGGGCTTGCTCCACCAGGTGCTCCAGCGCCTGGTGGGCCGGCAGGCCGTACGCGGCCGGGTCCAACGGCGCGTCGGACGCCAGGACGGCGACCGAGTCCGCCACCCCGTGGAAGCGCGAGGAGCCCAGCGCCTGGAGCGCCGCCGAGTGGGCGCGGGCGCGCGCCAGCGTCAGCCGCCGGTCCAGCAGCGCCCCGGCCCGGGCCGCCCCCACCGTCAGCCCGGCCCCGTCCGCCGCCCCCTCCCCCGACAGCCGGTGCAGCGCCCCGCGCAGCCTTACGAGCCGCGCGGCGAAGGCGTGCTCGTGCCCCAGCACGTCGGACAGCCAGGCCAGCTCCGCGCGCAGGGGGTCCGCCCACGCCGCGTCCGTCAACGGCCGGTACACGTGCAGCGTGCCGGCGATACGGCGCGCGGAGCGCCGCAGCAGGCGGGACGCCTCGCCGGCGTCCTCCGCGTCGCAGCCGCTCTCCCCGTGCAGCCGCAGGCTGCGCAGGAACTCCGTGGCCTGGGCGTGGAGGTAGCCCGCGAGGACCTCCCCCGCCGTGGCGGTGCGGGCCTCCGGGGCCGCCGCGGGCGCCTCGGTCCGTTTCGTCGTCGTCACTTCCTGCCCCCCGGGTGCTGCCGGTGCCGTGACCGTAACCGGCGGGTCATGTGGTCGCTGAGCCACGTCGGCGCCTCCGGGCGTCCACGAGCATCTCCTGCACGTTCGGCAGCGGCTGCCCGTCGGCGTCGGTGGCGTGCCGCGTCCAGTTGCCGTCCGGGCCCAGGTGCCAGGCGGCGGTGCGGTCGGAGACCCCGAGCTCCAGCAGCCGGCTGAGGGAGGCCCGGTGGCCGGGGTCGGTGACCCGCACCAGCGCCTCGATGCGCCGGTCGAGGTTCCGGTGCATCATGTCGGCGCTGCCGAGCCAGACTTCGGGCTCGCCGCCGTTCCCGAACGCGAAGACCCGGGAGTGCTCCAGGAACCGCCCCAGGACGCTGCGCACCCGGATGTTCTCCGACAGCCCCGGCACCCCGGGGCGCAGCGCGCAGATGCCGCGCACCCAGACGTCCACCGGCACCCCCGCGCGCGCCGCGCGGTAGAGCGCGTCGATGACCGCCTCGTCCACCATGGAGTTGACCTTGATGCGGACGTAGGCGGGCCGGCCGGCGCGGTGGTGCGCGGCCTCCTTGGCGATCCGCGAGACCAGGCCGTCGCGCAGCGACCGGGGGGCGACCAGCAGACGCCGGTAGGTCTCGCGCCGGGAGTAGCCGGACAGCCGGTTGAAGAGGTCGGAGAGGTCGGCGCCGACCTGCGGATCGGCGGTCAGCAGTCCGAAGTCCTCGTAGAGGCGGGCGGTCTTGGGGTGGTAGTTGCCGGTGCCGACGTGGGAGTAGCGGCGCAGCGTGTCGCCCTCCTGGCGGACCACCAGCGACAGCTTGCAGTGCGTCTTCAGCCCCACCAGGCCGTAGACGACGTGGCAGCCGGCCTCCTCCAGCTTCCGCGCCCACTTGATGTTGGCCTGCTCGTCGAAGCGGGCCTTGATCTCGACGAGGACGAGGACCTGTTTGCCGGACTCCGCCGCGTCTATCAGGGCGTCGACGATCGGTGAGTCGCCGGAGGTCCGGTACAGGGTCTGCTTGATGGCCAGCACGTCCGGGTCGGCGGCGGCCTGCTCCAGGAACGCCTGCACGGAGGTGGAGAAGGAGTCGTAGGGGTGGTGCAGCAGCACGTCCCGCTCGCGCAGGGCCGCGAAGATGTCGGGCGCGGAGGCCGACTCCACCTCGGCGAGGTCACGGTGCGTGCCGGCCACGAACTTGGGGTATTTGAGCTCGGGCCGGTCCAGGGCGGCGATCGCGAAGAGCGCGGTCAGGTCGAGCGGGCCGGGCAGCGGGTAGACCTCGGCGTCGGAGATCTTCAGCTCGCGGACCAGCAGGTCGAGGACGTACGGGTCGATGGTCTCCTCGACCTCCAGCCGTACGGGCGGGCCGAAGCGGCGGCGCATGAGTTCCTTCTCCAGGGCCTGGAGCAGGTTCTCGGCGTCGTCCTCCTCGACTTCGAGGTCCTCGTTGCGGGTCACGCGGAACATGTGGTGCGCGAGCACCTCCATGCCGGGGAAGAGCTCCTCCAGGTGGGCCGCGATGACGTCCTCGACGGGGACGTACCGCTGGGGGGACGCCTCCAGGAAGCGCGGCAGCAGCGGAGGGACCTTCACGCGTGCGAAGTGGTCGTGCCCGCTGACGGGGTTGCGCACCACCACGGCCAGGTTGAGCGACAGCCCGGAGATGTACGGGAAGGGGTGGGCGGGGTCGACGGCCAGCGGGGTCAGGACGGGGAAGATCTGCTGCCGGAAGAGGGTGAAGAGGCGGCCCTGCTCCTGGCCGGTCAGCTCGGGCCAGCGGATGAGGTGGACGCCCTGGTCGGCCAGCTCGGGGGCGACGTCGTGCTGGTAACAGGCCGCGTGCCGGGCCATGAGCTCCCGGGAGCGGGTCCAGATCAGCTCCAGCACCTCGCGGGGCTGGAGCCCGGAGGCCGAGCGGGTGGCCACGCCGGTGGCGATGCGGCGCTTCAGGCCCGCGACGCGGACCATGAAGAACTCGTCGAGGTTGCTGGCGAAGATCGCCAGGAAGTTGGCCCGTTCCAGCAGGGGCGTCGCCGGGTCCTCGGCCAGCTCCAGGACCCGCTCGTTGAAGGCCAGCCAGCTCCGCTCCCGGTCCAGGAAACGGCCCTCGGGCAGCGGGTCGGCCTCCGGCGGGGCCTCGGGCCCGGCCTCGGGGCCGGGGCCGGGGGCGTAGGCGTCCAGCTCGGGGACCGGGGCCTCGGGCATGCCCGCGATGACGGCCGCCTTCGGGCGGTGGGCGGCGATGAAGCCCACCGCTTCGGTGCTGTCGTGCGCCCGGACGCTGTCGTAGGCCTGTGCGCCGGTGCCGGTCGACTGGCTCATACCTTCATTGTTCCGCGCCACGGCGGGAGCAGGCGCGTCGGAAGGGGGTGCGGGGGCGGCGCGTAGCCTTCGTGCGGTTGCGTGGGGCGCGGCGGGCTGCATTCGGCCAGGCTCGCAATCGCTGTTGAATCACGGGTAACAAGCACATGGCGCGCAGGAAAGCGGAACACAGCCTGCTCGCACACCGGCACGGGGCGCTACGGGCCCCGGCCCGCCGTCCTCCCCGTCCTCGTCACGGGTGGCGACGCCGCACCACCCACACCGCGGCCGCGGCCACGGCCGCCGCGGCGCCGAGGTGGACCCCCGCCTCCGCCCACTGCAAGGGCCACAGGTGTGACGCCGGGTGGTAGTCCACGTACCAGCCGGTGGCGCCGTGCCGTGCCACGCAGTCCTCGGGGCTGACGCCGATGCCGCAGTCGGGCTCGGGGACGCGGCCGCCCGACTGGTCGACCAGGCCGCGCCCGAGGATCCAGCGCCCGTCGGTGCCGATCAGGCCGGGCTGCCGCGAGGACAGCTCGGTGACCGGGTCGACCAGCTTCTCCCGCAGCTGCTGCAACGGCGCGGTGAGCAGGAGGTGCGCGGCGATCGCGCCGCCCATGGCCGCGACCGTGCGCCTCACCAGCAGGCCGGTCAGCGCGCCGACGGCGACGGCCAGCAGGGCCTGGCCGACGGGCACGGGTCCGATCACGTCGAAGGCGCGGAACCACGCGCCGCCCCTCTCGAGCCCCACGGGCTCCGCCCGCCAGGCCCAGGTGTAGAGGGCGGACAGCAGCGACACGCCGGCGAGGACGGCCACGGTGACCGTGGCGAGCTTGACCGCGAACCAGCGCGTCGGCGAGAGGGACTGGGTCCACGCCAGCTTGTAGGTGCCGCTCTCCAGCTCACGGGCGATCACCGGACCGGCGACGAACGCCCCGACGACCAGGGGCAGGTAGGCGACGCACCGGCCGATGTAGTGCATCGCGTCGGCGTAGGGCTGATAGGCGGAGACGACCTCGTCCCCGGGGTGGCATTCGGCGAGCAGGTCGCAGCCGTGCTGGAGGTGGTGGCCGGCCGTGAAGGAGACGAGCGCGAACCGCAGCCACACCAGGGTCAGCCCCAGCGCGACCAGCGCGCCCAGCGCGGTCCACGCCATGGCGCGGTGCTGCCGCAGCGCCAGCCAGAGGAGCCCGCGCAGCCCGGGCCGCGGACGCTGCCGCGTCTCCGCTCCGCCACGGCCGGGCGCGGACAGGGGGACGGCCGTCATGCCGCCACCCCCGCCGGCCGGGCACCGGCGCGGGGCTCGGCGCTGGGGGCGAGCAGGGCGGGGGCGCCCGGGGCGCGGAGGTGGGCGAGGAGCAACTCCTCCAGCGACGGCTCGGCGACCTCCCAGTGGCCGCCGACGGGCCCGTCGGGCCGTATGAGCGCGGTGAACTGACGTCCCGTCGTGCGGGCCTCCACGATGGTGTGGGCGGCGAACTCGCGGGGGGTGCCCACGTCCTCGTACCGGCCCATGACCAGGCGGTGAGCGGAGATCAGGTCCTCCACCTCGCCCGCGAGCCGCACCCGGCCGTCGGCCACCAGCAGCAGGTAGTCGCAGACGCCCTCCAGTTCGGCGAGGACGTGCGAGGCCATGACGACCGTGGTGGCGTACTCGGCGGCCTCGGCCATCAGGGCGGCCGTCATCTCGTGGCGCACCAGCGGGTCTAGGTCGCTCATCGGCTCGTCCAGCAGCAGCAGTTCGGGCCGCTTGCCGAAGGCGAGGGCGAGCGCGAGACGGGTGCGCTGGCCGCCGGAGAGGGAGCCGGCGCGCGCGTCGGGAGAGAGCCCGCCGGCGCGGACGAGCCGCTCGGCGACGGCCGCGTCCCAGCGGCCGGGGTTGAGCCGCGCGCCCAGAGCGAGGGTCTCGGCGACGGTGAAGTGCGGGTAGAGGGGCTTGTCCTGGGCGACGTAGGCCACGCGGGGGCGCACGGCGCCGTCGGAGGGGGCGCCGCCGAGGACCCGCAGGGAGCCCTCGGCCGGCCTGCCAAGCCCGGCGGCCAGGGCCAGCAGGGTCGACTTGCCGGCTCCGTTGGGGCCGACCAGGGCGCACACCCTCCCGGCGGGGAGGCGGAACGAGCAGTCGCGCAGCGCCCAGCGCCGGCGGTACCTCATCCCCAGCCCGACCGCCTCCACGGCGGTCCGGCCGGGGCGATACGTCAGGTCGGTCATGCGTTCCCCTCGTCCCCTCTGCGTGCGGGTCGTTCGTCCCGCGCGTGGTCCCCGGGGGGCCGGGAGAAGCTCTCGTCGAGCACGGAGGCGACCAGGGCGGCCACGTCCTCCCGGTCGAGCCCGGCCGCGCGGGCGCGTTCCGTCCAGTCGGCCAGTTCGGCGCGCAGCGGCGAGTCGGCGGCGGCCTCCGGCCGGGCGAGCGAGCGCCGCACGAAGGTCCCCAGCCCGGGGCGCGCCTCGACCAGGCCCGCACGGTCGAGCTCGCGGTAGGCCTTCAGGACGGTGTTGGGGTTGATGGCCGTGGCCGCGACGACTTCCTTCGCCGTGGGCAGCTTGTCACCGGGCGTCAGCAGGCCCAGGCGCAGGGCCCGTTCGACCTGCTGGACGATCTGGAGGTAGGTGGCGACCCCGCTGCGCCGGTCGATGCGGAACTCGACCACGCCCATCACCCTTTCACTACTTGCCTAGTGAAAGGGTGATGGAAGGGCTCGTCCCCTGTCAAACGATCTCGCCGTACGGGCGCGCCCGAGCGCGGCCGGGTACGCCCGAGGCCGGCGGGGACCGGCACGGCCGGCGCCGGTCAGCCGCGCCGCGCGACGGGGATCAGCTCTCGGTCCGGTACATCAGGTCCGTCTCGTGGGTCAGGAACCCGAGCCGCTCGTAGACGGCGACGGCCGCGGCGTTGTCCGCGTCGACGTACAGCATCGCCGTGGGCAGCCCCCGCGCCGCCAGGTGCCGCAGGCCGATCGCCGTCAGCGACTTGCCGAGCCCGCCGCCCTGGGCGCCGGGCCGCACGCCCAGGACGTACACCTCGCCGAGGCCCTGGGCGGCGTGCACCTTCGTCCAGTGGAAACCGACGAGCTCCCCGCCCTTCTCGGCCAGGAAGAACCCCTCGGGGTCGAACCAGCCCTCGGCCTTGCGGTCGTCGAGGTCCCGCTGCGTGAGCGAGCCCTGCTCGGGGTGGTGCGCGAACGCCTCCGCGTTCACCGCAAGCCAGGCCGCGTCGTCCTCGCCGGGGCGGAACGTCCGCACCGTCACGCCCTCCGGCAGCACGGGCTCGGCCAGGTCCAGGTCCGCCAGGGGCCGCCGCATCTGCCGCAGCTCGCGGAAGAGGCTCATGCCCAGCACCTGCGCGAGGTGCCGGGCCGCCGGGTGACCGCCGTGCGCCCACACACGCAGCCGCTTGCCGGACTCGTGCAGCAGGGCGGCGCCCAGGGCCCGCCCGTGGCCGTAGCCGCGGCGGTCGGGATGGACCACGAACTCCCCGGCCGGGGCCTCGACCGGGTCGTTCTCCTCCAGCTGGCCGTAGCCGGCGAGCCCGCCGTCCGCGTCGCGCAGCAGGACGTGCCGCACGCCCTCGCGCCGCCCCTTGAGCTGGAGGCGCCCCTGCTCCGAGACGGCCGGCTGCCCGTCCACGGCGGCGGCCTCGGCGATGAGCCCCCGCACCTCCTCCAACTGCCCGGACGACAGCTCTTCGCACACCTCGATACGCCGCTGGCCGCTCACGTCATTCACCACGTCGCTCATGCCCCGAGCCTACGTCGCGGCCGGTGCGCGGTCCGGAGGCACGGGAGCCACGACCGGAAAGCACCCCTCCGCTTACTGCGGCGCGCGCGTCCCCGTCCGCGTCACCCCTCCGTAACCGGGGCCCTCCTGCGGGACTACGCGCGTCAACCGTATGCTGCCGCCGACCTGAAAGACCCCCAGTACTTTCATCAAAAGGGGAACACATGCCCGCGACGCCGCTGCCTCGCAAGCGCCTCGCCCTCAGACGGCTGACCGCCACGGCCGCCGTCCTCGCCGCCACCGCCGGCACCCTGACCGCCGCCACGGCCACGGCCGGCGCCAACGACCGCGGTCACGGCCACGACCGGGGCCGCACGGTGGACGTGCAGCTGCTGTCCTTCAACGACCTGCACGGCAACCTCGAGCCCCCGCAGGGCTCCTCCGGCACCGTGACCGAGACCCAGGCCGACGGGACGACGAAGGCCATACCCGCGGGCGGCGTCGAGTACCTGGCCAACGCCCTGCGCACGGCCCGCAAGGGCCACGACTACTCGATCACGGCGGCGGCCGGCGACATGATCGGCGCCAGCCCCCTGATGTCCGGCCTCTTCCACGACGAGCCGACCATCGAGGCGCTCAACAAGCTGGACCTCGACGTCACTTCCGTGGGCAACCACGAGTTCGACGAGGGCCGCGCCGAGCTGACCCGCATGCAGCGCGGCGGCTGCCACCCGAAGGAGGGCTGCTTCGAGAAGGGCAAGACCTACAAGGGCGCGCAGTTCCCCTACCTCGCGGCGAACGTCCTCGACGAGAAGACCGGCAAGCCGATCCTCAAGCCGTACACCGTCTGGGAACACAAGGGCGTGAAGGTCGGCTTCATCGGCGTCACGACGAAGAACACGCCGGACGTCGTCACGGCCGAGGGCGTCAAGGGCCTGAAGTTCGCCGACGAGGTCGAGACGATCAACAAGTACGCCAAGGAGCTGGACCGCCAGGGCGTGAAGTCGATCGTCGCGCTCCTGCACGAGGGCGGCATGCCGGCTTCGGGGTCGTACAACTTCGACTGCGACACCCCGGGCGCGGGCGCCGGCATCTCCGGCCCGATCGTCGACATCGCCAAGAAGGTCACTCCCAAGGTGGACGCCCTGGTGACCGGCCACACGCACCAGGCCTACGCCTGCACAATCCCCGACCCGTCCGGCGCCCCGCGCACGGTCACCTCGGCCGCGTCCTTCGGCCGGCTCTACACCGACACGACGCTGACCTACGACCGGCGGACGAAGGACATCGTCCGCACGACCGTCAAGACGAGCGCCGCCGCGCACGCGAAGAACCCCCGCACGGCCAACCACGTCGTCGACCGCACCCAGCCGAAGGCCGCGGACATGACGGCGCTCATCGACCGCTGGAAGAAGCTGGCGGCGCCCGTCGCCAACAAGCCGGTGGGCTACATCTCCGCCGACATCAACGGCCGCGGCTCCGAGGCGTACGAGCAGCCGCTCGGCGACGTCATCACGGACGCCCAGCTGGAGGCCCTGTCCCCGGCGGCCAAGGGCGGCGCCCAGATCGCCTTCATGAACCCGGGCGGCGTCCGCTCGGACCTGGCGTACAAGGCCTCCGGCAGTGAGGGCGACGGCGTCGTGACGTACGGCGAGGCCTTCACCGTGCAGCCCTTCACCAACCTCATGCAGGTCAAGGACCTGACCGGCGCCCAGGTCATCGCGGCGCTCCAGCAGCAGGTCAGCGGCCCCAACGAGGCCCAGCCGAAGATCCTCCAGGTGAGCAGCGGCCTGACCTACACGCTCGACCTGACGAAGAAGGGCGCGGACCGCGTCGTGGCCTCGTCGGTGAAGCTGGGCGGCACCGCCATCGACCCGGCGAAGACCTACCGCGTCGCCGGGAACGAGTTCCTGATGGGCGGCGGCGACGGCTTCCCCGCCTTCAAGGAGGGCAAGAACAAGCTGGTGGCCGCGTCCGACCTGGACGTCTTCATCGCCTACCTGACGGCCCACTCGTCGAAGGACGCGCCGCTGGCCCCGCCGGCCGCGAACCGGATCACGATCGTGAAGTAGTCCCGCACTTCACAGCGAAGCACGCGTCGACGGCGCACGGCGGATTCCCGCCGTGCGCCGTCCGCTTGAGCGGCCGGGGCCCCGCCCTTCGCCGCGAGCACCGCCGGCGCCATCGCCCTCGAGCCGCGGCGGTCACCTGATGTACAGTCACGGACGTGACTGCCGGGTCGGCCATGGGCCACAAGCGAGTGAGGCACCCGGCCTCGTCGTGAGGACGGGGCGGGCGAGAAGCCCGCCTTCGTTGTTTCCGCTCACCGCGCACCGCACACCCCTTTCGCGTGTCTTCACGCTCCTGCGCGTCTCCGCACACGCCTTCGCGCGCCTTCCCCCGAGCGGATCCCCCCTCTCGCACGTTGCCGCCGCATCACAACGGACCGTCGCGTGACGGCCGTTCACCACCTTGAGGATCACCACCATGGCAGTAGAGCTCAACCACACCGTCGTCCACGCCACGGACAAGCAGGCGTCCGCCCACTTCCTCGCCGGCATACTCGGGCTGCGCGTCGGCGCGCCCTTCGGTCCGTTCGTGCCGGTCGACCTGGCCAACGGCGTGACGCTCGACTTCTACGAGAACGCCGGGGCTCCCGTCACGTCGCACCACTACGCGTTCCTGGTCTCGGAGGAGGAGTTCGACGTCGCGATGGCCCGGATCGAAGCCGCCGGGATCACGTACTACGCCGACCCCCACCACACCGACCCCGGCCACATCAACCGCCTCTTCGGCGGCCGGGGCGTGTACTTCACCGACCCCGACGGCCACAACATGGAGATCATGACCCGGCCCTACGGCCGTCCCGCGTAGGTCACCGGGACTGGCCGGACATCGACCGTACGGGCGGTTGACCGGTTTTCCCCGCCCGGCTTTGCCCGGACGCACCGGCGCAGCAAGGATCACCGTTCGTAGCAGCGCGCTCACACGCGCTGTCCGCCACGTCGAACAGGAGATCCCCGTGCAGCGCCGAACCGTTCTCCGCACTCTCACCACCACCGTGGCAACGGCCGCCCTGGGCCTCGCTGTCGCCCAGGGGGCCACCGCCTCGGCGGCGACGCCGCCGTCGCAGGACACCACGGCGAAGGCGACGACCTCAGCGGACGACAACCCCTTCCGGTGGATGGACCTGGACGGCCTGCGGGCCGAGTACCGGTTCATGTGTCCCGCCGGGCACTGCGTGGGCTACTGGTCCCTGGTCCTTGCGGACGAGGTGGCCCAGCGACGGTACGCGGGCGGCGAGTTCTTCGTGTACGCCCCGGCGACGGGCGAGTTCGGCTTCTTCCTCAACACGGACATCGCCTCGCGCACGGTGAAGAAGCCGGCCCAGGTGCGGGTCGTCGACAGCGACTTCACCCGCTCGCACCCCCGGTTCGAGATCCGCTACGGCAACCCGGACCAGCCGAAGAAGGCCCGTGTCGTCGCCACGGCGACGACCTGGATGTAGCCGACGGGCCGGGCCCGCCGCCTCCTCGCGCGGCGGGCCCGGTCGGCCGGGGCGAGCGCGCGGTGGTGCGGAGCGGCGCGCGGGGGCATGGCGGGCATGAGGCGGCCGTACGGGCGGTAGTCCTGGGCCGACCGTTGCACCGGACCCCCAGGGGGCACCCATGAACCCGCTCCGCCGCGTGTTGACCACCCTCGCCGCCACGGCCCTGCTCTGCGTCGGCTCCGCCGCACTGGCGGCACCGGCTCAAGCGGAGGTGAACGCGAACCTGCTGGGCGGCATCCTGTACGCCACGTCCAACGGTCTGACCCACGTGGGAAGCGGGGGCTCCGACCTCGTGGCCCTCCCCAACCTCCTGTCGCCGATCGTCTGAGCCGGGGGCGGAACCGGGCGGGACGGATCAGCCCGCCCGCTTGCCGGGCCGGCAGCGGCGCACGTAGTACCCGTACGTCAGCGCCAGCACCATCGGCCCCCACAGGGTCCCCGGCGCGATGCACACGCGGGCCAGCGTCTCCCACCCGCCGTTGACGTAGCCGACGCTGTCGTCTTCGATGAGGCCCAGCCACACCAGCACCGACGGCGCCCAGAACGCGGTCGCGCCCAGCCCGCCGAGCGTCGCCGGGACGAGCGCCGCGGCCGGCGGTATCCGCTTGCCCCCGATGAACGGGAGCCACGCGGGCGCGACCTCGCCCCAGCCCCGCACCAGGCCGAAGCACAGCAGCGCCAGCGCCTCGGTCAGGAGGCTGAGCCCGAACACGTAGGGGATGGTCGCCCAGACCGGCCAGACGGCGGCGTCGGGGTCGTGCGCCATTCCCATCTGGAAGTGGAAGGCGAACGGCAGCCGCCACAGGCACTGGGGAAGCAGGACGAGCGGGATGGCGCGGGCGGTGACCATCGCCCACCGCGGGACCGGGCGTTCCGTCTCGACGGGGGAAAGAGGTGTCGTTTTCACATCCTCCAGCCTCATCCGCCGCTCGTCCCCCGGTCGTCACTCCTGAGGCCGCACCGATCCGCCGAACGGCGGAGTCACCGCCGCCCCAGACGGACCTCGAAGCCGTCGAGGATGGCGGCGAGGCCGAACTCGAAGCTGCTGTCGGGCGCCGCGGCGTAGTCCGCGGCGGCGGTGGTGCCGAGGCGCTCGCGCAGCCGCGGGAACCGCATGGCGATCTCCCCCGCCCGCGCCACGGCGTCGGCCATGTGCTGCCCCGCGTCCTTGCCGTTCTTGCTCAGCCGCCGGGCCAGCGAGACCTCCACGGCGGGCCCGAGGGCGTTGCCCAGGACGAAGATGAAGACCGTGGCGGCCGCCCGGTCCGCGTCGGCGGCGCCGAACCCGGCGTTCTCGTAGACGGCGAGACAACGGTCGTCGTAGCGGGACTTGCCAGCGCCGTAGAGGAGATGACTGCCGCACGCCTGCACGAACCAGGGGTGCCGGCCGAGCATCGCGTGCATGCCTGTGGCCAGGGCCGTGGCCGCCTGCCGCCAGTCGGCGGCGTCGGGGTCGGGCAGCTCGACCTCGTCCCAGATGGCGTCACCGGCGAGCCGGACGAGGTCGTCCTTGGTCTTGATGTGCCAGTAGATCGCCGTGGCGGCCGCGCCGAGCCGTTTGCCGAGGCTGCGCATGTTGAGGCCGTCCAGCCCCTCCTCGTCCAGCAACTCGATGGCGGCGCGGACGATCTGGTCGACGGTCAAGGTGTCCCGAGGCATGACGGGAGCTTACTTGAACTAAGTTCAGGCCACCACTTGCACATTGTTCAAGTGGGCCTCTATGGTCGCCCTGTACTTAGTTCAAGTACTGGTCCAAGGCCCCTGGGGGAAGCAATGTCGCAGGAGAAGCTGTCCGAGTTCGTCGCGTCGGCCGCCAAGGAGTTCGACGTCCCCGGCGTCGCCGTCGGCGTGCTGGTGGACGGCCGGGAGATCCACGCCTCCGCGGGCGTCACCAGCGTCGACAACCCGCTGCCGGTCGACGACAAGACGCTGTTCCACCTCGCGTCGGTCACCAAGACCTTCACCGCGACCGCGCTCATGCGCCTGGTCTCCGAGGGGAGGGTGGATCTGGACGCCCCGGTGCGCCGGTACGTTCCCGAGCTCGGACTCGCCGACGAGGACGCCGCGGCCCGGATCACCGTGCTGAACCTGCTCAACCACACCTCGGGGCTGGACTGGAACCTGATCGACACGGGCGAGGGGGACGGTTCCCTGGCGGGGTTCGTGGCCAAGATGTCCGAGCTGCAGATGATCGCGGCGCCCGGCGCCCGCGCCTCGTACAGCCAGGCCGGCTACAACCTGGCCGGTCGGATCGTCGAGAACGTCACGGGCCTCTCCTTCGAGAAGGCCATGACCTCGCTGGTCCTGGAGCCGGCCGGGCTTGAGAACACCTTCTTCGACCTGGACGAGGTCTTCGTCCGGCGGTTCGCCGCCGGGCACAACCGCGACCAGGACGGGACGCTGCGGCCCGCGCGGCCGTGGCGGGCCTGGCCGGCCGGCGAGCGCGGCAACAACCCCGGCGGGGGCGTCGTCTCCTCGGTCGGCGACCTCCTGCGCTGGGCCCGGTTCCACCTCGGCACCGGCGAGGGGGTGCTGCCCGCCGAGGCGCTGCGGCGCATGAAGGAGCCGACGGTCGAGCTGCGCGGCAGCACGCTCGGCGACGCCTTCGGCATCGGCTGGTTCCTGCGCGAGGTGGACGGCGTGCGCACGATCGGCCACGGCGGATCGGGCAACGGCCAGTTCGCCGAGCTGCTCATCGTGCCCGAGCGGGACTTCGCCGTCGTCTCCCTGGCCAACGCCGGCCCGGAGGGCTACCCCTTCAACCAGGACGTCGTCCGCTGGGCCCTCGCCCACTACCTCGACGTGGCCGAGGAGGACCCGGAGCCGGTCCCGTTCGACGAGGTGCGGGCGCGCGAGGTCGCGGGCCGGTACGAGAACGACGCCATGAACCTCGACCTCGCCACCGACGGCACCCGGCTCACGCTCGGGGTGGGGATCAAGCCCGAGATCCGGCAGGCGTCGGACGCCGACATGCCCCCGGACCACGCGCCGGCCGAGACGGGCTTCCTGCCCGGCGACGGTGCGGAGTACGTCATCACCGAGGGCGGCCTGAAGGGGCAGCGGGGCTTCTTCACCCGCGACGCCGGCGGCAAGGTCACCGGCGTGGACCTGGCCGGCCGGCTCTTCACCCGGGCCCGGACGGCGTCGTGAGCAGGGGCGGGCGGCAGGGCGGGCCGCCGCCCCGCCGCCACCTCAGACGCCGAAGCCGGCTCCCAGCCGTACCGCACAGGTCGCGTGATCGTCGCGACTCCCCCGAGCGCGTGCCATGGGAGTCACGCTAGGGGCTCTCTCCCGCCATCAGGGAAAGCCCCGGCACAACGGCCGGAAATCGCCCCGCTTTCTGCCCGTAACAGTGCTAAGACTCGCGTTCGAGGCATCGCCGGGGATTCGTCGCGTACCCCCGGTAGCGCTTGCGCGCGGGGGCGTCGCGCGTGGTGGGATGGGGCGATGCGCACCCCCACACGCATACCCTCCCTTCCCCCCAACCCCTATGAAGAACTGGCGTCACTCGCCGACCCGGAGCCGGAACCGACGCCGCCGGACACGCCGCCCGGCGCCCCGCCGCTCACCGTCCACATCGCCCCCGCCCACGTCGTCGCCGACGAGCCCTGGTCACCCCCCGACCACCGCCGCCCCCGCAAACGCAGCCGCCGCACCCGACGTGCCCGCCGCTCCCCCGCCCGGCGCCCCCGGCTCCTCGTCCCCCGCCTGCTCGCCGCCGCCCTCGGCGCCACCGCCCTGCTGCTCCTGGCCGACCGCTGCGCCGCGATGTACGCCGAGAAGAAGGCCCAGCAGGCGCTTCGGCAGCAGCTGCACCTCGCCGCCGATCCCCAAGTCGACATCCGCGGCTTCCCGTTCCTCACCCAGGTGCTGGCCAAGCGCCTCCACCGCGTGGACGTCACCGTCCCCGACGTCGACGCCGACCGGGTCTCCCTCGCGAAGGTACGGGCGAGCGCCCGCGACGTCCGCATCACCGGCAGCGTGCCGGCCGGCGTCCGCGGCGCCACCGTCGGGCAGCTGAAGGGGGACGTCCTGCTGTCCTTCGCCGACATGAACCGTGAACTCGGCTCGTCGCAGATCAAGTTCAGCGACCTCGGCGACGACGCCGTCGCCGCCCGCGGCCGGGTCGGCATCGCCGGCCAGCAGGTGCTCCTCCGCGCCCGGGCACACCTGCGCCGCGACGGCGACCGGGCCGTGTCCACCGAGGTCGACAGCATGTCCCTGGACCTCCCCCACCTCGCCACCTACCGCCCCGAGGGCAAGGACAAGAGCCTGGTCCTGCACCGGGAGGCCGCCGAGCGCATCAGCCGGGACGCCGGCCGCGCCAAGGCGCTGCTGGCGGTACCCGCGATCGCCGCCCGCCTCGGTGTGACGGAGGAGGAGGCCGCGGCCGCCCTCCACAGCGAACAGCGGCTGCGCGGGATCGTCGGCTCCCCCCGCTTCGTCGACAGGCTGACACGGGCCAACCTCGTCGACGTCGTCGTCGCCCACCCCTGGATCCTGGAACGGCTCGGCGTCGACCCGGCCGTCGTCGCGGGCCTCGCCCACGTCCGCCCGCCCGAGCTGGCCGACCGCCTCACCCTGTCCTTCCGCCTCCCCCCACAGGCCAAGGACCTGCACCTGCGCGGGGTCGTCGTGGAGCGCGACGGCATCCGGGCGGACCTCTCCGCCACCGGCCTCTCCGTCGGCGGCCCCTAGGGGGTGCCCCACGGATCCGGCCTCACGGCCGCCGGGGCTCGTCCCCCGTGAGGGGCGGCGGCTCCGTCGCCGCTCCCGGCAGCCGTACCGTCGCCACCGTCCCCTCGCCGCCCTCCGCCGGCCGCAGCGTGACCACGCCGCCCGCCTGCTGGACCGTACGGGCGACGATCGACAGCCCCAGCCCGCTGCCCGGCAGGCTGCGGGCCGACGGCGAGCGCCAGAAACGGTCGAAGACGTGCGGGAGCTCATGGTCCGGGATGCCCGGACCATGGTCGCGGACCGTCAGCTCGCCGTTCACCAGACGGACCTCGATCACACCTCCCGGGGGGCTGAACTTCACCGCGTTGTCGAGGAGGTTGACCACCGCCCGCTCCAGCGCCGCCGGCTCCGCCCGGACGTACCACGGGTCGGTGCGGTCGTCGACAACCAGACCCGAACCGGCGGCGCGCAGCCGGGCGCGGGCGACCGCCCGTCCGACGGCCTCGTGCAGGGGCACGACCTGGAGGGGGGCGCCGCCCTCCGGCCCGTCCGGGCGGGACAGCTCCTGGAGGTCGCCGATCAGTTCCGCCAGCTCGGTCATCTGCGCCTTCACGCTCGCCAGCAGCTCCTTGCGGTCCTCCGGCGGGATCGCCCGGCCCGTCTCCTCACTCCGCGCCAGCAGGTCGATGTTGGTCCGCAGCGACGTGAGCGGCGTCCGCAGCTCGTGTCCCGCGTCCGCGATGAGCTGGGCCTGGCGGTCGCGGGACGAAGCCAGCGCGGCCGTCATGGAGTTGAACGAGCGCGACAGGCGGGCGATCTCGTCCTCGCCCTCCACCGGGATCCGCACCGCCAGGTCCTCGGTGCGGGCGATGTGCTCGACGGCGTCCGTCAGCTGGTCCACCGGCCGCAGGCCCGCCCGCGCGATCCCCAGGCCGGCCATCGCGGCGCCCAGCACCCCCACGCCGGCCGTGAGGACCAGCACCAGCGCCAGCGCGTTGAGCGGCTTCTCCGTCTCGCTCAGCGGCTGGGCGATGGAGATCGCCGTGCGCGCCAGCTGGTCGCTGGCGTACGTCGCGACGCGCATCTCCTTGCCGTCCACCGCCGTCCCGTCGTGCAGCACCTCGTCGGCACGGCCCCGCGCGACGGCCAGATCGGCGTCGGTGACGCGGATCGCGGCCTTGCCCGGCGTCGTGCACACCAGTCCGCCCGCGGTGACCACCTGGACGGTGTAGGAACCGGGGGCCGGCGGCAGGCCGGACGGGTTGGTGCCGCAGGAGCGGATGAGCTCCTGCACGGACCGCTCGTCGACCCGCTGGCTGGTCAGCGTCGTGTCCCTCTGGTGCGCCAGCTGCTCCTTCGTGACGAACCAGCACGCGCCCGCCGCGAGGGCGACCGCCACCGCCACGGCGGCCGCCGTCAGCAGGGCCAGGCGCGAGCGGAGCGGCAGCCGGCGGAACCTGGTGATCACTCGGCGCCGCCGTCGGCCCGCAGGACGTAGCCGACCCCGCGCACCGTGTGCACGAGCCGCCGTTCCCCGCCCGCTTCCGTCTTGCGGCGCAGGTACATCACGTACACGTCCAGCGAGTTGGAGGACGGTTCGAAGTCGAAGCCCCACACGGTCTTGAGGATCTGCTCGCGGGTGAGCACCTGCCGCGGGTGGGCCATGAACAGCTCCAGCAGGGTGAACTCCGTGCGCGTCAGCTCCACCCGCCGCGCGCCCCGCGTCACCTCGCGCGTCGCGAGGTCCATCCGCAGGTCGGCGAAGACCAGCTGGTGGCCGTCCCCGGCGTCGGCCGGGGTGGTGGCGGCCGCGGCGTACGAGCTGCGGCGCAGCAGCGCGCGGATGCGGGCCAGCAGCTCGTCCAGCTCGAAGGGCTTGACGAGGTAGTCGTCCGCGCCGGCGTCCAGACCGGTGACCCGGTCCCCCACCGTGTCGCGGGCGGTCAGCATCAGGATCGGCACGGTCACCCCGGAGCCGCGCAGCCGCCGGGCGGCGGTGAGGCCGTCCATGCGGGGCATCAGCACGTCGAGCACGATGAGCTCCGGCCCGTACGCGGCGACCTTGTCGAGCGCGTCGAGTCCGTCGACGGCCAGCTCGGTGTCGTAGCCCTCGAAGACGAGGCTGCGGCGCAGCGCCTCGCGGACGGCGGGCTCGTCGTCCACGATCAGGATGCGGGCGGGCTGGTCGCCGTGCTCGGCGGGGCTCATCGCGGGTGACCTCACAGTTCGCGTGTCGTACGGGTCGCGGGCCCTTCCAGCCTCGCACGACCGGTGCCCGCAGGGCGGTTCAGCTGCCGCTGCCGCCGGCCCGCAGCTTGGCCAGGTCGGCCTTGACGGTGTTGACGGGGATGGCGAAGCCGAGGCCGACGCTGCCGGCCGAGCCCCCCGAGCCACTCGCGGTACTGGGGGCGTACATCGCGGAGTTGATGCCGATGATCTCGCCGCTCATGTTGATGAGCGCGCCGCCGGAGTTGCCGGGGTTGAGCGAGGCGTCGGTCTGGAGGGCCTTGTAGGTGGTCCGGGTGGAGCCCGTGTCGCCGTTGTACTGGTTGCCGCCGAACTCGAACGGCCACTGGGGGGTGCCCTGCCGCTGCCGGCCGCGGTCCTGTTCCTTCGAGACGGTCACGTCGCGGTTGAGGGCGGAGACGATGCCGCTGGTCACGGTGCCGGTGAGGCCCTCGGGCGAGCCGATGGCCACGACCTGGTCGCCGACGGCGACCTGGCCGGAGTCGCCCAGTGCGGCGGCCTTCAGGCCCTCGGCGTTCTGGATCTTGACGAGGGCGAGGTCCTTGTCGGGGTCGGTGCCGACGACCTTGGCGGTCTTCGCGGTGCCGTCGCCGAGGGTGACGCGGACGGTGTCGGCACCGGCGACCACGTGGTTGTTGGTGACGACCTCGCCGTCGGCGGTGACGATCACGCCGGAGCCGGTCGACTGCCCCGAGGGGGTGGAGGCCTTGATCTCCACGATGCTGGGGCTGACGGCCTTGGCGACGGCCGCGACGCCGCCGTTCTTGGCGGCGACGTTCTGCACGGGCGTGGCGTGGCTCGCGCTGGCGCGGGAGCCGCCGGTCAGCTCGCTGACGAGGGCGGCCGAGCCGCCGCCGACGACGGCGGCGACGAGCGCGCACGCCGCGAGCAGGGCGACGGGCCCACGGGCCCGGCGGGGAGCGGCGTGCCCGGCGCCGGAGCGGCCGGCGGGGACCGGGCCTTCCTGGGGGAAGCCGGTGGGCCCGCCGCCGGGGAGACCGCCGCCGCCGTGTCCGTCACCGGCGTGGGCCGTGCCCTCGCCCGGCCACACGGTCACGCCGCTCGCCGTGCGGAACGGCTGCCGCGGCGGCTGCGCCGGCGGAGCCGGGTACGGGCCGGGGGACTGCTGCGGTGCGGGGTGCTGGGGGCCGCCGGTGCGGGGAGTCTCCGTCATGGGAATGACTGTCCTCCCCCTTCATGAGAACAGTCTGAGTGCCCTCTGAGAAGCCCGGCAGAAGTGTGTATGCCCGATATAAGGTTCGGGTCCCCGCACCCGTGGCCCCGGGGGTCTCAGTCGCCGCACCCGCAGGAGCGCCGGATCACCAGCGCGGACGGGAACTGCTTCAGCCGCTCCCGGCGCGTGCCGGTGATCCGCAGCGAGTCGTCCAGCACCAGGTCCACCGCCGAGCGGGCCATCGCCTCGCGGTCGGAGGAGACCGTGGTGAGCGGCGGATCCGTCAGGGCCGCTTCCTTCACGTCGTCGAAGCCCGCCACGGCCAGCTCGCCCGGCACGTCGATGCGCAGCTCGCGGGCGGCCCGCAGCACGCCGATGGCCTGGTCGTCGGTCGCGCAGACCAGGGCGGGCGGCCGGTCGGGGCCGGCCAGCAGCTCCAGGGCGACCTTGTAGGCGTCGTAGCGGTTGTAGGGGGCCGGGAAGAGCCGGCCCTCGATGGACTTGCCGGCCTCGCGCATGGCGCGCCGCCAACCCTCGACGTGGTCGGTGACGGGGTCGCCGACGGTCGGGGTGCGCTCGGTGCCGCCGAGACAGGCCACGTAGGGGTGGCCGTGCTCCAGGAGGTGGCGGGTGGCGAGCTGGGCGCCGCCGACGTCGTCCGTGACCACAGCCACGTCGTCGATGGCGTCGGGCCTGCGGTGCATCAGCACCACGCGGGCGTCCCACGCGTCGATCTCTATCGCGGCGTGCTCACTGGGTCCCTGGCTGATCAGGATGAGGCCGGAGACGCGCATGCCCAAGAAGGCGCGCAGGTAGTGGACTTCGCGCTCGTCCAGATAGTCGGAGTTCCCGACGAGGACCATCTTCCCGCGCTCGGCCGCCGCCCGCTCGACCGCGTGCGCCATCTCCGCGAAGAAGGGCTGGCGCGCGTCCGGGACGATCAGGCCTATGAGGTCCGTCCGTCGTGAGGCCATCGCCTGGGCGACCCGGTCGGGCCGGTACCCCAGCTCCTTGATCGCGGCAAGCACCCGCTCCCGCGTCGCCGGTGCCACCGGGCGCGGTCCGTTGTTGATGACGTAGCTGACCACCGCGGTCGACGTCCCCGCAAGTCTTGCCACATCGTCCCGCGTCACCTTGGCCACGCGCGGCAGTCTACGCGGGTCCACCTACCGTTTCACCGGGCGTACGGCATCGGTCCTGACCGCTTTGGAGCGATCCGTCCGGTCCGTCCGGGGCGCCCCGGCGGCCCCGGCGGCGTCCTCGGGACCGGCCTTGCCGCCCGGCCGGTCGCCGTTCTTCTCCGTCCGGTCGCCCTTGTCGGACCGGTCGCCCTTCTCCGGCTTCTCCGGCAGCACGAAGCGGTAGCCCACGTTGCGGACCGTGCCGATCAGGGACTCGTGCTCGGGGCCGAGCTTGGCGCGCAGCCGCCGGACGTGGACGTCCACGGTGCGCGTACCGCCGAAGTAGTCGTAGCCCCAGACCTCCTGGAGGAGCTGGGCGCGGGTGAAGACCCGGCCGGGGTGCTGGGCGAGGTACTTGAGCAGCTCGAACTCCTTGAAGGTCAGGTCCAGGACCCGGCCCTTGAGCTTGGCGCTGTACGTCGCCTCGTCCACCGAGAGGTCGCCGGTGCGGATCTCCATGGGGCTGTCGTCCATGGTGATCTGCTGGCGGCCCATGGCCAGCCGCAGCCGCGCCTCCACCTCGGCGGGGCCGGCGGTGTCGAGCAGGACGTCGTCGACGCCCCAGTCGGCGGTGACGGCGGCGAGGCCGCCCTCGGTGACCACCAGGAGGAGCGGGCAGCCCGGGCCGGTGGAGCGCAGCAGCTGGCACAGGCTGCGGACGTGCGGCAGGTCCCGGCGGCCGTCGATCAGTATGACGTCGGCTCCGGGGGTGTCCACGAGGGCCGGGCCCTCGGCGGGGGCCACCCGGACGCTGTGCAGCAGCAGGCCGAGGGCGGGGAGCACCTCGGTGGACGGCTGGAGCGCGTTGGTGAGGAGCAGCAGGGCACTCATCGGCTGCCACCGCCCGCCTCGGTCGTCGTCGTGTCGCTCTCGCTCGTGAACTTCTCTCGTGCGCTTCGCTCGCCCATTGCGTCGGTTCCTCCTCGGTCCCTGCGAGGACGGTGGGGCACTGCTCGTCGTCCGAATGCACAAAAGGACCCGGGGGCCACGCTGCCCGGATCCTCGTCTGCGCAGCAGAATAACCCAGATGCCCTTGCGCGGGGCGGACGACTTTGCACGACCTTGTGTTTCGTCGGTCACTTCGGGTGGTCGTCGCAACGCACTCTTGACGAAACCCGCAAGGACCAGTCTGCCGCCCCGGCGGCCCTGGCGGGGGGAATTCCGGCGCCGGGCGGGCCGCGGGTACGGCACGCCCGGCGCACGGAGGCCTGGTGGCGCCCCCTACGCCTCCGCCACCGGCTGGGCGAACTGCGCCTCGTACAGGCGTGCGTACGCGCCCCGGGACTCCAGCAGCGACTCGTGCGTGCCCTGCTCCACGATCCGGCCGGACTCCATCACGAGGATCACGTCCGCGTCCCGGATGGTGGACAGGCGGTGGGCGATCACGAAGCTCGTGCGGCCCGAGCGCAGCTGGGCCATCGCCTGCTGGATCAGTACCTCCGTCCGGGTGTCGACCGAGCTGGTCGCCTCGTCCAGGACGAGGATCTCGGGCTCGGCGAGGAACGCCCGGGCGATGGTGATCAGCTGCTTCTCGCCGACGCTGACGTTCGAGCCCTCGTCGTCGAGGACCGTGTCGTAGCCGTCCGGGAGGGTGCGGACGAAGCGGTCCACGTGGGTGGTCTTCGCCGCTTCGACGATCTTGTCCATCGAGGTGCCCTCGGGCGCCCCGTAGGCGATGTTCTCCGCGATCGTGCCGCCGAAGAGCCAGGTGTCCTGGAGCACCATGCCGATGTGGGAGCGCAGCTCCTCCCTCGACATGGCGGCGATGTCGACGCCGTCCAGCGCGATGCGGCCGCCGGCCACCTCGTAGAACCGCATCAGCAGGTTGACCAGGGTGGTCTTGCCGGCGCCGGTCGGGCCGACGATCGCCACGGTCTGGCCCGGCCGCACGGTCAGCGACAGGTCCTCGATGAGCGGCTTGTCCGGCTCGTAGCGGAAGGAGACCTTCTCGAAGGACACCTCGCCGCGCACCCTGCCCGGCTTCGGCGCGTCCGCGGCGTCCGCCGACTGCTCCTCGGCGTCGAGCAGCTCGAAGACCCGCTCGGCGGAGGCGACGCCGGACTGCACGAGGTTGGCCATGGAGGCCACCTGGGTGAGCGGCTGGCTGAACTGCCGGGAGTACTGGACGAACGCCTGGACGTCACCGATCGACAGCGAGCCGCTCGCGACGCGCAGGCCGCCCACCACGGCGACGAGCACGTAGTTGAGGTTCGCCACGAACATCATCGCGGGCTGGATGACACCGGAGATGAACTGGGCCTTGAAGCCCGCCAGGTACAGCTCCTCGTTCTCCTTGCGGAACGTCTCGGCCGACTCCTTCTGCCGCCCGAAGACCTTCACCAGGGAGTGCCCGGTGTACATCTCCTCGATGTGGGCGTTGAGCTTGCCGGTGGACTTCCACTGGGCCACGAACTGGGGCTGCGCCCTCTTGCCGACCTTGGCGACGATGACGACCGAGACCGGCACGGTGACCAGGGCGACCAGCGCCAGCAGCCAGGAGATCCAGAACATCATGGCCAGCACGCCGGCCATGGTCAGCACGGAGGTCATCATCTGGCTGAGGGTCTGCTGGAGCGTCTGCGCGATGTTGTCGATGTCGTTGGTGGCGCGGGAGAGGACCTCGCCGCGCTGCTGCTTGTCGAAGTAGCTCAGCGGCAGCCGTCCCAGCTTCTCCTCCACCTGCTCCCGCAGCCGGAAGACCACCCGCTGGACGGCGGTGGTCGCGATGCGGGCCTGGACGAAGCCGAAGAGCGAGGCGCCGACGTAGATCAGCAGCACCCACAGCAGCACCGAGCCGACCGCACCGAAGTCGATGCCCTGGCCGGGTGTGAAGTCCACGCCGGACAGGACGTCGGCTATTCGGCCGTTGCCCTCCTGGCGCATGCGGTCGAGGGCCTCGGCCTTCGTCGCGCCCTCCGGGATCTGCCGGCCGACGACGCCGGCGAAGATCAGGTCGGTGGCGTGGCCGAGGATCTTGGGGCCGACGACGGTCAGCGCCACGGCGGCGACGCCGAGGACGAGGGCGACGGTCAGGAGGGCCCGCTCGGGGCGGAGCTGGGCCAGCAGCCGCCGGCTGGAGCCGCCGAAGTCCA
Source organism: Streptomyces cinnamoneus (assembly GCF_002939475.1). Lineage (NCBI taxonomy): Bacteria > Bacillati > Actinomycetota > Actinomycetes > Kitasatosporales > Streptomycetaceae > Streptomyces > Streptomyces cinnamoneus. The sequence continues at coordinate 3,937,171 of NZ_PKFQ01000001.1, read as the reverse complement.
TGGACTTCTCGGTGGGCTGCCCGCCCATGAAGCGCGCGGGGCCGGCCGCGGGGGCCGGTCCTCTGCGCGGCGCCGCGGCGGGCGCCTGGCCGCCGGGTTTGCTGGGCGACGTCACGCCGCTTCCTCCTCGGTGAGCTGGGAGAGCACGATCTCCCGGTAGGTCTCGTTCGTCCCCATCAGTTCGGTGTGGGTGCCCGTGCCGACGACCCGGCCCTCGTCGAGGACCACGATCCGGTCGGCGTCGCGGATCGTCGACACGCGTTGCGCGACGATGAGGACCGTCGCGTCGCCCGTCTCCCGGGCCAGCGCCGCCCGCAGCCGGGCGTCGGTGGCGTAGTCGAGCGCGGAGAAGGAGTCGTCGAAGAGGTAGATCTCCGGCTTGCGGACCAGGGCCCGGGCGATCGCCAGCCGCTGGCGCTGCCCACCCGACACGTTGGTGCCGCCCTGCGCGACGGGAGCCTCCAGCTGTCCCTCCATGGCCTCGACGAACTCCCTGGCCTGCGCGGTCTCCAGCGCCTGCCACAGCTCCTCGTCGGTCGCCTCGGGGCGTCCGTAGCGCAGGTTCGAGGCGATGGTCCCGGAGAAGAGGTAGGGCTTCTGCGGTACGAGCCCCACGGCGTCGGCCATGGCGCTCTGGTCGATCTCCCGCACGTTCACCCCGTCGACGAGGACGTCGCCGGCGGTGGCGTCGAACAGGCGCGGGACCAGGCCCAGGAGGGTCGACTTGCCGCTGCCGGTGGAGCCGATCACGGCCGTGGTCTCGCCGGGCCGCGCGGCGAGGGAGACGTCCCGCAGGACCGGCTCCTCGGCGCCCGGGTACCTGAACTCCACGCCCCGCAGTTCCAGATGGCCGCGGCCGCGCAGCCGGGTGACCGGGGCGGCGGGCGGGACCACGCTGGACTCGGTGGTCAGCACCTCCTGGATGCGCTCGGCGCAGACCTCCGCGCGGGGCACCATCATGAACATGAAGGTGGCCATCATGATGGCCATCAGGATCTGCATGAGGTAGCTGAGGAAGGCGGTCATCGCGCCGATCTGCATGCCGCCGCTGTCGATGCGGTGCCCGCCGAACCACACGACCGCGACCGAGGAGAGGTTCACGACCAGCATCACGGACGGGAACATCAGCGCCATCAGCCGGCCGGCCTTCAGCGAGACGTCCATCAGGTCGCTGTTGGCACCCTCGAATCGTTTCCTCTCGTGGGTGTCGCGGACGAACGCGCGGATGACGCGGATGCCGGTGATCTGCTCGCGCAGCACCCGGTTGACCGTGTCGATGCGCTCCTGCACGCCGCGGAACACCGGCCGCATCCGCCGGATGATCAGGCCCACGATGGTGGCCAGCACCGGGACGATCGCCAGCAGCAGCGCCGACAGCGGCACATCCTGGTTGAGGGCCATCACGATGCCGCCGACGCACATGATGGGCGCCGAGACCATCAGCGTGAACGTCATCAGGGCCAGCATCTGGACCTGCTGGACGTCGTTGGTCGTCCGCGTGATCAACGAAGGCGCCCCGAATTGCCCCATTTCGCGGGCGGAGAAGGACTGCACGCGGTCGAAGACCGCGCCGCGCAGGTCACGGCCGATGGCCATGGCCGTGCGGGCGCCGTAGTAGACGGCGCCGATCGAGCAGACGATCTGGGCGAGGGTCACGGCGATCATCACGCCACCGGTACCGAGGATGTAACCGGTGTCGCCCTTCACGACGCCCTTGTCGATGATGTCCGCGTTGAGGGTGGGCAGATAGAGCGTGGCGAGGGTCTGGACGAGCTGCAAGAGCACGACCAGGGTTATCGCACCGGAGTAGGGCCGCAGATGGGCCCGGAGAAGTCGCACCAACACACAAGCAGCCTATGCGAGCACCTCCTCGCGGGGCTTCTGCTTTACCGGCTGCGGACCGCGGCCCGTCCGGCACCCGTCATCATGGAGACGGCAAGACACCGGCAAGCAACTGAAGGGGTCGCAGTGGCGACGACAGACACGGCACGTCCGGCGCGTCCGGCGACGCTGCCGGCCCAGCCGGGCACGCCGGAACCGCCGTCCGGCACCATCCGGTACTGGGCCGCGGCCAAGGCCGCCGCCGGTACGGCCGAGGAGCCGTACGCGGCGCGTACGCTCGCGGACGCGCTGGCAGCGGCCCGGCGGCGGCACGAGGACGAGCCGGAGTACGCGCGCGTGCTCGCGCGGTGCTCCTTCCTCGTGGACGGCGGCCCCGTCGGCACACGCGACCACTCGACGGTCCAACTGGCCGAGGGCGGCACGGTCGAGGTGCTCCCGCCCTTCGCAGGAGGGTGACCCCGGCAGCATGAGCGATCAGCACCACCACAACCCGTACCAGCGGCAGGAGCCGTACCCGTCGTACGAGCCCTACGGCCCGTACGACGCCTACGACCCCCAGACCGACCCCGCGCCGCAGCAGGGGACGGTCCCCCCGTCGTACGACTACGGGTACGACCAGTCGCAGGGCGGCCACACCGGCCACGACCGGGCTCCGGCATCCCCGGCCTGGCCGCAGCACGACCACGCCGCCCAGCAGGACCCGCCGACCCAGACCTGGCAGACCCAGACCTGGGACACCGGCACCTGGCAGCAGCCGGCCGCGCCGGCGCCCGAGCCCTCGTACGGCTCGCCGTGGCAAACCGGCGACCAGGGCGGCGACCAAGGCGGCCACCGGGGCGCGGGTCAGACGGACGCGGGCACCGGCGGCTGGGCACAGCAGCCCCGCCACGCACAGCCCCACCAGCAGCAGCCCCGCCACGCACAGCCGCAGCACGCACAGCCTCACCAGCAGCAGCCGCAGCACGCGCAGCCCCGCCACGCGCAGCCGCAGCAGCAGTTCCACCAGCAGCAGGCCGCGGACGTCTACCCGCCGCAGACCGCGGACGCCTACCAGCCCGCACACGCGTCCCTGCCGGAGACGTCCCCGTACGGGGCGGACCCGGCGGACCGGGCCCCCGCGCACGAGCCGGCGGGCGAGCCCGGGGCCCCGGCCGAGCCGGCGCCCGACCGCCCCCTGACGGCCGCCGAGAAGGCCAAGGCGGAGGGCCGGGCGCAGATCGTCTCCCCCGGTTTCCAGCCCGCACTGGTGACGTCGGTCCTCGCCGCGCTCCTGGCGGTCACCGCCCCCCTGGGGCGGCCCGCGCTGGCCGTGCCGGTCGTGCTGCTCCAGGCGGTGACGGCGGCGGGCTGGTTCCGGCTGAACGGCATGTGGCCGGCCCGGCAGGGCATCGCGCTGGCGTTCCTGGGCGGCGTGGTCGCCGACGCCGGCCTGCTGGCCACGGAGAGGACGCAGGCGCCGACCGTGCTCCTCGGCACGCTGGGCGTATGGATTCTGCTGGTGATCGTCCTCCAGCTGCGCAGCCACGCCTCGCCGGACGAGCGGCTGTACGGCCTCACGGCGGCCACCGCCTCGGCGGCCCTGGCCGTCGTCGCGGCGGGACACCTCGCCGCGGACTCCGACGCGGTGGTCGTCGGCGCGCTCGGCGTGGCCGTGGCGGTGCTGGCGCGCGCCCTGCCGCTGCCGTCCGTCGCGGGCACGGTCGTCGCCCTGATCGCGGCCGCGGGCGCGGGCGTCGCGGGCGGTCAGCTGACCGGCATGGGCGCGCCGGCCGCGCTGCTGGGCCTGACGGCGGGGGTGTGCGCCCTGACCGGCCTGCGGGTGGCGAGCTACGACTACCCCTCGCGGTTCGTGCACCTGACCGCGGGCGTGGCCCTGCCGCTGGCGCTCGCGGCGCCGGCGGTGTACGTGCTGGGCAGGGCGCTGGGCTGAGCCCCGCTGCCGTCGACATCACCAGGGCGCCCGGCCGGCAGGCCGGGCGCCCTCGTCGTGCGCGCCCCTCGTGGGCACCCGCCGTGCGGTTACAGACCGGTTACCTGTGCGGCCCGCCGTCCGTACGACCGGTGCGGTTAGGCTCACCGCAAGGCCAGGGGGCCTGATCCGACCAGACGGAGCCTGACCGAGAGTGGGGGACCGACGAGCGATGCGCGCGATACGGACCATATTGATCACCGCCGTGATCCTGGGCGGCCTGTTCGTGGCCGCCGACCGGGGGGCCGTCTGGTTCGCCGAGAAGCAGGCCGCGGAGAAGATCCGCGACAGCCAGGGCCTGTCCGGCACCCCCGAGGTCTCGATCAAGGGTTTCCCCTTCCTCACCCAGGTCGCCTCCTCCGAGCTCGACGAGGTCGAGGTCAAGCTCGACGGGGTCACGGCGGGCGCGGGCGACCGTTCGGTCAAGGTGAGCGGCTTCGACGCCACCCTGCACGGCGTCCGCATCGACAGCAGCTTCTCCTCCGCCGTGGCGGGCCGGGCGACGGGCACCGCGCACCTCTCGTACGAGGACCTGACCAAGGCCGCCGGCGACCCCGACGTCTCCGTCGCCTACAGCGGCACCAGCGGCAGCCAGGTCAAGGTCACCGGCAAGGTGACGGTCGCGGGCCAGCCCGTCGAGCGCAGCGTGGTCTCCACGGTGACCGTGGTGAACGGCGGCACCATCCGGGTGCACGCCGACGAGGTGCCCTCGCAGGGCGTCCCGGGTGCGGAGAGGAAGATCCGCGAGAAGACGGACTTCGACCGCCAGATCGCGGGCCTGCCCAAGGGCCTCAAGCTCGACAAGGTGACGGCGACGCCCAGCGGCGTGGACGTCACCCTGACCGGCTCGGACGTGAACCTGGCGGGCTGAGGCCCGTAGGCGTACCACCTTTCGAGACAACTGGTCCGCGAAACAGCGGGAACGGCTCATTCCCGCCGCCGCACGCCCGTGCCGGAGGGGTGGGAGTGGCGTTTCAGCCACCTCCCATCCCAACATCCGAGACGGATCGTCTCACCATGCGGCACGCCGGTGACAGGTCTCCCCGCCCCTCCCTACGATCGCTGCATGAAGCGACAGGCGGATCTCACGAAGCGGCGGGCAGTCGACCTGTGCCGCGTCGCCGCCATGCTCTGTCGCCATGTCTGACGGGACCGCCTTCTTAACGGCTGTCCCCGGCCCCCCCGGGCCGTCTCCCCTCATCACTCGCTCCACCCGCCGCGCGGCGCCGGGCATCGCCCCCCCGCGCGTTCCGCACACGCTGGCGCAAATCTGCAACTGCCCCGGAGGAGAACAGCATGAGCCGCAGTGACGTCCTCGTGGACGCCGACTGGGTCCAGGCCCGCATCGACGCAGGCGACCCGAAGACCGTCATCGTCGAGGTCGACGAGGACACCTCCGCGTACGACAAGAACCACATCAAGACCGCCGTCCGGATCGACTGGCGGAGGGACCTCCAGGACCCGGTCCGCCGCGACTTCGTCGACCGGGCCGGCTTCGAGGAGCTGCTGTCCGAGAAGGGCATCGCCAACGACGACACGGTGGTCCTCTACGGCGGCAACAACAACTGGTTCGCCGCCTACGCCTACTGGTACTTCAAGCTCTACGGCCACCAGGACGTGCGGCTCCTCGACGGCGGCCGCAAGAAGTGGGAGCTGGACTCCCGCGACCTGGTCGCCGAGGTGCCCCGGCGCCCCCGCACCACGTACCGGGCGAAGGAGCAGGACACCTCCATCCGCGCCTTCCGCGACGACGTCGTCGCCGCGATCGGCTCGCTCAACCTCGTCGACGTCCGCTCCCCCGACGAGTTCAGCGGCAAGCTGCTCGCCCCGGCGCACCTGCCGCAGGAGCAGTCGCAGCGCCCCGGCCACGTGCCGAGCGCGCGCAACATCCCGTGGTCGAAGTCGGCCAACGACGACGGCACGTTCAAGTCCGACGCCGAGCTGACGGAGCTCTACGAGGGCGCCGGCGTGGACCTGGCCAAGGACACGATCGCCTACTGCCGCATCGGTGAGCGCTCGGCGCACACCTGGTTCGTGCTGCACGAGCTGCTCGGCCAGTCCAACGTCCGCAACTACGACGGCTCGTGGACCGAGTACGGCTCGCTCGTCGGCGTGCCGATCGAGCTCGGCGCCCACTGACCTCCCGACCCGCGAACAGAAGGATCACCCATGTGTGGAGCAAAGGCCGGCGGCCCCGACGCCGGGGCGATCAAGCCCGGTGAGACCACGATCCAGGGCTCGGTGACCCGCGACGGCGAGCCCGTCACCGGTTACGTGCGCCTGCTGGACTCGACCGGCGAGTTCACCGCCGAGGTGCCCACGTCCGCGACCGGGCAGTTCCGCTTCTACGCGGCCGAGGGCACGTGGACCGTGCGCGCGCTCGTCCCCGGCGGCAGCGCCGACCGCACGGTCGTCGTCGCCGAGAAGGGCGCCCTCGCGGAGGTCGCCATCGCGGTCTGACGCCGCAAGGACCCGCGAAGGGCCGCACCCCGGGTTGGACACCGTGAGGGGGGTCGCGGCCCTTCGCGCCACGACCCTCCGGGTCGTACCGTGAAGGTGTGTACGCACGGCGTAGGCACCTCTACTTCGCCATGATGGGGACGTGCGTCTTCCTGTTCGTCATGGCCTGGGCCGTCGTGCGCCTGTGGTCGGTGCCGGCGGCCGTCGGACTGTGCCTGTTCGCCATGGTCATCCCGCCGGTCGCGGCCATCGTGGCCAACCGGCGGGGCCCCGACGACCGCTGGTGGGACGACCCGTCGGGCGACCCCACGTCGGACGAGTGGTGGGACGAGCTGGACGGCAGACGCCGCCCGGACCAGCGCGACCCGTGGGGCCGCGATCAGTAGACGAGCGCCTGCACCCCGTCGGCCATGGCCTCGCTCACGAACACCTGCGCACCGGCGATGCGCGCCCCCTCGATGAGGTCCTTCTCCTCGATGTCGCGTCGCGCCGCGCACTGCGTGCACACCGTGATCATGCCGCCCCCGGCCTTGATCCCCTCGATCAGCTCCGGCAGCGGCGCGGCGTGCGGCAGCTCGAACTCCGCCGCCCGTCCCGGCAGCGCGAACCACGACGACTCGCCGGTCAGCCACAGCGACACCTCGACGCCGCTCGCCACGGCGACGGCCGCCACCGTGAACGCCTGCGAGCACCGCTCGGGCGCGTCCGCACCCGCCGTCACCTTGATCACGAGCTTCTTGTTCGCCATGCGGATCACTCTAGGCCCGGCGCGGCGGAGGAGCCCGGACCGGACGGGGGAAGAGGCCACCGCGCACCTCGCAGCGCCGGGCGCGGGGCGGCCGATTAGACTCGTCCACGGTCCGTAACACCACACCTCACTCCGATCGAGGAGCGCGCTCGTGCTTGAGGCTTTCTTCACCACCCTGCTCGTCCTGGTCGCCGTCGGCGTTCTCGCTTTCGCCGGCCTGACCTGGAAGAAGCTGTACCAGGGCCAGCGCTGACCCCCGTTTCCGCCTCTACAGATCGACTGAGCTCATGATCGAGATTCCGTCCGACCTCCACCCGGACCTCGTGCCCCTGGCCTTCCTCCTCGGCAAGTGGGAGGGCGCCGGCGTCGCCGACTTCCCCGGCGCCGAGAAGTGCAACTTCGGGCAGGAAGTCGTCTTCACGCACGACGGCCGGGACTTCCTCGAGTACGTCTCGCACTCCTGGGTGCTCGACAGCGAGGGCAAGGCGGTCCGCCCGCTGGAGACCGAGAGCGGCTTCTGGCGGATCGACAAGGACCGCAAGGTCGAGATCGTCATGATCCGCGACCAGGGCGTCGCGGAGGTCTGGTACGGCGAGCTGGCCGACCAGAAGCCGCAGATCGATCTGGCCACCGACGCCGTGGCGCGGACCGAGGCCTCCAGCCCCTACGCGGGCGGCAAGCGCCTGTACGGCTACGTCAAGGGCGACCTGATGTGGGTCGGCGAGAAGGCCACCCCCGAGGTCCCGCTGCGGCCGTACATGTCGGCGCACCTGAAGAAGGTCGTCGACCTCCAGCAGTGGGCCCAGAACCTCCCGGACGACCTGCCCGACGGCGTGGCCTTCTACCGCCAGGACGGCACGCCGTACAACCCGGAGCAGCCGGACCAGCAGTAGGCAGCACCCGCACCACCACGCGCCCCGCGGGGGAAGTCCGGTCGAAGTCCGGCGCTGACCCTCCCCCATAGCCTGAACGGCATGGGGGCGCCCCCATCGGTAGGCGGAAGGCCCCTTTCCGGGGCCCTCCGCGAGCCCGATCACCCGCGGCGGCCGCACAGCTCCCCGTACGACTCGCCGTGGACTGCGAGGGGAGGCGCCCCGGCGCGGGCTCGCACGCCGCCGGGCCGCTCCTTGCGTGAAGGACGCGGCCCGAGGCGAAGGCGCACCGCCCGTGGCGACAGATTTCGCGGCCGTGAGCCGGAGGACGCCGGGCTCCGCGCCGGGCCCCGGCACACCCTCCGGCAGGCTCTCCCTGCCCCCGCTCCTGGCCGGCCTCACGGCCGCCCTCCTCCTCTCGCTGCTGTGCTGCGTGGCGCTCGGCTCATCCGGCGTCGGCTGGGGCGAGACGCTGCGCTACCTCCGGGCGGGACTGACGGGCGGGACCATCGCGCCCGACGAGGTCTCCGCCTACACGATCGTCTGGGAGCTGCGTCTCCCGCGCGCCCTGCTGGCCGCCGTGGTCGGCGCCGGGCTGTCCGCCCTCGGCGTGGCCACCCAGGCCATGGTCCGCAACGCCCTCGCCGACCCCTTCGTCCTCGGCATCTCCTCCGGTGCCGCCGTCGGCGCCAACGCCGTCCTGCTCTTCGGGGCGCTCGGCTCGCTCGGCGTCTGGGCGCTCTCCAGCGCCGCCTTCGCCTCCGCCCTCGCCGCCATGACCCTCGTCTACGCGGCGGCGCGCACCGAGCGGGGGCTCACCCCGCTGCGGCTGGTGCTGACCGGGAGCGCCATGTACTACGGCTTCTCGGCCGTCACCACCCTGATGGTCTTCAGCGCCGACCGCGGCGAAGCGGCCCGCTCGGCCATGATGTGGCTGCTCGGCAGCCTCGGGGGCGCCACCTGGGCGTCCGTGCCGATCGCCGCCGGCGTCGTGCTCGCCGGGCTCGGCGCTCTGCTGTGGTCGGCGCGGAGCCTGAACGCGCTGGCGATGGGCGACGAGACCGCCACCGCGCTCGGTGTGGACCCGGAGCGCACGCGCCGGGTGCTGTTCGTCGTCACGGCGGCCGTCACGGGGGCCGTCGTCGCGGTCAGCGGGGCGATCGGCTTCGTCGGACTGATGGTCCCGCACGCCACCCGGATGCTCGTCGGCGCCGACCACCGCCGGCTGCTGGCCGTGGCGCCGCTGCTCGGGGCGGTCCTGCTCGTGTGGGTGGACGTCGTCTCGCGGCTGCTGCTGGCGCCGGTGGAACTCCCGGTGGGCGTGATCACGGCGCTGATCGGGGTGCCGTGCTTCGTCCTGCTGATGCGGCGGCGCGGCTACGTCTTCGGGGGTGCCTGATGCGGCTGGACGTCGAGGGCCTGACGGTCGACATCGGCGGCGCCCGGCTGGTGGAGGACATCGCGCTGCGGGCGGGGAGCGGGCGGTTCGTGGGCGTGGTGGGACCCAACGGCAGCGGCAAGTCCACCCTGCTGCGCTGCGTCTACCGCGCGCTGCGGCCGGTCGCCGGGCGCGTGCTGCTGGACGGCGAGGACCTGCGGGGGCTGAGCGCCCGCGAGGGGGCGCGCCGGATCGCGGCGCTGCCGCAGGAGTCGGCCGGCGAGTTCGACTTCACGGCCGCCGAGGTCGTGGCCATGGGCCGGCTTCCGCACCAGAGCGCGGCGGGGCGGACCACGGCCGCCGACACCGAGGCGTGCGCGACGGCCCTGACGCGGGTGGGCGCGGCGCACCTCGCCGGACGGGGCTTCCTGACCCTGTCCGGCGGCGAGAAGCAGCGGGTGCTGATCGCCCGGGCGCTGGCCCAGCAGCCGAAGGTGCTGGTGCTCGACGAGCCGACGAACCACCTGGACATCGCCCAGCAGCTGGAGGTCCTGTCGCTGGTCCGGGACTCGGGCCTGACGGTGCTCGCCGCGCTCCACGACCTCAACCTCGCCGCCACCCACTGCGACGAGCTGTACGTCGTGGCGGGCGGCCGCGTCGTGGCCTCGGGCCCCCCACACTCCGTGCTGACCGCCGAGCTGCTCGCCGAGGTCTTCGGCGTCCGCGCGCACCGGGTGCCCCACCCGGCCTCCGGCGCCCCGCAGCTGCTCTTCGACCGCCTCCCGTAAGGACATCCACGCCCCATGCGCACCTCCCGCATCGCCCTCGCTCTTCTCGCGGCCGTCACCCTGACGAGCTGCGGCGCGAAGGTTTCGGACGCTCCCGACGACAAACAAGGCGGCGGCCAGGGCGGCACGCAACAGGCCGGCGGCCACTATCCCGTGACCGTCGAGAACTGCGGGGTGAAGAAGACGTTCGACAAGGCGCCGCGGCGCGTGGTCACCAACGACGTGAACATGGCCGAGATCATGTTCGCGCTCGGCCTGGAGGACCACATGGCCGGCTACGTGGCCCCCGACTACCGCACCAGCCGGGACGACAAGGGGGAGGCGCCCTGGAAGTCCGGCTACGACAAGGTGAAGTGGCTGTCCAAGAAGGAGATCAACAAGGAGCTCGTCCTGGAGGCGAAGGCGGACCTCGTCTTCGCCGGCTGGAACTACGGCTTCGGCGAGGGCGCCGGCTTCACCCCCGACGCCCTGAAGAAGGTCGGCGTGGACTCGTACGTCCTCACCGAGTCCTGCCGCAACGGCGCGACGGGCGGCTCACGCGGCGTGATGCCGCCGCTGGAGGCGCTCTACACCGACCTGGAGAACCTGGGGAAGGTCTTCGACGCCGAGGACCGGGCGCGCGAGCTCGTCGCCGGCTTCAAGAAGCAGGTCGCCGACGCCCGGGCGAGGGTGCCGGGCGGCGGCAGGGCGCCCCGGGTGTTCCTCTACGACGACGGCAGGGACAAGCCCCTGACGTCGGGCGCGTACGCGGGGCCGCACGACATCATCACCAAGGCCGGCGGCGACCACGTCATGAAGGACCTGAAGGACTCGTGGGTGCCGGTCGGCTGGGAGACCGTCGTGGCCCGCGACCCCGAGGTCATCGTGATCAACAACTACGGGGACGTGAGCGCGGCGGAGAAGAAGAAGTTCCTCATGTCCTACCCGCCCCTGGCGGGCGTCTCGGCCGTCAAGAACGACCGCGTCTTCGTGCTCGACTACGTCGACCTCGTCGAGAGCCCCCGCAATCCGGCGGCCGTCGCCGCGCTCGCCGGGTACCTGAACGGGGTACGCGAGGGCTGACCCTGCCTAGACTGGGAGCGTGGTGGACACCGACTGGCAGAGCGACCTCCGTAAGCGCGGCTACCGGCTGACCCCGCAGCGCCAGCTCGTCCTGGAGGCGGTGGACCGTCTCGAGCACGCGACACCGGACGACATCCTCACCGAGGTCCGCAAGACCGCGGGCGGGGTGAACATCTCGACGGTCTACCGGACGCTGGAGCTGCTGGAGGAGCTGGGCCTGGTCAGCCATGCCCATCTCGGGCACGGCGCCCCCACCTACCACCTGGCCGACCGGCACCACCACATACACCTCGTCTGCCGGGACTGCACGGCCGTCATCGAGGCGGACCTGTCGGTGGCCGCCGACTTCACCGAGAAGCTGCGCTCGACCTTCGGGTTCGAGACGGACATGAAGCACTTCGCGATCTTCGGCCAGTGCGCCAAGTGCTCCTCGAAGGCGCCGTCCGGGGCGCCGTAGGCTGGTCGGCATGCGTCCATCGAAAAGCCCCCTGCTGTCGCTGCCCGGCGCCGTCCCCGCCGAGGGCCCCGACGAAGGCGTCGCCGCCCACTACGGCGACCTCTTCCGCGAGCAGCGGCTGCTCGCCGACGGGACCGGCTTCGTCGACCTCTCGCACCGGGGCGTCGTCACCGTCACCGGCCCCGACCGGCTGAGCTGGCTGCACCTGCTGCTCACCCAGCACGTGAGCGACCTGCCGGCCGGACAGGCCACCGAGGCCCTGATCCTCTCCCCGCACGGCCACATCGAACACGCCCTGTACCTGGTGGACGACGGGGAGACGACCTGGGCCCACGTGGAGCCCGGCACCCAGGAGGCGCTGATCGCCTACCTGGAGAGCATGAAGTTCTTCTACAAGGTCGAGGTCGCCGACCGCACGGACGACGTCGCGGTGACCTTCCTCCCCGCGGGCTCCATCGTCCCGGCGCCGCAGGACGTGGCCGTGCGCGAGACGCCGTACGGACGCGACCTGTTCCTGCCGCGCGAGCGGCTGACGGAGTTCGCCGCGGAGCACGGCCCGGCGGCGGGCGCGCTGGCCTACGAGGCGCTGCGCGTCGAGGGGCACCGCCCGCGGCTCGGCCTGGAGACCGACCACCGCACCATCCCGCACGAGCTGGGCCTGATCGGCGTGGCGGTCCACCTCCAGAAGGGCTGCTACCGCGGCCAGGAGACCGTCGCCCGCGTCCACAACCTGGGGAAGCCGCCGCGCCGGCTGGTCTTCCTCCACCTCGACGGCAGCGAGGTCGCCCTGCCGGCCCACGGCGCCCCGGTCCGCCTGGCCTCGGACGGCCCGGAAGGCCGCCAGCTGGGCTTCGTGACGACGTCGGCGCGCCACCACGAGCTGGGCCCGATCGCCCTGGCGCTGGTGAAGCGGAACGTGCCGGTGGACGCCGCGCTGTTGGTGGGCGAGGCCACGGCCGCGGCGCAGGAGGTCGTCGTCGAGCCGTGACGGCCGCCCCCTTTTGAGGGCGTCCCCGCCGGCTCCGTACGGCCTCAGACCTCCAGCAGCACCGTGAACGGCCCGTTGTTCGTCAGCGACACCTTCATGTCCGCGCCGAAGCGCCCCGTCTCCACCCGTGCCCCCAGGGCGCGCAGCGCGGCCACGACCTCGTCGACGAGCGGCTCCGCCACGGCGCCCGGCGCGGCGGCGTTCCACGTGGGACGCCGCCCCTTGCGCGCGTCACCGTAGAGGGTGAACTGGGAGATCACCAGCAGCGGCGCGCCCACGTCGGAACAGGACTTCTCCTCCTCCAGCACGCGCAGGGACCACAGCTTGCGCGCCAGCTGCGCGGCCTTCTGCGGGGTGTCGTCGTGCGTCACGCCGACGAGCACGCACAGGCCCTCGCCGATGATCTCGCCGACCACCCGGCCGTCCACGGCGACGCTCGCCCCGTCCACCCTCTGCACCACAGCTCGCATGCGGACCATGATGCCCTGCGTCCGTACAGCGTCCCCGGAGAGGGCCGTTCGGGTGGAGAGGCCCTGCGCCGGGGGCGCACTCGGTGGCACGATGCGTGCAGGCGGTGCTTTATGCGGGCAACGGCTAGATGATCCGGCCGCACACCGCCCGAGGGGACGGAACCGCATGACCACACCCACCGAGGAAGGCCCCGTGCTCAAGGCGGCGGAGCGCACGCGCAAGGACCTCAAGAGCTTCAAGGACCTCAAGGCAGTGGACAGCTTGCACGCCAGACCCCCGAGCCAGCGTTCCGGGCCGCTGGCGGACGTCCCCGGTCGGGCGCTGAACGAGCTGGGCCTGGAGGACCTGCGCACGCTGCGCCGGGAGTCCCGGCGGGAGGAGGCGGACCTCAGCTACGTGCGGCGGCTCCTGCAGGGCCGCATCGACATCCTGCGGGCCGAGCTGGCCCGCCGTGCGGCGCCGGCCGGGCCGGCCGTGGAGCGGCTGCTGGTGGACCGGCTGTCGGAGATCCTCGCGGACGGCCCCCCGGCGCACCGGTCCTCCGCCCGCCACGTGACCCTGGGGACCCCCCACGGCGAGGAGTACCGGCGGCTGGCCGAGGACATGCTCGCGGAGGTCCGGCTGTCGGACACGGCCGCCCGGACGGACCAGGAGCTGCGGGACGGCATGGCCCGTCTGGTGGCGTACGAACGCCAGGTCTCGGTCCGCCGCCGGGGGCTCCAGCGGATGACCGACGACTGCGGTGCGGAGATGACACGCCGGTACCGCGAAGGGGAAGCGCGAGTGGACGACCTGCTCGCGTGACGCCGGCGGGACCGGGCACCGACGGGATCACCGGGGGCGGCCCCGCCCCCGGCCACCCGGTGCGGCGGCGAAGGGCCGCGAAGGGGCGGTGTGCGCACGCGGCAGGCGCGCGTGTGCCCGCACGAAAACGCGGTGCGCACGCCCCCGGGCGACGCCTAGCGTGCTGACATGAGCCTTGAGATCCGTCCCGTCGGCGAGACCGAAGTGCCCGACTGGGTGCGTGCGATGCGCACCGGCTTCCTCGTTCCGCCCGTGGCGCCCAAGGACGAGGTCGAGATACGCCGCGCGGGCATGGACCTGGCCCGTACGCAGGGGGCTTTCGACGACGGCCGCTGCGTCGGCACGTTCCGCAGCTTCACCCAGCGGCTCACCGTGCCGGGCGGCACGGCCGTGACCGCCAACGCCGTCACCAACGTCACCGTCACGCCGACGCACCGCCGGCGCGGGCTGCTCGGGCGCATGATGGGCAACGCCCTGCGGGCCGCCAGGGAGCGGGGGGACGCCGCCGCCACGCTGTTGTCCGCCGAGTACCCGATCTACGGCCGCTTCGGCTTCGGGCCGGCCAGCCGGGTCACCCGGTGGGAGGTGCAGGTCACCCGCGCCGGCCTCGACCCGCACTACGCGGGCCCGGCGGACGGCGGCCGTGTCGACTTCGCCGACGGCGGCACAGTGCGGCAGCTGGCCCCCGCGCTGCACGAGCGGCTGCGCGCCCGGCAGCACGGCGCCGTCGACCGCACGGAGCGCTGGTGGCGGATGGCCACGGGCGACATGCCTCAGCTCGGCCCGCAGGCCTGGACCGAACCCTTCTACGCCCTCTACCGCTCCCCCGCCGGCAGCGTCGACGGCCTCCTGACGTACACCGCGGACGCGGTGTGGGAAGCCAAGCTGCCCATGAACACCGCCACCGTGCGCGACCTGATCGCGGTCTCACCCGAGGCCGAACGCGCCCTGTGGCACTTCCTGTTCTCGATCGACTGGATCACCAGGGTCGACACCGGCCTCCGCGCCCCCGACGACGTCCTTCCGCTGCTGCTGCCCGACCCGCGAGCGGCCAGGGTCACGACGGACGCCGACTACATGTGGCTGCGCCCGCTCGACGTACCGGCGTTGCTGGAAGCCCGTACGTACGCCTGCCCCGGCTCGCTCGTCCTCGACGTCACCGACCCGGACGGCCTCTCCGGCGGGCGGTTCGCGCTGGAGGCCGGGCCGGACGGCGCGAGCTGCGTGCCCACGTCGCGGCCGGCGGAACTGTCCCTGGGCGTGGGCGAGCTGGGGGCCCTGTGCCTCGGCGACGAGTCCGCGGTGCGGCTCGCGGCCCTCGGCCGCGTCCGGGAGGACCGGCCCGGCGCGGCCGCCCGCGCGGAGCTGATGCTGCGCACGGCGCGGCGGCCGTGGTGCCCGGACATGTTCTGACGTACGCGCGCGTGGCGGGCGGGACGTTCCGCGGCCGTGCCCCGCGTGACGGGACGGGGGCGTGTTCCGCGTCACTGTGCGGTTCCGTCCCTGGAATCGCTTGACCTCAAGTTCGCTTGAGGTTGGAGGGTTGTCCTCAAGGGGGCTCGCGGGGCCGGCGGCGACAAGCCGCCGTCCCCCGGGATTCCACCCGCCCCCTCCCGCCTCCCGCGTTCACCGCGCCTTCGCCCGGAAGAGGATGCCGCCATGCCCGACAGCACCTACCGCCTCGCCGTCATCGTCGCCTCGACCCGCGCCGGCCGCTTCGGCCCCACGGTCGCCAACTGGCTGGCCCGGCAGACCGCGCAGCGCGACGACATAGAGGTCGACGTCATCGACTTGGCCGACCACCCGCTGCCGGTGCACCTCACGAGGGAGCCCGGTCCCGAGGACGCCGCCGCCCTCGCCGCCGTGACGCCGCGGCTCGCGGCGGCCGACGCCTTCGTCGTCGTCACCCCCGAGTACAACCACAGTTACCCGGCCTCCGTGAAGAACCTCATCGACTGGCACTACACCCAGTGGCAGGCCAAGCCCGTCGCGTTCGTCTCCTACGGCGGACTGTCCGGCGGTCTGCGCGCCGTCGAGCACCTGCGGCCGGTCTTCGCCGAACTGCACGCCGTCACCATCCGCGAGACGGTCAGCTTCCACAGCCCGTGGGGCAAGCTGGACGACACCGGCAGCCACCTCGACGAGGAGGCCGGCGCGGCCGCCCAGGCCGCCGCCAAGGTGATGCTCGACCAGCTGTCCTGGTGGGCCGTGTCCCTGCGGGAGGCCCGCGCGGCCCGCCCGTACGGCAACTGACCATCCCTCAGCGGCGGCGGGTGGAAGCCGGAGGAGGACAGGCGAAGCAGGCCCCGGCCCGTCTCAAGGGCCGGGGCCGCCGTGTCGACGCAGCGGCGTGGCGGTCCGGGCCGGGGCGGGGTGTCAGGAGCCGAGGTCCGGGAGGCTCAGCCGGCCCAGGCGCTCGGGGTCGGCGATCACGTCGATGGCGACGACCCGGCCGTCCGTGACGGCGAAGGCCATGACGGACAGCGGCCGCCCGTTCGCCGCGACGACGACGCCGGCGGTCCCGTTGACGAGCGCCGGCCGTACGAACGGCAGGAACCGCGTGAAGGTGACGGCCTGCGCCGCCACGTTGCGGGCGCCGCGCACCACGGTGGTGTGGCGGGCGCGCGCGACACCGCCGTCGGCCCGCAGGACGACGTCGGGGTGCAGCACGGAGACGAGCGCTTCGAGGTCGCCGTCGCGCGCGGCGGCGAAGAACGCCTCGACGGCCGCACGCTGACGCGCGGGGTCGGGGTCGGGGGCCGGGGCCTGCCCCTGCACGCGGCGGCGGGCGCGGCTGGCGAGCTGCCGCGTGGCGGCCGGGGTCCGCTCGATCAGCGGGGCGATCTCGTCGAACGGCACGGCGAACATGTCGTGGAGGACGAACGCGAGCCGCTCGGCCGGCGCCAGCGACTCGAGCACCACCAGCAGCGCCAGCCCGACCGCATCGGCGTGCAGCACCTCCTGCTCGGGATCGGTCGCGTCCTCCCGGCTGACGACCGGGTCGGGTATGTACGCCTCAAGGGGATCCTCACGCCGGGTCGCTCGCGAGCGCAGCATGTTGAGGCACACCCGCCCCACCACGGTGGTCAGCCATCCCCCGAGGTTCCCGACCTCTGCGGGGACGGAGCGGTCGAAACGCAGCCAGGTCTCCTGGACGGCGTCCTCGGCCTCGCTGAGCGAGCCGAGCATCCGGTAGGCCACCGCCCTCAGCCGGGGCCGGTGCTCCTCGAAACCCTCCAGCAACCGGGCACTGTCTTCCACGGTGTCACATTCCTTTCTCGCGGCGGGTCATAGGAGTAGATCACCGGAAGAGCCGGTGTGACCGGGAGGCCGACTCCCGGACCGAACCGAAGCGAACGTGGAGAAGCCATGACGTCACCCATCCTGGTCACCGGCGGCACGGGCACGCTGGGCGGCCACGTCGTCCCCCTCCTGCGCGCGGCGGGCCGTGACGTGCGCGTGCTCAGCCGGCACGCCCGCGAGCCGGAGGAGGGCGTCGCGTACGTGACCGGCGACCTGCTCAAGGACGAGGGCGTCGAGGCCGCGGTGGCGGGGTCGGAGATCGTCCTGCACCTGGCGGGCGGCCCCAAGGGCGACGACGTGGCGACCCGGAACCTGGTGCGGGCGGCCTCGCGCGCGGGGGTGCGGCACCTGGTGTACATCTCGGTCATCGGCGCGGACACGGTCCCGCTGGGCTACTTCGCGGCCAAGCTGGGCGCGGAGCGGGCCGTGGCGGAGTCCGGGCTGCCGTGGACGACGCTGCGTGCCGCCCAGTTCCACGACCTGGTCCTGAAGGTGGTGCGGACGATGGCGAAGCTGCCGGTGATCCCGGCCCCGGGCGGGGTGCGGATGCAGCCGGTCGACGCGCGGGAGGTGGCGGCCCGGCTGGTGGAACTGACGCTGGGCGACCCGGCGGGCCTCGTACCCGACCTGGCCGGCCCCAAGGTCTACCCGATGGCCGAACTGGCCCACGGCTACCTCCGGACGCAGGGCAAGCGCCGCCCGACCCTCCCGCTCCGGATGCCGGGCAAGGCCGGCCGCGCGTACCGGGCCGGCGAGAACCTGTCCCTGGAGGGGGCCGCCCTGGGCGTACGGACCTGGGAGGACTTCCTGGCGGAGCGGGTGGGCTAGGCCCCCGCCGCCGTCGGGAGATCATGGCGAGGTGACGTTCTGGATCCGTGCCTACGACGGGGAGAACGACCGCTGGTCGTTCTTCGAACTCGACGACGACGAATGGCCGCTGCGCCAGGTCGACTTCCAGGGCCCGCGGCGGCATCCGGTGACCGCTGCGTCGATGGCGGAGATCGCGGACCTCCACGCCCGCGGCGACTTCGCGGTGATGCGCGCGTACGAGCGGCGGTACGGCGTCCTCGTGGAGGGCGACATGCGCGGTTGGCAGGAGGAGGAAGAGGCCACCCGAATCGGCCTCTCCGCCTTCGAGGAGGCGTGGGCCGCCGCGCGAGAGGCCCTCGACGTGCCGCGCGCCCAGGAGACGGGGTGAGCGCGGAACACCGCCGGCGGCTGCGGGAGCGCTACCTCGCCGCTCCCGTGACGCCCGCACCCGAGCCGTGGCGGCCCGTGCTGGAGCACGGGACTCCGATCGGCGGGCTGCTGGGCATCGGCTTCGCGGTCGACCCCGGCACCGGACACGACCTGGTCATGGTCGTGTCGAGCGGCGGCCACGGGCTCTTCGACGCGGTCACCGGCGAGAAGACCGCCCGTGACCGGGACCCCGACCCAAAGACCTGCACCCCCGACGCCCACCCGGACCTCGCCTGCCCCGGCCTCGGTCCGGTCGCGGGCACACCGGTCCGCATCGCCGGCCTCTTCGGCGGCGGCCTGCACGGCACGACGGCGGACGGCTGGACCGTGGACGTGGTCAGCCCGGAGTGGCCCCGCGACCGCGTGATCCTCTCCGTGGACGGCGGGGCCCACGACGGACCGCCGGGCGGCACGTGGTGGCACCTCTTCCACTCCGACCACTCGCAACTCCGTGCCACCGGCTTCTCCCCCTCAGGACGCACCCTGGCGGTGGCCACCAGCAGCGGCCTCGCCCTGTGGACCCGTCCGGCGGTCTGACCGCCGGATCCGTGTCCGATGCCCCGGCGCCCTCGTTCTCCCCGTGGAAGCCCCCCACCCTTGAAGGACCCGCGATGCGACGAGTTCTGACGGCAGCCGCCCTCGCCACAGCCGCCCTGACGCTGGGAACGGCCCCGGCCGCCCAGGCCGCGGACCTGCCGAAGGCACTCGACCTGGGCGGGCTGACCGCGGTCGACCCCGGCAGTCTGGGCGACACGGTGGACGGGGCCGCGCGGAAGGCCACCGGCCTGGCGGGGGGCGCCGGGAGCAGGGCCGTGAAGAAGGCCGTTCCCACGGCGGGCAAGGTGAGCGGCAAGGCGGTGAAGTCGACGACGTCCGCGGCGCAGAAGGCCGCGGGCGACGTAGCCGGCTCGGCCGTGGACGTCCTGGGCGAGACGGCGGGTACCGCCACGGAGAGCGGGCTGCCGACGGACACCCTGGACGGCGGACTGCCGGCGAGGGGCCTGCCGTTGACGGGCCGGCCCGGCCGGTGAGGTCCTTCTCGGCCACAGCCGCTCGTGGCCGATAATCGCAACTATTGCAAGCACCTGCTTGCAATAGTTAGCGCGATGCGGCAGCATCCTTCCCATGGCCTCACTCAACGTCGGCAATCTCGGCGAGTACCTGCGCGAGCAGCGGCGCACCGCGCAGCTGACGCTGCGGCAGCTCGCTGACGCCGCCGGAGTGTCCAACCCGTACCTCAGCCAGATCGAGCGCGGTCTGCGCAAGCCGAGCGCCGAGATCCTCCAGCAGCTGGCCAAGGCGCTGCGGATCTCCGCCGAGACCCTGTACGTACAGGCAGGGATCCTCGACGAGCGGGACCGGGACGAGGCGGAGGTCCGCAGTGTGATCCTCGCCGACCCCTCGATCAACGAGCGGCAGAAACAGGTGCTGCTCCAGATCTACGAGTCCTTCCGCAAGGAGAACGGAATCGCGGTGGACGAGGCGGGCAAGAAGGACGACCCCAGCAAACCTTCGAGCTGATCCGGGAGAACCACCCTCATGGCCCTCACCCAAGACATCCGCAAGGCGGCCACCGACACGGGCTACGCCGTGGCCGGTGCCGCGGACCTCACGGCCGAGAAGATCGGGCAGTTCGTCACCGACGCCCCCGAGCTCATCGACCAGCTCCGCAAGACCGACCCCAAGGCCCTGGGCGCGCGGGTGACCCAGCAGGCCAAGGTGGTGCAGACGCAGGTGACCACCAAGGTGACCGCCCTCGTCGGCACCCTGGACACGGACGTGCGCAAGATCGGTCAGACGGCGCAGGACCTGGCCCTCCAGGGCGTCGGGCAGGCCGTCGGCTACGCCGCGAAGGCCGGCGAGGCGTTCGACAAGCTGTCCGAGCGCGGCCGTGAGGCCGTGAAGACCTGGCAGGGCAGGGCGGCCGAGGAGATCACCGAGATCGCCGTCGCCGTCGAGCCGGACCACGAGCAGCCGGCGGCCAAGACAGGGCAGCAGAACGCGCAGGCGGCCGACGCCAAGGACTCCAAGGACGCCAAGGCGGAGGCCGACACCGACAAGCCCGCCGCCGCCCGCCGCGGCACCACCGCCACCCGCAAGCCCGCCGCCAAGAAGGCGGACGCGAAGGGCGACGACGCGTAGGCACCGTGCGCGGCGGACAGCGCGGACAGCGCGGAAGCCGCACCGTGAGCCGGCCCGGGCACGTACCACGTGCCCGGGCCGTTCTCCCGGTACGGTGGGCAGCGACGGCACGGCGAAGAGGTGGACGGCATGCTCGTAGAAGGCTTCGGCGAAGTCATGTACTGGGTCTCGATCGGCCTGCTCGTCTTCACGCTGGTCGCGTTCATCGACGCCGCCCTGCACCGCGAGGACGCCTACCGCGCGGCCGACAAGAACACCAAGGGCTTCTGGCTGATCATCCTCGGCCTCGCCGCCGCCGTGAACCTCTTCTTCGGGATCCTGTCGTTCCTGCCGATCCTCGGCCTGATCGCCACGATCGTCTACATGGTGGACGTACGGCCCGCCCTCCGGCAGGCGTCGGGCCGCGGCGGTCGCGGACGACGCGGCGGATCGAGCTCGGACGGCCCCTACGGGCCCTACAACGGCGGGCGTTGACCCCTCCGGCCCGGCCCCGGGCGCCCCGGCCCGCCGGACCGCCTCAGCCCCGCTCCAGCAGCAGGACCGCCAAGTCGTCCGTCAGCTCCCCGCCGTTGAGCGACCGCACCTCGGTCACGGACGCGTCCAGCAGCTCCTCGCCCCGCAGCCCGTCCTTGATCTGACGGGCGACCAGGTCGACCATGCCCTCCTGGCCGAGCCGCCGCGAGCCCGTTCCGACCTTGCCCTCGATCAGGCCGTCGGTGTACATCAGCAGGCTCCAGGCGTCACCCAGCTCCACCTCGCGGTGCGGCCAGCGGGCGTCGCGCAGCAGACCCAGGGCCGGTCCGCCGTCGTCCTGGGGCAGCAGGGCGGGCGCCTGCCCGGGCCGGGCGAGCAGCGGCGCGGGGTGCCCGGCCAGGCAGAGGGCGGCGGAACGGCCGTCCGGCGCCATGTCGACGGTGCACAGCGTCGCGAAGATCTCCTCGTCGGCCCGCTCGTGCTCCAGCACCTGCTGGAGCGTGTCGAGCAGCTCGTCGCCGCACAGTCCCGCCAGCGTCAAGGCGCGCCAGGCTATCCGCAGTTCGACGCCAAGCGCCGCCTCGTCGGGGCCGTGGCCGCACACGTCACCGATCATGGCGTGAACCGTGCCGTCCGGCGTGCGGACCGTGTCGTAGAAGTCGCCGCCGAGCAGAGCGCGGCTGCGGCCCGGGCGGTAGCGGGCGGCGAAGCGCAGGTCGGAACCGGCCAGCAGCGGGTTCGGCAGCAGGCCGCGCTCGAGGCGGGCGTTCTCCTGGGCGAGCAGCCGGGTCTCGGTCAGCTGCCGCTGGGCGAAGTCGGCGCGCTTGCGCTCGACGGCGTAGCGGATGGCCCGGCTGAGGACCCGGCCGTCGAGCTCGTCGCGGAAGAGGTAGTCCTGTGCGCCCACGCGCACGGCCTCCGCCGCACGCTCGGCGTCCGCCTCGGCGGTCAGCGCGAGGACGGCGTGGTGCGGGGCGAGCCTGAGCACCTGGCGCAGGGTCTCCAGCTCGTCCATCGGGTGCCGGCCGCCCGTCACGCGGCCCACCGGGACGCCGCCCCCGCCGCACTCCAGGGGCGGCAGGGCGAGGTCGAGGAGGATGCACTGCACGTCGTCGGTGAGGAGCCGTTCCGCCTCTGTGAGGTTGCGGGCGGTCCGGATGCGCACGGGCTTGCCCGCCGCCCCCGTCATCTCGGCCATGCCGGGACCCGAGAGCGACCCTCCGGGGTCGTCCTCGATCACCAGCAGGGTCAGCCCGGCGTCGGGCAGCGCGGCGGGTGGTTCCACCGTCCTCGGCGCGGGTACGGGCATCACTTCGGTCCTTCCCTCCCCCCGAGGGCACGGCACTCTTCGACGGGCGAGTACTGAGGGTGACCCTAGCGCCAGAGCCCTGTGGAACGGAATGGTACGGAGCCACCCGCCTCTGTCATATGCCCTTGTCGCGGCGGGAGTTGACAGCCGCGCGATGACAAACATCACGTCCTGCGAACCCATGGACGGACGAGCGGATCAGGTCCGCCACCCCACCCCGCCCGACCCTATATTCGTACATTCGTTCGTAATGCTCGCTGGCAACCGAGCTCTCCGCCGGCCTCCGCCGGCCCGCCGGAGAGCGTCCCTCACGCCCGTGCGGCCGCCCGCGCCCTCACGGCCGTACGACCCCCAGGATCGGCATCGAGCCCGCCCCGGCGACCGTCACCTGCCGGCCCGGCCGCGGCGCGTGCACGATCGAGCCGCCGCCCACGTACATCCCCACGTGGCTGGCGTCGGAGAAGTAGATCACCAGGTCGCCGGGGCGCATGTCCTTGACGTCGACCTTCGGCAGCTGCCGCCACTGCTCCTGCGAGGTGCGCGGAATCGCGTGCCCCGCCGCCGCCCACGCCTTGAGGGTCAGACCGGAGCAGTCGAAGGTGTCCGGGCCCTCCGCGCCCCACACGTAGTTCTTACCGAGCTGGGCGGTGGCGAAGTCGACCGCCCGCCCGGCGTCGCCGGTGGCGGCGGAGCCCCGGCCCGCGAGGCCCTTGGCGGCGTCCGTGGCGAGCCAGCTGGCCTGCGCCTGGCGGGCCCACTCCTCCTCCAGCTGCCGCAGCCGCTCGCGCTCCTTCTCCTCCAGCTGCGCCTCAAGCTTCTTCGCGGCCTCCAGCTTGGCCTCGATCTCCTTCTTCGCGTCCTCTTTCTTCCGGCGGTCGCCCGCGAGCGTCTTCCAGCGCTCGTCGGCGGCCTTGGCGTAGCCGTCCAGCTCGGCCCGCGTGGCCGTGAGCGCGGCGAGCAGGTCGTGCGTGGCCTGCTCGCCCTTCCGGGCGAGGGTGACGCCGTTGAGGAAGGTGTCGGGCGCGCCGCTGAAGAACAGCTCGGTGTGCGGCGGCAGGCCGCCGTTGCGGTACTGGGCGCGGGCGAGCGCCCCGGCCTGCCCGCGCAGCCGGTCCAGGCGCTCCTGGGCCGTCCTCACCTGGCCGGCGATCTCGGCGATCGACTTCTCCTGGAGGCGCTGCTGCTCGCTCGCGGCGTTGTACGCGTCGGTGGCCGCCTCGGCCTTGCGGTAGAGGGTCTCGACTTCCCTGTGCACGCCTTCCAGGTCGCGGGAAGGGCCGGGGGAAGGGGGCGAGGACGGTCCCGGAGCCGGGTTCCGCGGGGGCGTCGGGTCCGCGTGGGCCACGCCCGGCGAGCCGAGCACCACCGCGCCCACGCTCACCGCGCACACCAGCGCCGTGGCGAGGGCGAGTCTCAGCTTGCCGCCCCGGCCTTCACGGGGACCACGCTCACTCGCACGCGTACGCACCGGCGCACCAGCACCGATCAGTGCACCCGCACCAGCCGGAGCTTCCGCCCCATCGACCTCACCGATCCACCCCACAGGCCACCTCCGCGACTCCGCCCCCACGCCTAACGCACCGTCACGTGAGCTTCGGATCGTGTCACGCCCTCCCACAAACCAACAGAGACCTGCGTCACACTTCCCAGGGCGCCGACTAAAAATCCGGCCGTTCGGCAAGGCCACCACCCTGACGGCCGAGGTTCACCCTCCGTTAACTCTTCCCCATCGACCGCTTCACCTGATCTGCCTAATTTCGGCCGTGGAAGGTTGCGGGGGCCACATCCAGGTGGCCCCGGGCCGACATCCTGCGGACCGCACGACCACGCACCGCACACCTCTCGCACGCCGCCCCGCGGCGGCTCCCGGAAGGAACACCCGAAAGTGAAGCTTCAGCACAAGAACCGGCTTCGCACTGTCGCCCTCGGCGCCCTCGCCGTCTCCGGCGCCCTGGTCCTCACGGCGTGCGGCTCCGACGACAACAGCGGCGGTGGCAACGGCGGCGGCAGCGGCTCGACCAAGGCCGCCGGCAACATCAAGTGCGAGGGCAAGGGTCAGCTGCTGGCCTCCGGCTCGTCCGCGCAGAAGAACGCCATGGACCTGTGGGTCAAGAACTTCATGGCGGCCTGCAAGGGCATCCAGATCAACTACAAGCCCACCGGTTCGGGCGCGGGCATCCAGGAGTTCCTCCAGGGCAAGACCGCCTTCGCGGGCTCCGACTCGGCGCTCAAGCCGGAGGAGGTCGCCAAGTCCAAGGAGGTCGTCAAGGGCGGCCAGGGCATCAACCTGCCCATGGTCGGCGGCCCCATCGCGATCGGCTACAACGTCCCGGGC
Organism: Streptomyces cinnamoneus; assembly: GCF_002939475.1. Taxonomy (NCBI): domain Bacteria; kingdom Bacillati; phylum Actinomycetota; class Actinomycetes; order Kitasatosporales; family Streptomycetaceae; genus Streptomyces; species Streptomyces cinnamoneus. The sequence continues at coordinate 3,912,530 of NZ_PKFQ01000001.1, read as the reverse complement.
GTGGACAACCTGGTCCTCGACGCCGACACCCTCGCCAAGATCTTCGACGGCAAGATCGAGAAGTGGAACGACGAGGCCATCGCCAAGCTCAACAAGGACGCGAAGCTCCCGGACCTCAAGATCCAGCCGTTCCACCGCTCCGACGAGTCGGGCACCACGGACAACTTCACCAAGTACCTCAAGGGCGCCGCGGACAAGTCCTGGCCGTATGAGCCGGCCAAGGCGTGGAAGGCCAAGGGCGGCCAGTCGGCCGACGGCTCCGCGGGCGTGTCCTCGCAGGTCAAGCAGACCTCGGGCGCCATCTCCTACTTCGAGCTGTCCTACGCCACGGCCAACTCGATCAAGACCGTGAAGCTCGACACCGGCGCCTCCGCCCCGGTCGAGGCCACCTCCGACAACGCCTCCAAGGCCATCGCCGAAGCGAAGATCGTGGGCACCGGCAAGGACCTGGCCCTGAAGCTGAACTACACCACCAAGGCCGACGGCGCCTACCCGATCACCCTGGTCACGTACGAGGTCGTGGGCGACCAGGGCAACAAGGCCGACACCCTCCCGGCGACCAAGTCCTTCCTGACCTACATCGCCAGCCAGGACGGCCAGGCCGTCCTGAAGGACCTCGGCTACGCCCCGCTGCCCGCCGAGATCGCCGCCAAGGTCCGCGAGACCGTCGCAGGCCTCTCCTGACACGGGTGCGGCCCGGCCCCGGACGTCCCACCGACGGCCGCCGGGGCCGGCCGCACCGTCCGGTGCACCGCCGCGCCAGGAGCCGCCCGCCCCGGAGGGCGACGGCTCCGCAGACCGGAGAAACCCCATGGACATAACCTCAGCCACAGCCGCCGGCCCGCCGCCGGCCCCCGAGAACGGCCGGACCGTCGCCGAGCAGGGCGGGGGAACCGCCCGCGTCGGAGACCGGATCTTCCTCGGCCTCTCCCGGGGCTCCGGCATCCTACTCCTGGTGATCATGGCCGCCATCGCGGTCTTCCTGACCATCAGGGCCGCCAGCGCCCTCTCCCACGACGAGGGCGACTTCTTCACCACGTTCGAGTGGAACGCCAACGCCACGCCGCCGGTCTTCGGCATCGCGGTGCTGGCCTTCGGCACGGTCGTCAGCTCGGTGATCGCGATGCTCCTCGCGGTGCCCGTGGCCATCGGCATCGCGCTGTTCATCTCGCACTACGCCCCGCGCCGGCTCGCCGCGCCGCTGTCGTACGTCGTCGACCTGCTCGCCGCCGTGCCGTCCATCGTCTACGGCCTGTGGGGCGCCCTGTTCCTGGTCCCGCACCTGAGCGGCCTCTACGGCTGGCTGAACGACTACTTCGGCTGGACCGGCGTCTTCGCGTACCACGACGGCGCCGCCCGCTCGCTCTTCACCATCGGCATCCTGCTGGCGATCATGATCCTGCCGATCGTCACCAGCGTCAGCCGCGAGGTCTTCCTCCAGGCCCCGAAGATGCACGAGGAGGCCGCGCTCGCGCTCGGCGCGACGCGCTGGGAAGTCATCCGGATGTCCGTCCTCCCCTTCGGCCGCTCGGGCGTCATCAGCGCCTCCATGCTGGGCCTGGGCCGCGCCCTCGGCGAGACGATGGCCGTCGCCACCGTCCTCTCCCCCAGCTTCGAGATCGGCAAGAGCCTGCTCGACCCGGGTGGCGGAACGTTCGCGCAGAACATCGCCAGCAGCTTCAAGGAGTCCGGCGAGATAGGCAAGGACGCGCTGATCGCCTCCGGCCTCGTCCTGTTCGTCCTGACCCTGCTGGTCAACGGAGCGGCCCGCCTGATCATCGCCCGCCGCAAGGAGTACACGGCATGAGCGACGTGACCACGGACAAGACGCTCGCGGCCGCCGCCCCGCAGCGGACCCCGACCCTGCGCCAGCCCCGCCTGCCGCGCTGGGCCCCCGCCGCCCTCGCGGCCGCCGCGGCCGCCGCGGGCTGCGGCATCGGCCTCGGCGCCGGACTCGACAGCCGCATCCAGTGGGGCCTGATGGCGGCCGTGCTGTACGTCGGCGGGATGTACGTCCTCGCGACCGCCGTGGAGGGCCGCCGGCAGGCCAAGGACCGCCTCGCCACCAGCCTGGTGTGGGTCTGCTTCCTGGCCGCCGTCGTCCCGCTCCTCTCCCTGGGCTGGGAGACCGTCTCGCGCGGCAGCAAGGTCCTCGACGGCGCCTTCCTCTCCCACTCCATGGGCGGGGTCCTGACCATCCAGCCCGGCGGCGGCGTCTACCACGCCATCATCGGCACGCTGGAGCAGGTCGGCATCGCCACCGCCATCGCGGCCCCCATCGGCCTGCTGACGGCGATCTACCTGGTGGAGTACGGCCGCGGCCGGCTCGCCAAGGCGGTGACCTTCTTCGTCGACGTCATGACGGGCATCCCGTCGATCGTCGCGGGTCTGTTCGTCCTCAGCTTCTGGATCCTCATGCTGGACAACGGGTACTCCGGCTTCGCCGGGTCGATGGCCCTGGCGATCCTGATGATGCCGGTGGTCGTCCGGTCCACGGAGGAGATGCTCAAGCTCGTCCCGAACGAGCTGCGCGAGGCTTCCCTGGCCCTCGGCGTGCCGAAGTGGCGCACGATCCTCAAGGTCGTCCTGCCCACGGCCATCGGCGGCATCGCCACCGGCGTGATGCTGGCCGTCGCCCGCATCGCCGGCGAGTCCGCCCCGATCGTCCTCCTGGTCTTCGGCTCCCAGCTGATCAACAACAACCCCTTCGAGGGCGCCCAGTCCTCCCTGCCGTACTACATCTACGAGCAGTGGGCGGCCGGCAACGAGGCCAGCTACGACCGCGCCTGGGCGGCGGCCCTGGTCCTCATCGCCTTCGTCATGATCCTCAACCTGGTGGCCCGCGGCATCGCCCGCTGGAAGGCCCCCAAGGCCGGTCGCTGACCGCCCGCCGTACGAAAGAAGTAGTGATCCCCATGGCCAAGCGAATCGACGTCAGCGGCCTGACTGCCTACTACGGCTCCCACAAGGCCATCGAGGACATCTCGATGACTGTGGAGCCCCGCTCCGTGACCGCCTTCATCGGCCCCTCCGGCTGCGGCAAGTCCACCTTCCTGCGCACCCTGAACCGCATGCACGAGGTCACCCCCGGCGGCCGCGTCGAGGGCAAGGTGATGCTGGACGACGAGAACCTCTACGGCGCCGGGGTCGACCCCGTCTCCGTCCGCCGCACGGTCGGCATGGTCTTCCAGCGGCCGAACCCCTTCCCGACCATGTCCATCTACGACAACGTCGCGGCCGGCATCCGCCTCAACGGCGACCGCGTCCGCAAGGCCGAGCTGGACACGATCGTGGAGAAGTCCCTCAAGGGCGCCAACCTCTGGAAGGAGGTCAAGGACCGCCTGAACAAGCCGGGCGCCGGCCTCTCCGGCGGTCAGCAGCAGCGACTGTGCATCGCTCGGGCCATCGCGGTCGAGCCGCAGGTCCTGCTGATGGACGAGCCCTGCTCGGCGCTCGACCCGATCTCCACGCTCGCCATCGAGGACCTCATCGGCGAGCTGAAGGAGCGGTTCACGATCGTCATCGTCACCCACAACATGCAGCAGGCGGCCCGCGTCTCCGACCGCACCGCCTTCTTCAACCTGGCCGGAGTGGGCCAGCCGGGCAAGCTCGTGGAGATCGACGACACGGAGCGCATCTTCTCCAACCCGTCGGTCCAGGCCACGGAGGACTACATCTCGGGCCGCTTCGGATAGGCCCCCCAAGCGGCCTTGTGGCGCTGCATGGCGGTGCCGCCGCAAGGCGAAGGGCCCGCCCCCTGTTGGTAGCAGGGGGCGGGCCCGATCCGTTCAGCGGACGTGGTGCGGGATGGTCACCCGAACGCCAGGTTGACCAGCCAGTAGCTGAACGCGGCGACCAGCGCCGCGGCCGGCATGGTGATGAACCAGCCCATCACGATGTTCTTGGCGACGCCCCACCGGACCGCGCGCGTGCCCTTCGTGGAGCCCACACCCATGATCGCGGAGGTGATGACGTGCGTCGTCGAGATCGGCGCGTGGAACATGAACGACGCGGTGTACATGACCGACGCGGCCGTGGTCTCGGCGGCGAAGCCCTGCGGGGGGTCCAGCTCGATGATGCGGCGGCCGAGGGTCCGCATGATCCGCCAGCCACCGGCGTACGTACCGAGCGAGAGCGTGATCGCACAGGCGAGCTTGACCCACAGCGGGATCGCCTCGTCCTTGCCCTGCACGTCACCGATCACCAGGGCCATCACCACGATGCCCATGGTCTTCTGCGCGTCCTGCAGACCGTGGCCGAGCGCCATGCCGGCGGCCGAGACGGTCTGCGCGATGCGGAAGCCGCGCTTGGCCTTGTGCGGGTTGGCCCTGCGGAACATCCACATGATCGCGACCATCACCAGATAGCCGATGATCAGGCCGACGAACGGCGAGAGGAACATCGGGATGACGACCTTCTCGACCACGCCCGACCAGATGACGGTCGTCCCGCCCGCGAGCGCCGCGCCCACCATGCCACCGAAGAGGGCGTGCGAGGAGGACGACGGCAGGCCGAAGTACCAGGTGACCATGTTCCAGACGATGGCGCCGATCAGGGCGGCGAAGAGGATGCCCATCCCCTTGTCGCCCACCGGCGTCTCGATCAGGCCCTTGCTGACGGTCTTGGCGACCCCGCTGCCCAGGAAGGCACCGGCGAGGTTCATCACGGCCGCCATCGCGAGGGCCGCGCGCGGGGTCAGCGCCCGCGTGGAGACCGAGGTCGCGATGGCGTTCGCGGAGTCGTGGAAGCCGTTCGTATAGGTGAATCCGAGCGCGACCACGATGGTCACGACAAGCGCAAAGGTGTCCACCGGGGGTCAGGACTCCTTGACCGCGATGGTCTCGACCGTGTTCGCCACGTGCTCGAAGGCGTCGGCGGCCTCTTCCAGGACGTCCACGATCTGCTTGAGCTTGAGCACCTCGATGGCGTCGTACTTGCCGTTGAAGAGCTGAGCGAGGAGCTTGCGGTGAATCTGGTCGGCCTGGTTCTCGAGCCGGTTCACCTCGATCCAGTACTCGGTCAGGTTCGTCATGGTGCGCAGGTTCGGCATGGCCTCGGCGGTCAGCTCGGCGGCCCGCGCGAGAACCTCGATCTGCTGCTCGACGCCCTTCGGCAATTCCTCGACCTGGTAGAGGACGACCAGGTCGACCGCCTCTTCCATGAAATCCATGATGTCGTCGAGCGAACCCGCGAGGGTGTAGATGTCCTCGCGGTCGAACGGCGTGATGAAAGAGGAGTTCAGCTGGTGGAAGATCGCATGCGTCGCGTCGTCCCCCGCGTGCTCCGCGGCCCGCATCCGTTCGGCGATCTCAGCGCGGGCGGACGTGTCCGCTCCGAGCAGTTCCATCAGGAGCTTGGAGCCCGTGACGATGTTGTCCGCGGAGGCGGCGAACATGTCGTAGAAGCTCGTCTCCCTGGGGGTCAGACGAAAGCGCACGTGGGATCCTCGGGGTGCAGCGGATTCGGTCTCGTTGATGCTAGGCGCATCATCCAGCCACAGCTAACTGGCATTCCCTCAGTGTCGCCCATCGGGCAGAGTGCTCATGAAAGCGGTACGGGCGTCCAGCACCGATTTTCGGTACCATATACCCGGGAGGGGTATCGCCTCGGGGCACCGCCACCGCGGCGGCGGTCGGCGCGACGAACGCCCGCACCCCACCGATGACCAGCACGGAAGCGCCGACAGGCCCACGGAGGACGCGATGACGACCACGGATGGCACCGTGACCAGCACCACTGACCCGGCCACCGCGTCCGCCTGCGACGCCCATTCCGCCCCGGGCCCGCACGGTTACAGCAAGCAGAAGGACCAGCACCTCAAGCGACTGCGCCGCATCGAGGGGCAGATCCGCGGACTCCAGCGGATGGTCGACGAGGACGTCTACTGCATCGACATACTCACCCAGGTCTCGGCGAGCACGAAGGCCCTGCAGTCCTTCGCCCTCCAACTGCTCCAGGAACATCTTCGGCACTGCGTGGCGGACGCCGCCCTCAAGGGCGGGGAGGAGATCGACGCGAAGGTGGCGGAGGCCAGCGCGGCCATCGCCCGCCTGCTGCGCACGTGACGCGGGGACGCGACCGGCTGCCGCCGCCGTGTCACCCGTCCGCCCCCTGGGCCTTCGGCCCGGCGCCCGGGTGCCGCTGGGGAACGACCCTCAGCACCTCGTCGATCCGATCCACACTGAGCCGGTCCTCCACCGCACTGGACGCGGCGATCATCAATTCACCGTAGAGATCGATCTCGATGAGGGCCGCGGGATCCGGCGCGTGCCCTCCGCATGAACCGCGTCGCGGGACCACGTGATTCACCTCCTCGGGGCCTTTCAGCTACCGCTTTCCAGCGTAGTGATCGGTACACACTCCGCGCATGGCACAGATGGACCATTTCCATGGCCAACTACGCCCTCCCGCGTCATTTCTGCGGCGAAGCGACGGCGCCCGCATAGATTTCACCGGGTGCGGGCAACGCGATGACCGGCTTGTAGCCGAAGGAGAACAACTCCACGGTCGAGACCACGCTCATCGGGGGCGCGGGCGCCCGGGTCACGGCGGGAGCCGACGCCCCGGCCGACGCCGGAGCGGTCGCCGTCGGCCGGTGCGCGTCCGCCGCCCTGCGGACCGCCACCCGCTGCTCCGCCGGGCCCTCCTCGGGACGGTCGTCGACGCCGAAGCGATAGCGCAGCAGGCACGGCCTGCCCTGCTCGTCGAGGTAGGCGTCGAAGGCCACCGTCCCCGTGGAGAACCCTTTCGCCGCGGCGGCCAGCGGCGCCCGGTCCCGCAGGGGCGCGGCCTGCGCGGCCCGGGACAGGTCGACCGTGCCCCAGTAGTGCGCCACCCGCACCCCGCGCATCCGCTCGTCCCCCACGTAGGCCACCTCCCGGGCACCGCCGAGGAGCTCGGCCGCCGCCAGCGGGTCGGTGGCGCCGCTCGTGAGGAGGTCGCCGTCGGCCAGGGAGCCCGTGTCGAGCCGCACCCATTTGCCGGCGGGAACGCCGGCGCCGCGGTTCTTCATATAGAGGGCACCCGGAGCGAAGACCTCCGTGATCGGCCGGTGCTCCACCGTCCCGGCCGCGTCCTCGGGCAGCAGGACCGTCAGCCGTCCGACGGGCCGGGTGAAGTCGTAGGCCCCACGCCCCTGGATGGTCAGCCGGGTGCCGCCGCTGACGGTCTCCATGGACGTAAGGACCCGCGCCCCGCCGGACCGGGCCAGCACGGCGGAGGCACGGCGCACGGCCGCCAGCGCCCTGGCCGGGTCGGCGGAGGCCCGCGCGGTCACCTCGTGGGCCTGCTGGGCCTGGCCACCGCGCCCGCCCCTGCCGGCCCTGACGTCCAGCCCCTCGTCGGCCGGCTCCTGCTCGGCGCAGCCGGAGACCACGAGCAGGCCCAGGGCGAGGCCGTGCGCGACCGCGGTGGCGACGACAGCGCCTCTGCGTCTGTGCCTTTGCACAGCCATGACGGTCAGCCCCCTGCTCGCGCGCTAGTGGAACCCGTCTCTTCAACGACCGCCCCGGGGCAGCCGTCACGGCCCGGTAGCGTGGTGGCGTGTCCGACCCCGTGAAGGCACCGCATTTCGCGGACCACACCATCAGCACGCAGGAGCGCGGCTCCTTCTGCACGGCCCGCTGCACCTGCGGCTGGTACGGCCCGGCCCGGCGCGCCCGCTCCCTGGCGAGAGACGACGCGGCCGGCCACCTAGAGGCGGCGGAAGAAGGCTAGGAGGGGGCGCGGCGCGCGGGCCGCGCGCGGTGCCCTACGCGGCCAGGTCGCTGTCGCGCCGCAGCGCCCCCGGCAGCGCCGGGTCCGCACCGGCCTCGCCCGCGGAGGAACCCGTGGCCGGCACGGCCACCGGCACCGGGGCGCCCGGCCCCACGAGCCAACCGCCCCAGCGCGACACCGCGGCCCTGCGCATCAGCGGGGTGAGCAGCATCATCGCCAGGGGCGCCAGCAGGAGCGTCACCGCCGTGCCCAGGGCGAGGCCGCCGACGACGTCGGTGGGGTAGTGCACGCCCATGTACACCCGGCAGAACCCCTCAAGCATCGCCAGCCCGATGCCGACGAGCCCGAACTTCCGGTTCGCCACGAACAGGCCGACGCCCAACGCCATCGTCAACGTCGCGTGGTCGCTCACGAAGGAGAAGTCGGTCTTGCCCTTGACGAGGACTTCCAGCCCCTGGTGCTCCAGGAACGGCCGGGGCCGCCGGACGAAGCCACGGATCGGGATGTTGATCAGGAGTGCGAGGCCCGCGGCGACCGGGGCCCAGCAGAGGGCTGCCACGGCGGACGGTGCGTCTTCGCTCTTGCGAACGCTCCACCACGCGCAGAGCATGAGCACGGCGAGGCCGAGGACGATCCCGTACTCGCCGACGAACTCCACGACCCGGTCCGCCCAGTGCGGTGCGTCCTTGGCGATGCCGTTGATGTCGTAGAGCAGTCCCACATCGGGGTTCGGCCCCGAGGCCGCCTCCGTGACGGCTTGCGCGGGCTCCACGGACCGCACGGGAAGCATGGATTCCAAGGGAAGCCCCACCACGAGTCCAGCCATTTGCCCCGGCCCCTTATCTGTCGCCCGTCGCTACGCCCAGCTGCCGACCCCCGTGGTCCGTGCGCCCCCGCCCAGCGGCCGGCGCGCTGTTTCCCCACTCCCATGGAACGCCCGGCTCCGGCCGGTCGTTCCAGTCTCCACCCAATGATCACCAGGACGTTATCCAAGAGTGACCCACCGGCCCCGCTGAGTGCCGGAGTCCGGCCGAAGGTTCATACGGCGTTCGCCTTGACGGGCCGGGGGAGCGCTTTCGCGCCGTTCGCCGTCACACGCGTGGCACCGATGTAGTCCGGCTGCGAGTCGATCTTCTCGAACCGGATCACGGCGCCCGTCCGCGGGGCGTGGATCATGTACCCGCCGCCCACGTACAGCCCCACGTGGTGGATGCTGCGCGGATCCTTCAGGTCGTGGGCGAAGAACACCAGATCCCCGGGCAGCAGTTCGTTCCGGCCGGGATGCGGGCCGGCGTTCCACTGGTCGTTCGCCACGCGGGGCAGCTCGATGCCGACGGAACGGTACGCGGCCTGGGTCAGCCCCGAGCAGTCGAAGCGCCCGTTGTCCTCCTTGCCGCCCTCGCCACCCCACAGATAGGGGGTGCCGAGCTTGTCCTGCGCGAAGTAGATGGCCCCGGCCGCCTGCTGCGAGGGCGCGACACGGGTGAGGGGGCGGGCGAAGCTCTTCTCCAGGCTGCGGATGGACTTCACGTAGCCCTGGGTTTCGCTGTAGGGCGGGATGCCACGCGCCTGAATGACGCTGTACGGACCGGCGTTGTACGCGGCGAGCATGTTGTCCGTGATGTCGCCTGTCACGCCCTTGACGTCGCGAGAGAGCTGGCAGTCGTACGAGGCGGCGGACGGGATGGCGTCCGCAGGATCCCACACGTCCCGCTTGCCGTCGCCGTTCCCGTCGATGCCCTCAGTGGCCCAGGTCGCAGGGATGAATTGCGCTATGCCTTGCGCCGACGCCGGGCTCAGCGCCGTCGGGTCCCAGTTGCTCTCGGTGTAGAGCTGCGCGGCAAGGACCGCGGGGTTGAGGGCGGGGCAGAGATTGCCCCACTTGGTGACGAGCGCCTGGTACTGGTCGGGCACCGCCCCCTTGGCCAGCCCGACCGTGCCCTTGCCCCCCGCCCCTGCGAGGTTTCCGGCGGCCACGTACACACCGACGACGAGCAGCCCGACGAAACCCAGGCACAACACGATGCCGACACCCACGCCCAGCCAGAGCTTCCGCACCCGTCAACCTTCCCCCAAAGCGGGCCCGTTGCACTGGCGTTTCCGGAATGTCGCATGAGCCCGTGTCAGGCCCTAGAGGGCAGCACGCAAGGGCACTTGGCGCTACTTGCCGACGAACCCGTCGCAAGAGACGCTGCGGTACTCCTTCGGCCCCTTGACGTGGTAGAAGATCACAGTCCAGTTTCCAGGATCGTTCCCGATGGGGATGGCCGGGGAGTAGACCTTGCCGTCGACGTACGACCTGAAGTCGTCGGGGTACGTCAGCTTGACGAAGTCGGATCCCCACCCGTCCTTGGGAAAGACGTCGACCGGCTTGCTCGTGTAGCCCGCGCTGAGGTTGGGCTGCATCAGGTTCGGGTACGGCTTGCCGGTTTCCCGGTTGATGTCGTGGGGTGGCTTGACGGCGACCGAGACGTAGTACGGCGGCTTGCCCAGGATCTTCTCATCGCCGTACTTGAAGCGGAACTGGATCTCGGCCTTGCCCGACATTTCCCGGGCAGTCGAATCAGCCGGGTCTGAGATCGAGAACTGGAACTGCGCACCTCCTCGCTCTTCGGCCGGCAGCCCGCACGATCCACCGCCTCCGAACCTGTCGTCCTTGTCCGGCGCCCAGAATTCACGGTTCAGGTCCGTGTCCTCGATGTAGTCCGGTGCGTGCACCGGCCCGGCCCCCGCAACGGGGGCCGAGGCACCCGCCGAAGCGGACGACGCTGGGGTCCCCGGCTGCTTCGCGCCCACGTTCTTCCCGTCCTCGTCGTCGCCGAGCGCCTGAATCGTCAGTGCCGCGATGACGCCCAGCGCCACGGACGCCGCGCCGAGGGCGAGCCAGAGCTTCGTGCGCGGCCGGCCTGCCGCGGGCGGGGCGGTGGGCGTGCCGGGCATCAGCGTCGGTACGTACCCCGGCGCGGGCGCGGCGGCCGGCGGCGGTACGGCCGGCGGGCCGCCGACGCCGGTCAGCGCCTGGTAGACCGGGTCGTCGACCAGCGAGGAGGTCACCGCGCACCGGGCGATGACGTCGGCGGGCGCCGGACGCCGGGCCGGGTCGCCCGCCACGCACGCCTTGATCAGTTCGGCGAGCCGGGGCTCCAGCCCCGCCACGTCGACCTCGCCGTGCACCACGCGGTAGGTGACGGACTCCATCGAGCCCTCGCCGTAGGGCGGCCGGCCGGTCGCGGCGGCCGCCATCGTGGCCCCCAGGGCGAAGACGTCGGCGGCCGGGCCGGCCTCGTTGCGGGTGATGGTCTCGGGGGCGGTGTAGCCGGGCGTGCCCGGTGCCGTGCCGGCCTGGGTCAGCGCGGTCTGCCCGACGCCGCGCGCGATGCCGAAGTCGATCAGCTTGGGGCCGACGGTGGAGAGGATGACGTTGTGCGGCTTCAGGTCGCGGTGCAGCACGTCGTACGCGTGCACGTGGGCGAGCGCCTCGGCGAGCGCGGCGAAGAGCCGCAAGCAGGTGTCGGCGGGAAGCGGCCCCCGCTCGGCTATCGCCTGCACCAGCGTCGGCCCGGGGACGTACTCGGTCGCGAGCCAGTACGGGGTGGAGTCGAGCGAGGCGTCGATGAGGTTGGCGGTGTACGCGCTGCGGACGGCCCGTACGGTCTCCACCTCCCGCCGGAAGCGCGCCAGCGCCTCCGGGGACCCCGCGAAGTCCTCCCTGATCACCTTGATGGCCAACTGCCGGCCGCCGGGGGACCGCCCCAGATACACCTGCCCCATGCCACCGGCTCCCAGCCGGGCGAGGACGGTGTGCTGTCCGATGAGTACGGGGTCCTGAGGGAGTAGAGCTTCCACGAGGGGAGACTGTGCCATATGAGGCGCGCGAGGTGACTGCTGGTCAGGCGGCGTCGCCCGCCGAGCCAGCCAGCCACCCGTCCGTCCGTCCCGGTCTGAACCCCTGACGCACCACGCGCCACTATCGTGGGCGGCTACGTTCATCCGAAGATCCCACGAGGCGCATCCCACGAAGGGGACACCATGGCCGAACTCGACTGGATCAAGGCCGCGGAGGAAGGGGACACCGAGTATTTCGAGGTCGCCTTCGGGGACGACGGCAACGTCCACATCCGCCTGAACACCGACCCCGAGAACGTCGTCGTCACCACCGACGCCAAGTGGGAGGCGTTCGTCCTCGGCGTGAAGGCCGGCGAATTCGACCACTTCGTCGAGGGGATCGACTGACCGCGTCGCCCCGGCGGCCCCAGGGGGCGCCCGACGGGACGGCACGGGCCGATCGGACACCCCTGGCACCTATCGCGAGGGCCGCTCCGTGGCGTCCGCCGGGACCGCGTTCCGCGCCGGATGCCGACCGGGTGGAGCGGCGTCCCCGCCGTCCCCGCCGAACAGCGCCGAGCCGGCCAGCGCCGCCACCACGAACGCCGCCGCACCGGCTGCCGCCCCCAGCACGACCTTCGGCCGGCGCCGCCACAGCGGCGTCGAGGACGGCAGCGCGTACGTGGTCGTCGTCTCCCGGCGCAGCGCACGCGGAACGGCCGGGGCCGACGGCTGCGGTGACGCGACGGCCGGCGCCGTCGTCGGCATGGGCGGTACGGGCGCCGGAGCCACGACGGGCGGCAGCGGCTGCGGGGTGTCCTGCCAGGCGGTGCCCGCGAAGAAGTCCGCCGCCTCCTGCGCCGACGGCCGCTCCTCCGGCTGCTTCGCCAGCATCCGCAGCAGATAGGCGTCGAAGGCGTACGGCACCTCGGGCCGGCGCTGGCGCGGCGGTACGGGCGGGGTGTCCACGTGCAGGTAGAGCAGCGAGGTCGGGCTGTCCGCCCAGAACGGCGGCTCTCCCACCAACAGCTGGTACAGCACGCATCCCAGGGCGTACACGTCCGACTCCGGACCCGCGGTACGCCCCAGCGCCCGTTCGGGCGCGAGATACGTGCTCGTGCCGACGATGTGCCCCGCCCGCGTCAGCGCGGCCGAGGTCTCGTCGACGAAGCGGGCGATGCCGAAGTCGCCGATCTTCAGGGTGTCGCTCGTGGCGTCCACCATCAGATTGCCGGGCTTGATGTCCCGGTGGACCACTCCCTGCCGGTGCGCGGCCGCCAGGCCGGACGCGGCCTGGGCCGCGAGCCGGGCGACCCGGCGCGGCCGGAGCACGCCGCGCGTGCTCAGCTCGGCCGCCAGGCTCGGACCCTGGACCAGCTCCATGACCAGGTAGAAGCGGCCCTCCCACTCGCCGAAGTCGTACACGCCGACCACCTGCGGGTGATTCAGGCGAGCGGCGGTCTGGGCCTCCATGCGGAAGCGCATCGCCGCGTTCTCGTCCCCGTCGTCGCCCAGCAGCAGCTTGACCGCGACCTGACGGCCCAGCACCTCGTCGTGGCCCTGCCAGACTTCGCCCATGCCACCGCGGCCGAGCGGCTCCCCCAGCCGGTACCGACCAGCAATCAGCACCCGTACCACCCTTGATCTCGACCCGTGCGCCGATCAAGAAGCGTACCCACCGAACACACTGCCGTTTGAACATGTCTACGCCCCCCGTCCCGCCGTTCATTGCTCGGCGTCCATGCGCGTGGTACACAGAGTCACCCTAGGCGCACCCACTGACAACGGGCCTCCGCCGCAGGTCAAGGGGGCGGGCCGGGGACCTCGTACGGGTTCCGACAAAAATTGCCGCCAAATCGACATGCGGGGGCGGCATCGTCGGCGAAGATAGGTCCTGACCTATGCCATGCAACAAGGGCGAGACAAGTACCCAAACGGGGCGGTGAGTTAGAAATGTTTTTGGCGGCCGGCAAGGGCGACATCAACACCATTATTGGCGGAATCGCCCCCAACTGGGGGCCGTTCGGGCAGCTGGGCCGGGAAGCCCGCGTGATGATCGAGGTCATCATGGCGGTCGCGATCCTGCTGTGCCTCGCGATCGCGATCTGGGGCGCGGCGAAGCAGCGGATCGGCGCGACGGCACTTCGCGACACCTTCAGCGCCGAGCAGGGCAAGGGGTTGATCGTCGCGGGCCTCACGGGGGTCTTCATCATCGGCTCGCTCGGCACCCTGTTCACGATCGTCTACGGCATGGCGGTCTGACCCGGCCCCGGCGCGCCCCCCGTCCGCCCCTCCGCCCCACCGCGCATCGTTTCCGCGCAGACCCTCTCGTCCCCGATTCCCCCCGCACCGAGGCTGCCACCTGATGCCCCCTCACACCCGTTCGTCCGCCCCCCGGAACCCCTTCACACCGCTACCGTCATATACGGGCGGCAAGCCAGCCACGACGTATGAGGGAGCGGGCGAGCGATGAGTCTCGGCGACGACGGCTTCGGCAGCGGCGGCCAGGGCGGCTACGGCGACGACCGCCACCTGACCCGTACGCGGCTCCCCGAGGGCGAGGTCGGCCCGTACGCCCCCCAGCGGCGCGGCGGCGGCCGGGGCGGCCGGGCGGGACGGACCTCCAGCCGGAACCTGATGACGGTCGTCGGCGTCGTGGTGCTCCTCATCGCCGCGATCGCCTTCGCCAACAGAGGCGGCGGAGATTCCGGTTCCACCGGCTCGGACAGCGAGGCGGGCAAGAGCCCCCGCGCCGAGGCGACCGCGCCGTCCGGCGTCAAACCGGTGGAGGGCAAGAACGGGGGCATCGCTTCGGGGTTCGCCCATTCGGAGCAGGGGGCGCAGTCGGCTGCGGCGAACTACGCGGTGGCGCTGGGGGGTGACGGCATGTTCAGAACGGACAGCCGTCACGAGATCGTGGCCGGCACCCACACACCCGCCACGGCGGCCCGCCTCCAGGACGAACTGGACAAGGCGTACTCGGCGGACTTCCTCAAGAACGTGGGGCTTCAGCCTGACGGCTCGGCCCCCAAGGGCCTGACCTTCGTCTCGCGCACGGTGCCGGTGGGCTCGAAGACCGCCGCGTACGCCGACGGGGAAGCCACCGTCGAAGTCTGGTGCACCGGCCTCGTGGGCCTCGCCGGGCAGGGATCGACCAAGCCGGTGAGTCAGACGTGGTTCACCATGACCGAGAAGCTCCAGTGGGCGAACGACGACTGGAAGATCGTGTCGTCCAGCCAGAAGCAGGGCCCGGCACCGGTCAACGGTGACGACCGCGCTGCGGGGGCCGAGGAGATCGCGAACGCGGTCAGTGGGTACGGAGGGTTCACTTATGCCAGGTAGGCACCGTCCGCGCGCCCACTGTGCACTGGCCGTCGTGGTGGCCGTCCAGATGGCCGTCACGGCACTGGCCTCACGAGCCGTCGCGGCCCCGTCGCCCCCGCCGGGCCCCACGCCCACGCCCACGCCCACGCCGTCCGCGGGTACACCCGGTGTGACACCGGGCCCTTCGGCGTCCAAGGGCAACGACCCCTGCGACCTCATCGTGGGCCTGGCCAAGGACTACTGCCAGGGCAAGAAGGGGGACGGCAAGGGCACCACCACCTCCCCCAACGACCCCCAGTCCGCCATCGACCCCCTCGCCAACATCGCCAAGGGCTGCGCCGACGCCGCCGCGTGGATCATCCGCAAGCTCGCCGAGGCCGTCCGGGCGACCGGGACCGTCGACTTCACCAACACGACCTTCCTGCGCCAGTACGCCGTCGTCTTCGCCGCCTCGACCATCCTCACGCTCGTCCTGTGGCTGCTCGCCGTCGCCAAGCGGGCCGTGCGCGGCGTGCCGTTCACCGAGGCGTTCACGGAGGCCGTCGGCTTCCTGTGGCTGACCGTGCTGGCCTCCGCCTTCACGCCGCTGATCCTCTACACCGTCGTGTCGGCCACCGACGCCGTCACCGACGTCATCGCCAGCGCCAGCGGCTCGTCGGCCAACAACGACGCGTTCTTCGGCGGGTTCGCGGACGCGCTCCAGAAGGGCGGCGGCAGCGGCATCGGCGGCGGGCCGATCATGCTGGTCGTCGTGTCGCTCGTCTCCGTGCTCGCCGCCGGCATCCTGTGGCTGGAGCTGGTGATCCGGGCGGCGCTGCTCTACGTGGGGGCCTTGCTCGGCACCGCCGTGTACGCGGGCCTGGTGGACAAGAACATGTGGGGGCACGTCCGCCGCTGGGCCGGCATCATGATCGCCGTCATCCTCGTCAAGCCGATCATCATGATCGTGCTGGGCCTCGCCGGAGCGCTGTCCTCCGGCAGCGGCCCCAACGCCTTCTCCGCCGTCGTCTCCGGCCTCGCGATCATCATCCTGGCCATCCTCGCCAGCGCGATGATCTACCGCTTCGTGCCCGGCTTCGGCGACGAGATCGTCAGTACCCGCAACGCCAGCCAGGACGCGGCCTCCCGCCAGGCCGCCGCCGTGATCTCCTCGCCCGCCGCGCTCGTCAAGCAGGGCATCACCACCCACAGCGCCCGCGGTGACAGCGGAGGCGGTGGGGGCGGCGGCGCCCAGCCGGCCCGTCCCGCCAGCCCCGTCGCGGGCGGTGTCGCGGCCCACAGCACCCGCCCCTCCGCAGCCCCGGCCCCTGGGCCCGCCCCGGCGGCCCCGGCCCAGGCCCCCGCGCCCGCGCCCCGCGCGCAGAAGAACAGCAAGAGCAACGCATCCGGAGGTGAGCGGAGTTGACGGTCCCGGCCCAGTCCCAGCCGATCGCGGCCCGCCGTACGTATCTGATCGGCCGCGCGCGCCCCAACGCGGTCGTCGGCAAGAACCGGGAGACCGGCGAGATCACGCTGATCATCGCGGGCGCGTTCGTGGGCATGATGTGCGGCCTGCTGGTACCGGTCCTGCCCCTGCGGATCGTCACGCTCACCGGGTTCCCGGCCCTGTCGCTGGCCGCCGTGTACGTCCCGTACAAGGGCCGCACGTTCTTCAAGTGGTTCGAGATCAACCGCTCGTACAAACGCACCCTGCGCCACAGCGCCACCTATCGCTCCGCCGCCAGCGAGGCCGGCACGCGCCTGGACGGGCGCGAGGTCGAGGTCGGACCGCCGCCGGGCATCGGGCGGATCACCTGGCTGGCCGCCCCCTTCGGGCCGGACGAGATCGCCGTGCTGCTGCACGCCGACCGGCGCACGGTGACCGCGGCGATCGAGATCGAGGGCCCGGGCGTCGGCCTGCGCGACTCGGAGGACCAGGAGGCACTGGTCGAACGGTTCGGCACGCTCCTGAAGCACGTCGCCAACGGCGACGGCTACGTCACCCGCATCCAGATGCTCGCCCGGACGCTGCCCGCCGACCCCGACGCGCACGCCAAGGACGTCGAGCGGCGCGGCGACGGCCGGGCGCCGGACTGGCTCAAGGACTCCTACGACCAGCTGCAGTCGATGGTGTCGACGTCCTCGGAGCAGCACCGCGCCTATCTGGTCGCCTGCATGCACTACAGCCGTGAACTGGCCGCCGAGGCCCAGGCCATCGCCCGTGCCTCCCGGCACGACGGCGGCAAGCGCCGGCTGGACCGCGACGGGGGCCTCGCGGTGGTCATGGCGCGCGAGCTGACGGACATCTGCGCGCGGCTGGCCGAGGCCGACATCCGGGTGCGGCAGCCGCTGGGGCAGGGGCGGCTGGCGTCGCTCGTGCACTCGATGTACGACCCCGACCACCCCATCGACCACATCCAGGCGATGACCAAGCGCAACGCCTGGCCCGCCGAGCTCGACGCCATGGAGCCCACCTACCTCCAGGCGAAGACCCGCGAGTCCACCACCCGCGCGCCGTGGTGCCACTCCACCGCGTGGGTGAAGGAGTGGCCGATGACACCCGTGGGCGTCAACTTCCTCGCCCCGCTCCTCGTCCACACCCCGGACGTGATCCGCACGGTCGCGGTCTGCATGGACCTGGAGCCGACCGACGTGGCCATCGAGCGCATGCTGACGGAGAAGACGAACGACGACGCCGACGCCTCCCGCGCCGCCAAGATGAACCGCGTCGTCGACCCGCGCGACGTCGCCCACCACTCCCGCGTCGACCAGCGCGGTGAGGACCTCGCCAGCGGCGCGGCGGGCGTCAACCTCGTCGGGTACATCACCGTCTCGTCGCGCTCCCCCGAGGCGCTGGCGCGCGACAAGCGGACCATAAGAGCCTCGGCCGGCAAGAGCTACCTCAAGCTCGAGTGGTGCGACCGCGAGCACCACCGGGCGTTCGTCAACACGCTGCCGTTCGCGACCGGCATCCGACGATAGGGGCAACGCCGTGCTCGATCCGCTCGCCACCGTCACCGAAGCGTTCACCAGTTTCCTGTTCGGCAAGGTCGAGACCACCCGTCTGCCCGTCCGCACCTCGACCGGTCAGGCGCAGGCCGTCTACCTCCCCACCGCCGCTCCCGGCCTCGGCGACTCGGGCGTGATCATCGGGCGTGAGGTGTACTCCGGCAAGGGCTACATCTACGACCCCTTCCAGCTCTACGGCCAGCAGCTGCCGGCCCCGCACTGGCTCGTCCTCGGCGAGTCCGGCAACGGCAAGTCGGCGCTCGAGAAGACGTACGTCCTGCGCCAGCTGCGCTTCCGCGACCGGCAGGTCGTCGTCCTCGACGCCCAGGGCGAGGACGGCGTCGGCGAGTGGAACCTCATCGCGCAGCAGCTGGGCATAACCCCCATCCGGCTGGACCCGATGGCCGCTCTGGACGGCGGCATCCGGCTCAACCCGCTCGACCCGGCCATCACCACCACCGGTCAGCTGGCGCTCCTGCGCACGATCATCGAGGTCGCCACTGGACGCGGGCTGGACGAGCGGGCCGGCTTCGCGCTCAAGGTCGCCCACGCCTACGTCAACGAGACGATCCTCGACCGGCAGCCCGTTCTGACGGACATCGTCGAGCAGTTGCGCCACCCCGAGGCCGAGTCGGCGGAGTCGATGAACGTCGACATAGACGACGTGCGGGCGTGGGGCCTGGACGTGGCCCTGGTCCTGGACCGGCTGGTCGACGGCGACCTGCGAGGGATGTTCGACGGTCCCACGACGGCCGGCATCGACCTCGACGCCCCGCTGATCGTCTTCGACCTCTCCCACATCGACCGCAACTCCATCGCCATGCCCATCCTGATGGCGATCGTGGGCGTCTGGCTGGAGCACACCTGGATCAGGCCGGACCGCAAGAAGCGGATCTTCCTGGTCGAGGAGGCCTGGCACATCATCAACTCGCCGTTCGTGGCGCAGCTCTTCCAGCGGCTGCTGAAGTTCGGGCGGCGGCTGGGCCTGTCCTTCGTGGCCGTCGTCCACCACCTCTCCGACGTGGTCGACGGCGCGGCCGCCAAGGAGGCCGCGGCGATCCTCAAGATGGCCTCGACCCGGACCATCTACGCCCAGAAGGCCGACGAGGCCCGCGCCACGGGTCGGGTGCTGGGCCTGCCCCGCTGGGCGGTGGAGATCATTCCGACGCTCACCCCGGGCATCGCGGTCTGGGACGTCAACGGCAACGTCCAGGTCGTCAAACACCTGATCACCGACGCCGAGCGGCCCCTGGTCTACACCGACCGCGCCATGACGGAGGACGGCGACCGCACCCACGAGCTGGCGGCGGAGGCCGCCGCGGCGGAGCGGGCGGCCGCCGCCATGGAGGCGCACGCCGCGTACGAGGGCAGCTACGGCACCTACGGCTCCACCGAGCCGACGGTGGCCTGACGTGGCACCCATACCGGACCGCGGCCGGGGACCGGAACGCCCGGAGCGGGGAATTCCGGACGGCCTGCTGGTCAGCGTCATCGCCTTCCTGATGGGCCTCACCCTGCTGGTCTGGACGGCCACGGGCCTCGCGGCGCTCTTCGCCCACGGCGCCTGGCCGGACGGCGTGACCCTCGCCCACACGCCCCAGGCGCTGCGGCGCCTGGCCACGCAACCCCGCGACCTCCCGTCCGCCTGGCCCGACGCGGGGCGGGAGGAGCTGTCGGGGTACGGGCTGTTCTGGGGGCTCCTCGTCAGCGAGGTGCTGGTGGCCGTGGTCCTGACGACGTTCGCGATCGGCACGGTGGTCAGGTGGCGCGGCGTACGGGCCCGGGAGGCGCGGCGGGCCCGGGAGGCGGCACAGGGCCGGCCGGCGGACTCCGCGACGGGACCGGCGACGGCGGAAGCGGCGGGTGCGCCCGGGGCGGCGGCGACCACGGGGGTGCTGGAGGCGGCCGGGATGCCGGAGACGCCCCGGACGGCGGTGGCGCAAGTGCCTGAAACACCTCAAGCACCGGGAACGCCGGGGTCGCTCGGCGCCTCCACGGCACCCCCCACCCCCGCGGTGCCGACGCCGGCCCCGTACACGCGGACGACCGCACAGGTCCCCGCGCGGGCGGCCGCAGGGCCCACCGCGCCGCCGCCCGCGGCCGCCACCGGCCCCCAGGCGGCCCCCGCCTCCGGGACCGCTCCCCGGCGACTCGTCTACGGCACCGACCGCCGCCCGCTCGCCACCCGCGCGGTGCTCGAAGCCCCCGGCCCCGCCCTGGTCG
Source organism: Streptomyces cinnamoneus (assembly GCF_002939475.1). Classification (NCBI taxonomy): domain Bacteria; kingdom Bacillati; phylum Actinomycetota; class Actinomycetes; order Kitasatosporales; family Streptomycetaceae; genus Streptomyces; species Streptomyces cinnamoneus. The sequence continues at coordinate 3,892,454 of NZ_PKFQ01000001.1, read as the reverse complement.
TCACCAGCGACCCCGCCGTGTGGGCCGACACCAAGGGTGCGCGCGCCAGGCTCGGTCCGGTCCACGTCTTCGACCCGAGCCACCTCCTCGACACCCCCGACCGCCTCCGCTGGAGCCCCTCCTCCGGCTGCGAGGCCCGGGAGACGGCCGCCTCGCGCGCCGCCGCGCTGCTCGCCCCCGTGCGCCCCCCGAGCGCCCTCGACTCGGCGACCGCCGACGCGGCCGAGACGCTGCTGCGCTGCTGGCTGCACGCCGCCGCCGTGGACGGCCGGCCCTTCCGGCAGGTGCACCGCTGGGCGCAGGGCACCTCCGCGCACGAGCCGGTGCGCATCCTCCGCACGAACCCCAAGGCCGTCGCCGGAACGGCGGGCGAGCTGGAATCCGCCCTCACCGGGCACCCCGAGCGACGCGACATGGCCCAGGAGTTGACCGCTCTGGCCCTCAACGCGCTCACCTCGGTCCACATTCGTGACGCCTGTAACCCCAATCGAGCCAATTCGGCCGCGCTGGAATCTTTTGCCGCCGAAGGGGGAACGCTGTACGTGGTGGGTGAGGCGATTGAGGATCCCCGCACCCGCCCGGGTGCGATGCCCCTGCTGACCGCACTCACCGCAAGCGTGGTCGAGCACGGCCGCCGCATGGCCGAACGGTCATCCTCCGGCCGGCTCGACCCACCACTCACCCTCGTGTTGGAGGACGTGGCCGCGGTCGCGCCGCTCCCCGCCCTCCCGGAACTCCTCGCCGACGGCGAGGCACAGGGCCTGCCCACCCTCGCCCTCATGCGCTCCGAGGAGCAGGCCCGGGCCCGCTGGCCCCGCCGGACCCTCCCCGCGTCAACCTCCCGAAGCTGACACCACCCCCAGTACACCCGTATGCCCTCCTGTGGCCGGCCCGCCGCTGAGCCACAGTGGATGACGCCACTCGACCCCGCCCACCGGGCGGCCGAGCCGTCGTCGAACGAGCAGGGGGCAAGCCATGTGCGTGTGCGGTAGGCGCCAGTTCCTCGGATCCACGGCCGTCCTGGCCGGAGCGGCGGCGCTCGACAGCGCCGGTACGGCGACGGCCGCGGAGGCCCCGGCGCCGGCCCCCACGGCAGAGCAGGACCACACCCTGGCCCTCATCCACGCCACCCTCCTCGCCGCCCCCGGCGTCCGCCCGCCCGAGCACGACGCGACCGTGCTCGTCCGCGGTGACCGCGTCGTCGCCACCGGACCGACGGCCCAGCTCCAGGTGCCCCCGGGCGCCCGGGTCGTGGACCTCACCGGAAAGCACGTCATCCCGGGCCTGATCGACGCGCACGCCCACAGCGGCGGCCCGGAAGGCGTCCACCCCCCGCTCTATCCGCTCCTGGGCGTGACGACCGTGCGCGAGATGTGGGGCACGCCCACCGTCCGCGCCTGGCGCGACAAGGTGAACGCGGGCCGGCTCCTCGGCCCCCGCTGGGTGATCGCCAGCACGATCGTCGACAGCCCGCCGGGCCTGTGGACCTCGGACATCTGGCCGGTGCCCACCATCGAGGTCCGCACCGACGCCGAGGCCCGCAGCACGGTGCGCAGGATCCGGGCGGAGGGCGCCGACTTCATCAAGGTCTACTCACGGCTGACGCGGGAGGCCTACTTCGCCCTGGCCGACGAGGCCCTGCGCTGGGGCGTCCCCTTCGCCGGCCACTGCCCCGACGCGGTGACGGTCTCCGACGCCTCCGACGCCGGCCAGCACAGCGTGGAACATCTCCATCCCCTGCTCCTCTCGACGTCGTCCAAGGAGGAGGAGATCCGCCGCCGCCTCGACGCCGTGCGCGTCAACCCCCGCGACCCCAGCACGATGAGCCGCGTCCGCGGCTGGTTCCACGCGGTGCACGACCTGGAGTCGGCGGCCACCCGCTCCTACGACCCGGGCCGCGCCCACCGCCTCTTCGACCGGCTGGCCGCCAACGGCACGTACGTCACCCCCACCCTGGTCACGCACCACACGATGGAACGCCCGGAGACACTGCCGTCCTCGGACCCGGAGTGGACGTACCTGCCCCGCCGGCAGACCGCCGCCTGGCCGGCACAGCTGAAGGAGCTGACCGGCGAGCGGACCCCCGAGGAGTCGGCGCACCTCCGCGACGTCAACGCCCACCGCACCCGCCTGGTCGGCGAGATGCGGCGCCGCGGGGTGCCCGTGCTGGCGGGGACGGACACCGGCACGTCCTACCTGGTCCCCGGCTTCGCGCTGCACCACGAGCTCCGGCGCCTCACCGAGGCGGGCCTGACCCCCGCGCAGGCCCTTCAGGCGGCCACCGTCGAACCCTCCCGCGCCCTCGGGACGGCGACCGAGGCCGGCACGGTGGAGCCGGGCAAGGCCGCCGACCTCGTCGTCCTCGACGCCGACCCGCTGCACGACATCCGCAACACCCTGCGCATCGACTCCGTGCTGACCCGCGGCCGGCTGATCGACGCGGCCGAACGCCGCCGGCTGCTCGCCGAGGTCGCCGAGGCCGCAGCCGCCGCCACGCCCCCGGCCCGGACCTGAGCCGCGAGGGCTAGCCGGCGAAGGCGGACGCGAGGATGCCGTCCACGACCGGGCTGGTCTTGGGGCTCTTGGCGTCCGTCGAGTTGACCGCGTAGACAAGCGTGCGCGAGAGGTTCTTCGTGGCGCCGAAGCCGTCCACATAGCCGTAGCGGCTTCCTGTCTTGCCGTAGAGGTACTCGTTGCCGACCTTGAAGCGGCGCAGACCGCTGGCGTACGTGGCGTCCTGCTCCTTGTCGTCGCTGCCGGGTTCGACGTACGTCGGGACGGCCGGGACGGTGAACATGAGCTCCAGCTCCGCCTTCGGCACGACCCGGCCCCGGAACAGCGCGGTCATGAAACGCTCCAGGTCGGCGGTGGTGGAGACGAGGTCACCCGAGGCCCACGTCTCCGACTGGTCCCACTCCGTCACGTCGGCCAGCTTCGTCCCGGCCCCGTCCTTCACGGACTGGTAGCCGTGCACGTACCGGCCGCGGATCCCCGTGTCGTCGCCAGGGTTGTAGGTGCCCGTGAGGCCCAGGGGCTTGATGACCCGGTCCCGGAGCTCCTGCTCGTACGGACGACCGGTGACCTCCTCGACGAGCAGCCCGAGCACGTTGTAGTCGATGTTGCCGTAGTTCTGCTTCTCCCCCGGCTGGAACAACATGCCCTTGGCCAGACCGCTCCGCACGAGCGCACGGTGGTCCCAGGTGGTGAAGCGGCCCTTCTCCCAGTCCGGGCCGCCCGCCGTCCCCCGGGTGTCACCGCTGGGGAGACCACTGGTGTAGTTCAGCAGGTGCTTGACCCGTATCTCCGGGAAGTCCGCGGGCAGCAGGCCCGGCAGGTAGTGCTGGACGGACCCCTCCAGGTCCAGGCGGCCCTCGTGGACGAGCTGGAGCACCACGGCCGCCGTGAACGCCTTCGTGACGCTGCCCACGCGGAAGCGCTCGTCCCCCTTCACGGCACGCCCGGTGCGGACGTCCGCCACGCCCGACGCCCCCTGCCAGCGGCCCTCTTCGTCGTCGCCGAAGCGGACCTGGGCGGCGGTCGCGTCGGCGGACGGCAGTCCCTGGATCACCCGGCACAGGGCCTCGGCGTGGGATGACAGGTGCCGGGCGCAGGGCGACTGCGGGGAGGCCGTCGCCGCCTGGGCGGCCGGGACGGCACTCATGACGGCGGCAGCCGCGACGGCTGCCGCGATGACGGCGATGCGCTTGCGGGACATGGTGATTCGTTCCCCCTAGAAGGCCCGGAACGGCGAGTGCTGACCACTCGCCGACCGCGCCTGATCACTCGTGATGGCTTCGGATCCATCCTCGTGATCCACGCCCCGGCGCGCATCGCCGACGCGAGGGGTGTGCACGCCGCCCGCCTCCCTCGCACGGGCGAGTCCCCCGCCGCGCGGGCACGCCCTGCTCAGCAGCCGGGAGCGATCAGCCCCGTCTCGTACGCGCAGATGACCGCCTGGACGCGGTCCCGCAGCCCCAGCTTCGACAGCACGTTGCTGACGTGCGTCTTCACCGTGTGCTCGCTGACGACCAGCTCCCCCGCGATCTCCGCGTTCGACAGCCCCCGTCCCAGCAGCACCAGCGTCTCCCGTTCGCGCGCGGTGAGCGCACCCAGGGCGGCCGACGCGGCCACCCCGCCGTCGCCCGCCCCGGCAGCCTGCCCGCGCGAGGTGAAGTCGGCGACCAGGCGGCGGGCCACCGACGGCGCCAGCAGCGAGTCACCGGCGACCACCACCCGCACGGCGTGCACCAGGTCGTCGCGGCGCACGTCCTTCAGCAGGAAGCCGCTCGCCCCCGCGTGCAGCGCCTCGTACACGTAGTCGTCCTGGTCGAAGGTGGTCAGCATGACGACCTTGCAGTCCGTCTCCGCGCACACGGCGCGGGCGGCCTCGATGCCGTCCATGCGGGGCATCCGGATGTCGAGCAGGACGACGTCCGGCGCGTGCCGCCGTACGGCCGCGACGGCCTCGGCACCGTCGCCCGCCTCCGCCACGACCTCGATGTCCGGCTGGGCACCCAGGATCATGGCGAAGCCGCTGCGGACCAGCTCCTGGTCGTCGGCCACCACCACACGGATCGTCAACTTCACACCTCCGCGGGTGAGCAGACCACGAGCGGCAACTCCACGGCAACGCGGAACCCGAGCCCTCCCGGCCCCGGCCCGAAGACGGCCGTCCCGCCGTGCGCCGCGGCGCGCTCCCGGATGCCGACGAGTCCCCTGCCGCCGCCCCCCGCGGCGGCAGGAGCGCCGGCCTCCTTCTCGCCGTCGTCCTCCACGGACACCTCCAGCCGGTCCGGCAGCCACGTGAGGCGTACGTCCACCGAGGCGGCGACGGCGTGCTTGAGCACGTTCGTCAGCGCCTCCTGCACCACCCGGTAGACGGTCACCTGGACGTCGGGGCCGAGCGCCCGGGGCTCCCCCCGCGCGACCAGGTCCACCCGCAGACCCGTGCGCCTGACCTCGGCCACCAGGTCGTCGAGGTCCTCCAGCGTCGGCTGCGGGCTGCGCGTCCCACCGGGCTCGTCCTTCAGCACTCCCAGCATCCGCCGCAACTGCACCATCGCGTCCCGGCCCGCCCCGGCGATCGCGTCGAAGGCGGCCTCGGCACGGTCGGGGTCCGACCGCACGACCAGCGGACCGGCCTCGGCCTGCACGATCATCAGACTGACGGCGTGGGAGAGGACGTCGTGCATCTCGCGTGCGATGCGGGCCCGTTCACGTTCCGCGGCCCGTTCGGCCTCCACCTGCCGCGCCTTCTCCAGCTCGGCGGCCCGCAACTCGACGGCCTCGGTGTAGGCCTGGCGCGTACGGGTCAGGACGCCCAGCACGTACACCATGCTGAAGAGGAAGAACGCGAAGAGGTACTCGCGGGCCGTGTTCGTCCGCAGGGCGACCGCGACGGCGACCAGCGGCAGGCCCAGACCGATCGTCACCCGCCGCTGCCACAGGCCGCCCTGGGCCGCGACCGTGAAGAGGGCGACCAGCGGGGCGTACGGCATGGGCTGCCCGGGCCCGTCGAGCGGCAGGTACGCCAGCCCGGCCACGGTGATTCCGAGCAGCGAGCCGAGCGGGGCCCGGCTCCGCCACAGCAGCGGCAGCACGCCGAGCGTCGTCATGCCGTACGCGGCCCAGGTCGCGGGCGGCACGTCCGCCGAGCGCGGCACCACGAACGGAATGGTCACGGCCGCCTGGACGACGACGGTGATGAGCGCGTCGACGGCCCACGGGCCGGACGTACGGAGGCGGCGGAGAAACGATCGGGGCATCGCCCGCATTTTCTCCGCTGCGCGGGGGACGAACTGCCCATGAGTGACTGGCCTCACATCTTGATCGGCACGAGTACGGACATGACGGCCGCCCTCTTCCCCCCGGACCTGCGCGCCCGGCTCGCCGCCTGCGGCACGGTGACCACTGGCCGTGCCGCAGCGGACGCGGCTGCGGACGTCCTCATCACCGGCTGGGGCTCCCCGCCCCTCACCGCGGACGTGCTGGGGGGCACTCCGCGGCTGCGGCTGGTCGTTCACGCGGCGGGGTCGGTCAAGGGCCTGGTCACTCCGACGGTGTGGGAACGCGGCATCGCGGTCTCGTCGGCGGCGGACGCCAACGCCGGCCCGGTGGCGGAGTACGCCTACGCGCTCGTGGTCCTGGCCGCGAAGCAGGCCCTCACCTCGGCGGCCTCGTACGCGGCCCGAGGCGGGAGGGCGGGGTGGCCCGTCTTCCAGGACCGGCGGGGTGCCGACGGCCTGACGGTCGGGGTCGTCGGTGCCTCCCGCATCGGCCGCCGGGTGGTCGCCCGTCTTCGTTCGGCTTCCGCCGGCTATCGCGTGCTGTTGCACGACCCGTGCGTCCCACCCGACGAGGCGAAAAGGCTGGGGGCCGAACTCGTCGACGATGTGGACGCGTTGTGCGGTGCGAGCCGGGTGGTCACTCTCCACGCCCCGGAGCTTCCGGAGACCCGGGGCTTGCTGAACGCCGAACGACTTGCTCTGATCCCGGACGGCGGAACCGTCGTCAACACCGCACGGGGCTCCCTCGTCGACACGGAGAGCCTGGTGCGGGAATGCGCCTCCGGGCGGCTCAACGCCTTCCTCGACGTCACGGACCCGGAGCCGCTCCCGCACGGCCATCAGCTGCTCGCGCTGCCGAACGTCCTGGTCACGCCGCACATCGCGGGTGCGCAGGGCAGCGAAGTGCGGCGGCTGGGGGCGTACGCGGTGGAGGAAGTGGAACGGTGGGTGCTGGGACTGCCGTTGCGGGGGGCCGTGCGGAGGGCGGATCTGGACCGTTCGGCGTGAGGCCGCGGTGAACGCAAAAAAGCCGTAGGCCCCGAGTCGAATTCAATTCGACTCGGGGCCTACGGCATTCAAAATTTGTTCGGCGGCGTCCTACTCTCCCACAGGGTCCCCCCTGCAGTACCATCGGCGCTGAAAGGCTTAGCTTCCGGGTTCGGAATGTAACCGGGCGTTTCCCTAACGCTATGACCACCGAAACACTATGAAGTTAACCAACCCGGCAAAATCACAGGTCGTTACTTCAGAACCTACACAGTGGACGCGAGCAACTGAGGACAAGCCCTCGGCCTATTAGTACCAGTCAGCTCCAACCGTTACCGGTCTTCCACACCTGGCCTATCAACCCAGTCGTCTACTGGGAGCCTTACCCCATCAAGTGGGTGGGAGTCCTCATCTCGAAGCAGGCTTCCCGCTTAGATGCTTTCAGCGGTTATCCCTCCCGAACGTAGCCAACCAGCCATGCCCTTGGCAGGACAACTGGCACACCAGAGGTTCGTCCGTCCCGGTCCTCTCGTACTAGGGACAGCCCTTCTCAAGACTCCTACGCGCACAGCGGATAGGGACCGAACTGTCTCACGACGTTCTAAACCCAGCTCGCGTACCGCTTTAATGGGCGAACAGCCCAACCCTTGGGACCGACTCCAGCCCCAGGATGCGACGAGCCGACATCGAGGTGCCAAACCATCCCGTCGATATGGACTCTTGGGGAAGATCAGCCTGTTATCCCCGGGGTACCTTTTATCCGTTGAGCGACGGCGCTTCCACAAGCCACCGCCGGATCACTAGTCCCGACTTTCGTCCCTGCTCGACCCGTCGGTCTCACAGTCAAGCTCCCTTGTGCACTTACACTCAACACCTGATTGCCAACCAGGCTGAGGGAACCTTTGGGCGCCTCCGTTACCCTTTAGGAGGCAACCGCCCCAGTTAAACTACCCACCAGACACTGTCCCTGATCCGGATCACGGACCCAGGTTAGACATCCAGCACGACCAGAGTGGTATTTCAACGACGACTCCACACACACTGGCGTGCATGCTTCACAGTCTCCCACCTATCCTACACAAGCCGAACCGAACACCAATATCAAGCTATAGTAAAGGTCCCGGGGTCTTTCCGTCCTGCTGCGCGAAACGAGCATCTTTACTCGTAGTGCAATTTCACCGGGCCTATGGTTGAGACAGTCGAGAAGTCGTTACGCCATTCGTGCAGGTCGGAACTTACCCGACAAGGAATTTCGCTACCTTAGGATGGTTATAGTTACCACCGCCGTTTACTGGCGCTTAAGTTCTCAGCTTCGCCCCACCGAAATGGAGCTAACCGGTCCCCTTAACGTTCCAGCACCGGGCAGGCGTCAGTCCGTATACATCGCCTTACGGCTTCGCACGGACCTGTGTTTTTAGTAAACAGTCGCTTCTCGCTGGTCTCTGCGGCCACACCCAGCTCAGGAAGCAAGTTCCCTCACCAGACATGGCCCCCCTTCTCCCGAAGTTACGGGGGCATTTTGCCGAGTTCCTTAACCATAGTTCACCCGAACGCCTCGGTATTCTCTACCTGACCACCTGAGTCGGTTTAGGGTACGGGCCGCCATGAAACTCGCTAGAGGCTTTTCTCGACAGCATAGGATCATCCACTTCACCACAATCGGCTCGGCATCAGGTCTCAGCCTTAATGTGTGACGGATTTGCCTATCACACGGCCTACACCCTTACCCCGGGACTACCACCGCCCGGGCTGGACTACCTTCCTGCGTCACCCCATCGCTTACCTACTACAAGTCTGGTTCGTCGGCTCCACCACTCCCCTTTGTCCGAAGACTCCAGGGCGGCTTCACGGACTTAGCATCGCCTGATTCGATATTGGGCGTTTCAAAGCGGGTACCGGAATATCAACCGGTTGTCCATCGACTACGCCTGTCGGCCTCGCCTTAGGTCCCGACTTACCCTGGGCAGATCAGCTTGACCCAGGAACCCTTAGTCAATCGGCGCACACGTTTCTCACGTGTGTATCGCTACTCATGCCTGCATTCTCACTCGTGAACCGTCCACAACTCGCTTCCGCGGCTGCTTCACCCGGCACACGACGCTCCCCTACCCATCACAGTCCCCGTTGGGGGTACATACTGCAATGACACGACTTCGGCGGTACGCTTGAGCCCCGCTACATTGTCGGCGCGGAATCACTTGACCAGTGAGCTATTACGCACTCTTTCAAGGGTGGCTGCTTCTAAGCCAACCTCCTGGTTGTCTCTGCGACTCCACATCCTTTCCCACTTAGCGTACGCTTAGGGGCCTTAGTCGATGCTCTGGGCTGTTTCCCTCTCGACCATGGAGCTTATCCCCCACAGTCTCACTGCCGCGCTCTCACTTACCGGCATTCGGAGTTTGGCTAAGGTCAGTAACCCGGTAGGGCCCATCGCCTATCCAGTGCTCTACCTCCGGCAAGAAACACACGACGCTGCACCTAAATGCATTTCGGGGAGAACCAGCTATCACGGAGTTTGATTGGCCTTTCACCCCTAACCACAGGTCATCCCCCAGGTTTTCAACCCTGGTGGGTTCGGTCCTCCACGAAGTCTTACCTCCGCTTCAACCTGCCCATGGCTAGATCACTCCGCTTCGGGTCTTGGGCACGCTACTCAAACGCCCTATTCGGACTCGCTTTCGCTACGGCTTCCCCACACGGGTTAACCTCGCAACATACCGCAAACTCGCAGGCTCATTCTTCAAAAGGCACGCAGTCACGACGCACCGAGCAAGCTCGATGCGCGACGCTCCCACGGCTTGTAGGCACACGGTTTCAGGTACTATTTCACTCCGCTCCCGCGGTACTTTTCACCATTCCCTCACGGTACTATCCGCTATCGGTCACCAGGGAATATTTAGGCTTAGCGGGTGGTCCCGCCAGATTCACACGGGATTTCTCGGGCCCCGTGCTACTTGGGTGTCTCTTAAACGAGCCGTCAATGTTTCAGCTACGGGGGTCTTACCCTCTACGCCGGACCTTTCGCATGTCCTTCGCCTACATCAACGGTTTCTGACTCGTCTCACAGCCGGCAGACTATGAAAAAGAGATCCCACAACCCCGCATGCGCAACCCCTGCCGGGTATCACACACATACGGTTTGGCCTCATCCGGTTTCGCTCGCCACTACTCCCGGAATCACGGTTGTTTTCTCTTCCTGCGGGTACTGAGATGTTTCACTTCCCCGCGTTCCCTCCACACTGCCTATGTGTTCAGCAGCGGGTGACAGCCCATGACGACTGCCGGGTTTCCCCATTCGGACACCCCCGGATCAAAGCTCGGTTGACAGCTCCCCGGGGCCTATCGTGGCCTCCCACGTCCTTCATCGGTTCCTGGTGCCAAGGCATCCACCGTGCGCCCTTAAAAACTTGGCCACAGATGCTCGCGTCCACTGTGCAGTTCTCAAGCAACGACCAGCCACCCATCACCCCACCACCGAAGCAGTGAGTGCACTGGGGCCGGCATCGCGAAGGTTCGAAACTTACGTTCCGTACCCTCAGATACCCAACAGCGTGCCCGACCCAGCCCCTCAGAAATTTCACGTTCCACGCCGAAGCAGTACTAGTGAACCCTCAAGAACTGTGCCGAATAGTCAACGTTCCACCCATGAGCAACCGTGCAAGACATTCGCTTGCAGTCGGCTATGTGCTCCTTAGAAAGGAGGTGATCCAGCCGCACCTTCCGGTACGGCTACCTTGTTACGACTTCGTCCCAATCGCCAGTCCCACCTTCGACGGCTCCCTCCACAAGGGTTGGGCCACCGGCTTCGGGTGTTACCGACTTTCGTGACGTGACGGGCGGTGTGTACAAGGCCCGGGAACGTATTCACCGCAGCAATGCTGATCTGCGATTACTAGCAACTCCAACTTCATGGGGTCGAGTTGCAGACCCCAATCCGAACTGAGACCGGCTTTTTGAGATTCGCTCCACCTCGCGGTATCGCAGCTCATTGTACCGGCCATTGTAGCACGTGTGCAGCCCAAGACATAAGGGGCATGATGACTTGACGTCGTCCCCACCTTCCTCCGAGTTGACCCCGGCAGTCTCCTGTGAGTCCCCATCACCCCGAAGGGCATGCTGGCAACACAGAACAAGGGTTGCGCTCGTTGCGGGACTTAACCCAACATCTCACGACACGAGCTGACGACAGCCATGCACCACCTGTACACCGACCACAAGGGGGCGACCATCTCTGGCCGTTTCCGGTGTATGTCAAGCCTTGGTAAGGTTCTTCGCGTTGCGTCGAATTAAGCCACATGCTCCGCTGCTTGTGCGGGCCCCCGTCAATTCCTTTGAGTTTTAGCCTTGCGGCCGTACTCCCCAGGCGGGGAACTTAATGCGTTAGCTGCGGCACGGACGACGTGGAATGTCGCCCACACCTAGTTCCCAACGTTTACGGCGTGGACTACCAGGGTATCTAATCCTGTTCGCTCCCCACGCTTTCGCTCCTCAGCGTCAGTATCGGCCCAGAGATCCGCCTTCGCCACCGGTGTTCCTCCTGATATCTGCGCATTTCACCGCTACACCAGGAATTCCGATCTCCCCTACCGAACTCTAGCCTGCCCGTATCGAATGCAGACCCGGGGTTAAGCCCCGGGCTTTCACATCCGACGCAACAAGCCGCCTACGAGCTCTTTACGCCCAATAATTCCGGACAACGCTTGCGCCCTACGTATTACCGCGGCTGCTGGCACGTAGTTAGCCGGCGCTTCTTCTGCAGGTACCGTCACTTTCGCTTCTTCCCTGCTGAAAGAGGTTTACAACCCGAAGGCCGTCATCCCTCACGCGGCGTCGCTGCATCAGGCTTTCGCCCATTGTGCAATATTCCCCACTGCTGCCTCCCGTAGGAGTCTGGGCCGTGTCTCAGTCCCAGTGTGGCCGGTCGCCCTCTCAGGCCGGCTACCCGTCGTCGCCTTGGTAGGCCATCACCCCACCAACAAGCTGATAGGCCGCGGGCTCATCCTGCACCGCCGGAGCTTTCCACCACCAACCATGCGGTCAGCGGTCGTATCCGGTATTAGACCCCGTTTCCAGGGCTTGTCCCAGAGTGCAGGGCAGATTGCCCACGTGTTACTCACCCGTTCGCCACTAATCCACCCCGAAGGGCTTCATCGTTCGACTTGCATGTGTTAAGCACGCCGCCAGCGTTCGTCCTGAGCCAGGATCAAACTCTCCGTGAATGTTTACCCGTAATCGGGTCGACACCACGAGAGCGGAACAACCAGGCGGAATAAGCCCGGTCGTTCACAGCGTCCTCGCTGTGTGTGCCTACCCGATCCATACGGACCCGGCAGGACTTTTAAAGGAACCTCATCCATCGAGATGGACGGGGTGTCAACATATCTGGCGTTGACTTTTGGCACGCTGTTGAGTTCTCAAGGAACGGACGCTTCCTTTGTACTCACCCTCTCGGGCTTTCCTCCGGGCGCTTCCCTTCGGTATTTCGTGTTCCGACTCTATCAGATCCTTTTCCGTTCCGTTTCCGGTCCGAATTCGGTTTCCGATTCCCCTGTCGGCGGGGTGTTCACCACTTTAGCGGATTTTCCTGGCGACTCCTAATCGGAGTCCGGTCGGTAATTCGGCAGGCCGAATTGCTTCCCGTTCAGGGGCCGTGCGGTGGTGATTGGTGCTGCCGTGTGGCAACTCGGAGAACTCTACACGACGTTCAGGGGTGCTTGCGCCGCCCCTTGGACGCCCTCGCCGCCGGGTTGCCGGTGCGGGCCGAGCGGCGACGCTCGTGGCGTGCGCTTTCCTGCTCGTACTCCGCGCGGTGGAGACGCTCACCCGGGGCCTCGACGAAGCTCCGGAAGAAGTAGGCGAGCAGGACGCCGACGAACCCGATCATCACGATGCTGTGCATCGAGCGTTCTGCCGCCGCGTCCGTCGCCCCCGCCTCGGGGCGGCGGACGAAGCCGTCCCAGGTCCGGCGGAAACCCAGCGCACTGCACACGGCGAAGGCCACCACGACCATGAGGTTCACGAGGCCGCCGACCTGGGCGATCGCCAGGCCCTCGTAACCGAAGCGCAGCAGGAACGCTCCTGCCACCGCCGCCACCAGGGAACCCGCGGCGACGCCGGCGCGGCGCAGCGCGTAGCCGCCGTCGTGGTCGACCCAGGTGGTTCCGAAGAACCGGAGGGGCTCCGGGCGGGGGCCGGGGGCCTCATGCGCATCGCTCATGCGTCGATTATCCGCGGCCGTCCCCGGACGCCGTCCTGGGCCAGCGTCCCCGCTCGCCTCAGCCCGCGCAGCGGACGGCCACGAAACCGCTGGTGCCCGTCTTCACATAGGCGTCGGACACGTACTGGCCCGGCGCGATGCTGTCCCAGACGTCCGTGGTGCCGCAGGGGCCGGAGACCGTCTCCCCTCTCGTCTGGCAGCGGATCTGCACGCTGGTGCCCTGCGGCAGGACCTTGATGAGTTCGCTGTCGGTGCTCGGGCCGCGGCGGACGTTGACCTGGTAACCGGGTGCGAGCGGGTAGTTCGTCACGCTGGTTCTCCCCCCAGGGGAACAGAAGATGAAGTCGGCAGATGAGCCGTGAAATGTCATGCGCAGGCTATCGACGTCCGGCATGCCTCCCCCGGTTCCCCCCGGCCCATCGATTAGGCTCCGCAGGTCGCCGAAAGCGGCCGAATGACTCAGGTGACACGGGGGTGGGCCATGCCGCCGCTGCGCGGTGCCGGGGCGGGAGCCGAAGCGGACGATCCGCGGTACGCGGGCCGGTACCGGCTGGAAGGCCGTCTGGGCTCCGGTGGCATGGGCGTGGTCCATCTGGCGCGTTCGGCTTCGGGGCTGCGGCTCGCGGTGAAGGTCGTCCACGCCGAGTACGCGGCGGACCCGGAGTTCCGGGCCCGTTTCCGTCAGGAGGTCGCGGCGGCCCGGCGGGTGAGCGGGGCGTTCACCGCGCCCGTGGTCGACGCGGACCCCGACGGCGAACGGCCCTGGATGGCCACTCTCTACATCCCCGGTCCCACGCTGTCCGAGCGGGTGAAGCGCCGTGGGCCGCTGGAGGCGGAGGCGGTGCGGCGGCTGGCCGCCGGGCTGGCCGAGGCGCTGCGCGACATCCATCGCGCCGGGGTCGTCCACCGGGACCTCAAGCCCAGCAACGTGCTGCTCGCCGAGGACGGCCCCAAGGTCATCGACTTCGGCATCTCCCGCCCGTACGACAGCGAGCTGCACACGGAGACGGGGAAGCTCATCGGCACCCCGCCCTTCATGGCGCCGGAGCAGTTCCAGCGGCCGCGCGAGGTGGGGCCGGCGGCGGACGTGTTCGCGTTGGCGTCGCTGCTGGTGCACGCGGCGACGGGGCGGGGGCCGTTCGCGTCGGACAGCCCGTACCTCGTCGCCTATCAGGTGGTGCACGACGAGCCCGACCTGACGGGCGTTCCGGTCGACCTCGTGCCGTTGATCCGCGCCTGTCTGGCGAAGGAGCCCGCCGACCGGCCCACGCCGGACGCCGTGATGGCGATGCTGTCGCAGCCGGCCGCGGACGGGGACGGTGAGGACCGCGCCGTGCCGGTGCCTTCCCGCGAACGCCCGGTGGCGGCCGTCGAAGCGGCCTTCACGGCCCGGCCGCGGCCCCGCCCGGCGGCGGCCGGGCCGTCCGGTCCGACCGGCATATCCCGCACGCCCGTCCCCGCCCCCGCCGCCGTCCCCCCTCCGCGTCCCCGCCGGCGCCTCCCGCGGCGCCACTGGCTCGCTGTGGCCGCCGCCGTGGTTGTGGCTCTCGCGGCCGGTGCGACGTGGGCGGTGGGCCGGGCCGGGGACGTGCGGCAGCCGTCGCAGGCGCGGCCCACCCCGGCCGGTGCGGCGTGGCACCCGTGGGAGGCGTCCGTCGCGGAGGACGCGGCGGGCTCCGGCGAGGTGCGAGCGGGCTTCTGTTCGTACGCGGGCGGGGCGCTGTACTGCTCGGCGCGCGGAGTGCAGGCGGCCCGGGTGGAGGTGGCGACCGGGAAGGTGGCCTGGCGGCGGACGGCCGCGGTCCCCTCGCCCTTCAGCGGATCCCTGAGCGCCCCGGTCGTCTCGGGCGGCCTGGTCCACGCCCTGTCGATGGACGGGCGGAAGCTGTCGGCGCTCGACCCGGCCACGGGCGAGCCGCGCTGGACGCGCGACGTGGCGGCGTACGACGGGCGGGTCTACCACGCGGGCGACACGGTGCTGCTGGTCGCGGGGGACGGCACCGTGACCGCCGTCGACGGCGCCACGAACGCCGAGCGCTGGCGGCGCCGGCTGCCCGGCGGGACGAAGCCCGTCTTCTCGTACTTCGGCGGTGGGCCGGCCTTCGGCGTCACGATCTCCCCGGACGGGCGTCGTACGCACGTCGTGGCCGTCGACGTGGCGCGGGGCGCGACGCTGTGGGAGTGGCAGGCCGAGGGCAACCTCACCGCGGTGGGGGCGGACTCCGGCGACGCTTTGTACCTCTCGGAGTCGGACTCCCTCAACCACGTCTCGGCCGTGGTGCGGTACGCGCCGGGCATCGGGCGTGAGCGCCGTGTGCCGCTGGCCACGCGCGTGCAGGCCACGAGCGTGGTCGCGCGCGGGGACACGGTCTACGTGCTGTCGTCGGACGGCGGGCTGACGGCCGTCGGTACGGGCGGGGCGAAGTCCGCGGGTCCGTTGTGGCGTCTGGACACCTCGGTGGCCAACGCCTCACCGCTGCTGGCCGCCGACGACCGGCTGTACTTCTCGTCGGGCGACGGCCGGCTGCTGGCCGTGGACACGGCGCGGGGTGCGCTGCTCGGTACGACGTCGCCCCGCCTGGCCAAGGCCGGGCGGGGCTTCCTGGAACTGCTCCCGGCGCCGGTGGCGGCGGAGGGCAAGGTGTTCGGGGCGGCACCGGACGGGTCGGTGTTCGCGGTGAACGCCAACCCGGCCGGCTGGCGGTGAGCGGGGCCGGTCCGGTCCGGCAGCGCAGGCGTCCCGCGCCGCCGGTCCCGGTCCGGCTTCAGCCGAGCTTGCTCACGTCACGGACCGCGCCCTTGTCGGCGCTGGTGGCCATGGCCGCGTAGGCCCGCAGCGCCGCGGAGACCTTGCGGTCGCGGTTCTTCGGGGCGTACCGGCCGCCGAGGGCCTCCCGGCGGGCCGCCAGTTCGGCCTCGGGGACGAGCAGTTCGATGGAGCGGCCCGGGATGTCGATGCGGATGCGGTCGCCGTCCTCGACGAGGGCGATCGTGCCGCCCGAGGCGGCCTCGGGCGAGGCGTGGCCGATCGACAGGCCCGACGTGCCGCCGGAGAAGCGGCCGTCGGTCACGAGGGCGCAGGCCTTGCCGAGGCCGCGGCCCTTGAGGAAGGAGGTCGGGTAGAGCATCTCCTGCATGCCGGGGCCGCCGCGCGGGCCCTCGTAGCGGATGACGACGACGTCGCCCTCCTTGACGCCCTTGGAGAGGATCTTCTCGACGGCCTCGTCCTGCGACTCGCAGACGACGGCCGGGCCCTCGAAGGTCCAGATCGACTCGTCGACGCCGGCCGTCTTCACGACGCAGCCGTCGACGGCGAGGTTGCCCCTGAGGACCGCGAGGCCGCCGTCCTTGGAGTAGGCGTGCTCGGCGGAGCGGATGCAGCCGTTCTCGGCGTCGACGTCGAGGGACTCCCAGCGCTCGGACTGGGAGAAGGCGGTGGCGGAGCGGACGCAGCCGGGGGCGGCGTGCCACATCTCGACCGCCTCGGCGGACGGGGAGCCGCCGCGGACGTCCCAGGTCTTGAGCCACTCGGCCAGTGAGGGCGCGTGCACGGTGTGCACGTCCTCGTTGAGCAGGCCACCGCGCCAGAGCTCGCCGAGGATGGCGGGGACGCCGCCGGCGCGGTGCACGTCCTCCATGTAGTACGTGCCGCCGGGGGCGACGTTCGGGGCGACCTTGGCGAGGCAGGGCACGCGGCGCGAGACCTCGTCGATGTCCGTCAGGTCGTAGTCGAGCTCGGCCTCCTGGGCGGCGGCGAGCAGGTGGAGGATCGTGTTGGTGGAGCCGCCCATGGCGATGTCGAGGGCCATGGCGTTCTCGAAGGCGGCGCGGGTGGCGACGTTGCGCGGCAGGACGGACTCGTCGCCCTGCTCGTAGTACCGCTTGGTGATCTCGACGACCGTGCGGCCGGCGTTCTCGTAGAGCGCCTTGCGGGCGGTGTGCGTGGCGAGGACCGAGCCGTTGCCGGGCAGGGAGAGGCCGATGGCCTCGGTGAGGCAGTTCATGGAGTTGGCCGTGAACATGCCGGAACACGAGCCGCAGGTGGGGCAGGCGTTCTCCTCGATGCGGAGGACGTCCTCGTCGGACACGCTCTCGTTGACCGAGTCGACGATGGCGTTGATCAGGTCGAGCTTGCGGACGGTGCCGTCGACGAGCGTCGCCTGGCCGGCCTCCATGGGGCCGCCGGAGACGAAGACGACGGGGATGTTCAGGCGCATCGCGGCCATGAGCATGCCGGGCGTGATCTTGTCGCAGTTGGAGATGCAGATCAGGGCGTCCGCGCAGTGGGCCTCGACCATGTACTCGACGGAGTCGGCGATCAGGTCGCGGGAGGGCAGCGAGTAGAGCATGCCGCCGTGGCCCATGGCGATGCCGTCGTCGACCGCGATGGTGTTGAACTCGCGGGGGACGCCGCCGGCCGCCTTGATCGCGTCGGAGACGATCCGGCCGACGGGCTGGAGGTGGGTGTGGCCCGGCACGAACTCGGTGAAGCTGTTCGCCACCGCGATGATCGGCTTGCCGAAGTCCTCGCGCGCTACGCCCGCGGCGCGCAGAAGGGCTCGGGCGCCCGCCATGTTGCGGCCGTGGGTGACGGTGCGGGACCTCAGCTCGGGCATCCTGCTCCACTCCTCGAATCCTGGGACCGGTTCCCGGATCTGCTCTCCCGGAACCTGACCTTCGAGCCTACGCCGGTCATCCGGGTGGCGGACGGGATTTCCGTCATGTGAGACACCGGGCGGGAGGGGGACGGGCCCGGTCAGGCACCCGTCAGATAGCGCTGCACCGCCGGTCCCACCATGGCCACGACCTGCTCGACGTCGGCCGAGGCCAGGGGCTCCAGTTTGATCACGTGCCGCAGCATGGCCACGCCCACCAGGTGGGACGCCGCGAGTTCCGAGCGCAGCCGGGCGTCGGGGCCGTCCAGCTCGGCGGCGAGGCGGATCATGAGCCGGCTGGAGACCAGGTCGCGGAAGACGCCCGCCGCGGTCTCGTTGGCGACGGCCGAGCGGAGGATCGCGAGCAGCGGTTCGCGCGTGACCGGGTCCTCCCACACGCCCAGCACGAAGCGCGCCATCCGCTCGCCCGCGCCCTCGGGGCCGGCGTCGATGACGAGGTCCGCGACGCTGAGCGCGGGGGCGAAGGCCGTCTCGACGGCCGCGGCGAAGATCTTCTCCTTGGGGCCGAAGTAGTGGTGGACCAGCGCGGGGTCCACGCCCGCGTTCTTCGCCATCCCGCGGATGGACGCCCCGTCGTAGCCGTGCTCGGCGAACTCGGCGCGGGCCGCGGTGAGGATGCGCTCGCGCGCGCCCGGGCCGCTGCCGGCGGCCGTGCGGGAGGGGCGGCCGCGCCTGCGGGGGGCGGGCGGCGTGCCGCCGGCCGCCGGCGGGCCCTCCGCCTTCTGCCGCCCGTCCGGCTTCTCCGGCGTTCCCGTCATGGCCGCCGGGCGCCCGTCGGGGAGGCGAGGTGGAGCCGGGTGAAGGCCAGGGCCTCGGCCAGGTCGGCCTCGCGCTCGGCGGCGGACATCGCGCGCCGGGTGTTGACCTCGATCACGACGTGCCCGTCGAAGCCGCTGACCGCGAGGCGTTCCAGCAGCTCGGCGCAGGGCTGCTTGCCGCGCCCGGGGACCAGGTGCTCGTCCTTGGCGGAGCCGTTGCCGTCGGCGAGGTGGATGTGGGCGAGCCGGTCACCCATGCGGTCGACCATCTGGAGGGCGTCGGTCCTGGCCGTCGACGTGTGGGAGAGGTCGACGGTGAAGTGCCGGTAGTCGTCCTTGGTGACGTCCCAGTCGGGCGAGTAGGCAAGCATCTCGCGGTCGCGGTAGCGCCAGGGGTACATGTTCTCGACCGCGAACCGGACGTCCGTCTCGTCCGCCATGCGCCAGATCCCGCGCACGAACTCCCGCGCGTACGAGCGTTGCCAGCGGAACGGCGGGTGGACGACGACCGTGCTCGCGCCCAGCTTCTCGGCGGCCGCGCGGGCCCGCTGGAGCTTGACCCAGGGGTCCGTCGACCAGACCCGCTGGGTGATCAGGAGGCAGGGTGCGTGAACGGCCAGGATGGGCACCCGGTGGTAGTCGGAGAGGCGACGCAGCGCGTCGATGTCCTGGCTGACGGGGTCGGTCCACACCATGACCTCGACACCGTCGTAGCCCAGGCGCGCGGCGATCTCGAAGGCCGTCGCCGTCGACTCGGGGTAGACCGATGCCGTTGACAGGGCGACCTTCGCATCCGGAATGCGCACCACTGGCTCTGTCACGAGGGACAGCGTATGCCCGCCCCTCCGGCGGCGGGCAGGTGGTCTCGCACACGGCGGACGGGGGCGGGTACCGGGTCCCGGCCCTCGTCAGGCGGCCGGGACCCGGCCCGTGCGGCGTTTCCGGCGGTACGCGCGCGGGTGCGCGTGGCGTGCGCCGGGGTGCCGTGAGCTTCGTCACCGCCGCCCGGGCCGTGAGGTCCCGTCACGTCGCGGGCAGGTGGTCCAGCCGCCGCAGGATGACGCCCTCGCGCAGCGCCCAGGGGCAGATCTCCAGCTCCTCCACCCCGAACAGGTCCATCGCCGCCTCCGCGACCAGCGCGCCGGCCAGCAGCTGCGCCGCCCGTCCGGCGGACACGCCGGGCAGGGACGCTCGCCGGTCGGAGGTCATGGCGGAGAGCTTGGGCACCCACTCCTCCAGGGCCTTGCGGGAGAGGTTGCGCTGAACGTAGAGGCCCTCGCCGGAGCGGGCGGCGCCGGCGATGCGGGCGAGCTGCTTGAACGTCTTGGAGGTGGCCACGGTGTGGTCGGGGGTGCCCAGGCGGGCGAAGTCGCCCACGGTGCGGGCGATCTCCGCGCGGACGTGGCGGCGCAGGGCCCGTACGTCCGCGGGGGCGGGCGGGTCGCCGGGGAGCCAGGAGGCGGTGAGGCGGCCGGCGCCGAGGGGGAGGGACGCGGCGGCGTCGGGCTCCTCGTCGAGCCCGTAGGCGATTTCCAGCGAACCGCCGCCGATGTCGAGGACAAGGAGTTTTCCGGCCGACCAGCCGAACCAGCGGCGGGCGGCGAGGAAGGTGAGCCGGGCCTCTTCGGCGCCGGTGAGAACGGGCAGGGTGACGCCGGTTTCCCGCTGGACGCGGGTGAGGACGGCGTCGGCGTTGGCGGCCTCGCGGACGGCGGAGGTGGCGAAGGGCAGGACCTCCTCGACACCCTTGTCCTCGGCCGCCTGGAGGGCGTCGCCGATCACGGCGACGAGCCGGTCTATGCCGGCGTCGCTGATGGCGCCGTCGTCGTCCAGCAGTTCGGCCAGGCGCAGCTCGGCCTTGTGGGAGTGGGCCGGCAGGGGGCGGGCACCGGGGTGTGCGTCCACCACCAGCAGATGGACCGTATTCGAACCCACGTCGAGGACACCGAGTCTCATGGCCTGAACGCTACTGCCGTGCCGTTCGGCGCATAGGCTTGAGGGGTGGCGAAGACGAAGAAGGCGAAACCGGACAAAGTCCAGGATGACGCCCTGAAGAAGCAGTCGAAGGACCCGGAGCGCGGCTCCGGGAAGAGCTCCGGCAAGCCCGCGAAGGCGGACAAGGCCAGCAAGCCGGGCAAGGGTTTCCCGAAGGGCGCCGGCGGCGCCGTCCCCGACGAGGTCGGGCTGGACTTCGCCCGGGCCTGGGTGGAGTTCCCCGACCCCGCCGACGACGAGCAGGTCTTCCGCTGCGACCTGACCTGGCTGACGTCCCGCTGGACCTGCGTCTTCGGCAGCGGCTGCCAGGGCATCCAGGCCGGCCGCGCCGACGACGGCTGCTGCACGCTGGGCGCCCACTTCTCCGACGAGGACGACGAGAAGCGCGTCGCCACGCACGTGGCGCGTCTCACGCCCGACATCTGGCAGTTCCACGAGGAAGGCACGCGCACCGGCTGGACCCAGGCCGACGAGGACGGCGACCGGCAGACCCGGCGCTGGCAGGGCTCGTGCATCTTCCAGAACCGGCCGGGCTTCGCCGGCGGCGCCGGGTGCTCCCTGCACATCCTGGCGCTCAAGGAGGGCCGCGAGCCGCTGGAGACCAAGCCGGACGTGTGCTGGCAGCTGCCGGTGCGGCGCACGTACGACTGGATCGACCGGCCCGACGACACCCAGGTGCTCCAGATCAGCATCGGGGAGTACGACCGCCGGGGCTGGGGCTCGGGCGGCCACGACCTGCACTGGTGGTGCACGTCCGCGCGGTCCGCGCACGGCGCCGGCGAGCCGGTGTACGTGTCGTACCGGGCGGAGCTGACCGAGCTGATGGGGAAGAAGGGGTACGCGCGGCTGGTCGAGCTCTGCGAGGAGCGCATGGCCTCCCTGCTGCCGATGGCCCCGCACCCGGCGGACGCGCGCTGACCGCACGACCCCCGCACCGGTCCCCGCGCCGGCGCGCTGCGGAGCCTACGGCGCTCCGGCCGGCGCGGCTCTGACCGGCCCGCACCGGCGCGCTCGGGCCGGGCCGTCACGGCCGGTGCGTCTGCTCAGGGGCCGGGACCGGCGCCGGGGAGGTGGCGGGCGGCGGCGCGGACGGGTGCGCGGGCACGGTCGGCGTCGGTTCGGGGGGCGCGCCACACCCCTCGATCGTCACCGCCGCGCCGCCCGGCGCGACGGCCACCCGGGCCCGCCACGGCCCCGCCGGCTCCCGGGCGTGGTCCACCTCGACCGTGATCGTCACCGACTGACCGGGGCGCAGGACGCCGCCGGGCTGGCTGAGGCGCAGCCAGGGCGCGTCCGCGGACATCGACCAGCTCACCGGTTCGCCACCGCTGGCGGTGAGGGTGACGAGGGTGACGGTGCCGCTCGGCTGGGCCTCGACCGTCAGCCGTCCCGGGCCGAGGACGGGGCCCCGGGCGGCCGGGGCGAGGGGGGCGCCCACGGCCGCGGCCGGCGGCGTCGCGGCGGGCGCGGGCGGCCCGGACACCGGCTTGCCGTCCGGGCCGACCACGGCGACGGACACGTCGGGGAAACGGTGGCCCACCGAGGCCGACGCGCCGGCACCCCGGGCACGGCCCGCTCCCCCGTGCCCGTCATCGAACGGGCCGCCGCCGTAGGTGCCGTCGTACGGACCGCCGTAGGAGCCGTCGTACGCGCCCTCGTGGGGGCTGCCGCCCAGGCTGTCGGTCTCCGTGGCGGACACCGGGGCCGCGCCCTGCTCGTCACCGGACGGGCCGCCGCGGTAGGCGGCCCACAGGGCCAGGACGGGCGCGGCGATGACGGTGGCGACGACGGTGGTCGTGACGGCCCTGCTGCGCAGGCGGCCGCGGCGGGCGGCGCGGTCCTTGGGCGCGAGGGGGAAGCCGCCGCGGTCGAAGCGGGGCATGGCGCGGGCGGCCTGGCGGCGGCGCTGGGGGCGCGCGCCCAGCGCCCGGTGCAGCGCGGCGCGCACGCCGGGCCGGGGCGCCTCAAGGACGGGCAGCGGGGCCGAGGAAGCGGCGGTGCCGGGCCAGGGCTCGCCGGCGTTGGCCCGCTCGGCGGTGCGGCGGCAGTCGGCGCACTCGTCCACGTGCCGCACGAGCTCCCGTCTGAGGGCCGCGCCCAGCAGCACCTCCGTCTCCCCCGTGAACCGCGCGACGACCGGACACCGGCCGGACTCCACCACGGCCAGGGCGGTGCGGGTGCGCTCGACCTCGCAGGCGGCGGTGGACAGCAGGGTGCGGGCGGCGTTGTGGTCGAGCCGGAGCACGGCGGCGACCTCGTGCGGTGCGAGCCCGTGCCGGACGGCCAGTTCGAGCGCCTCGCGCTGCTCGGCGGTGGTGCCGGCGGCCTCGGGCCAGGCCAGCAGGGCCAGCTCCGCGCGGGCCCGGGCGTCCCCGGCCGCGCCGGGGGCCGGGCGGGGGCCGGGCTCGGCGAGCCTGCGCAGGCACTCCCAGCGGGCCAGGGCGTACAGCCAGACGCGGTGCGCCTCCTCGGCGGCGGGCGCGCGGTCGGCGCGGCGCTCGGCGAGGGCGAGCACCCCGCCGAGCGCGGCGACGGCGCTCTCGTGCTCGCGCAGGACGGACAGGCAGTAGGTGAACAGGCCGTCCAGCCACGGCTCGTAGGGGGACGGCGCGCTGTCGGCGGCCGGGGGCGTCGCGCGCGAGCCGTGCGGCTGTGGGGCGTCCCGGGCGAGGCCCTCGACGAGGGTGTCATCGAGGGGGTCGTTCGGGACGGGGTGCGAGGCGACCGTGTCCCCGGCGGGCTCACCGGGCTCGGCGCTCTGGACGCTCGCGGTGGTGTCGGCGTGTTCGACGTGCTCGGGGTGTTCGACGTGCTGGACGACCGGGGGCTGGACCGCGCGCGGCGCACGGCTGGGTGCGCGGTGCGCGCCGGTGGCATGCGTGGGGGGCTCGGGCCTGCGCGTCATCATCCCGGCGACGGTAGGCGGACGCTGCGCCCTCGTCCGCCCTGCCCACGCAGGTTTAACCCATACGGGTGACTCTCTCGCTCGAAGGGGGACAGGAGGCTCGAATTCCACCCAGTCGGGGCGGGGATCACGCACTGGTGGACGACGGCGGGCGGGCCGGCGCCCCACCGCGCCCCCGGCCCTGTCAGTGGCCACCGCTACGGTGATGCGCATGGCTGCCCGTACCTCCCGCTCGTCCGCCAAGGACCGGCCCTCCTACCGCTGCACCGAGTGCGGCTGGACCACTGCCAAGTGGCTCGGCCGCTGCCCGGAGTGCCAGGCATGGGGCACGGTCGAGGAGTTCGGCGCCCCCGCCGTCCGTACGACCGCGCCCGGCAGGGTCACGTCCGCGGCGCTGCCCATCGCCCAGGTCGACGGCCGCCGGGCCACCGCGCGCGGCACGGGCGTGCCCGAGCTGGACCGCGTGCTGGGCGGCGGTCTGGTGCCCGGCGCGGTGGTGCTGCTCGCGGGCGAGCCCGGCGTCGGCAAGTCGACGCTGCTGCTGGACGTGGCGGCCAGGGCGGCCAGCGACGAGCACCGCACGCTGTACGTGACGGGTGAGGAGTCGGCGAGCCAGGTCCGGCTGCGCGCCGACCGCATCGGCGCCCTCTCCGACCATCTGTATCTGGCCGCGGAGACCGATCTGTCGGCGGTTCTCGGCCATCTCGACTCGGTGAAGCCCTCCCTGCTGGTCCTCGACTCCGTCCAGACCGTGGCCTCCCCGGAGATCGACGGCGCCCCCGGCGGCATGGCGCAGGTCCGCGAGGTCGCGGGCGCCCTGATCCGCGCCTCCAAGGAGCGCGGCATGTCCACGCTGCTGGTCGGTCACGTCACCAAGGACGGCGCGATCGCGGGTCCCCGTCTACTGGAGCACCTGGTCGACGTCGTGCTGTCCTTCGAGGGCGACCGGCACGCCCGGCTCCGCCTGGTGCGCGGCGTGAAGAACCGCTACGGGGCGACGGACGAGGTGGGCTGCTTCGAGTTGCACGACGAGGGCATCACGGGCCTGGCGGACCCCAGCGGCCTGTTCCTGACCCGGCGCGCCGAGCCCGTGCCCGGCACGTGCCTCACGGTCACCCTGGAGGGCCGCCGGCCGCTGGTGGCCGAGGTGCAGGCGCTGACCGTCGACTCCCAGATCCCCTCCCCCCGCCGCACCACCTCCGGTCTGGAGACCTCCCGGGTGTCGATGATGCTCGCGGTCCTGGAGCAGCGCGGCCGGATCAGCGCCCTGGGCAAGCGCGACATCTACAGCGCCACGGTCGGCGGCGTGAAGCTGTCCGAGCCGGCGGCCGACCTGGCCGTCGCGCTCGCCCTGGCCAGCGCCGCCAGCGACACCCCCCTGCCGAAGAACCTGGTGGCCATCGGCGAGGTCGGCCTGGCCGGCGAGGTGCGGCGGGTCACGGGCGTGCAGCGGCGGCTGGCCGAGGCGGCCCGGCTGGGCTTCACCCACGCCCTGGTGCCCGGCGACCCGGGCAAGGTGCCCGACGGGATGCGGGTCGTGGAGGTCGCGGACATAGGCGAGGCACTGCGGGTGCTGCCCCGGCGGCCCCGCCGTGAGGCCGCCCCGAAGGACCGGCCGAACGACAGCCCTCTTTAATAGGCTGGGCGCCAGTAGACTTTGCCCTGGTCCCGCCCGTACGGACACGACGTCGTACACAGAGTCGTCCGCAGACGTACACGGAGTCGCACACGACGCACACGGCGTGCGCGGCGACGTGGCGGCGTGGACGACATTCGGGCGGCCCGCCGCACCGTTGACCTTGCGACCGGAGGAGTGCAGTGGCAGCCAACGACCGGGCATCGGGCCCCGGCAGGGCCGGAAGCGGCTCCGGGGGCTCCGGCGTCGACGGGCTGATGCGCGCTTCGCTGAGCGCCGTCGCGCCCGGCACGGCCTTGCGCGACGGCCTGGAGCGAGTCCTCCGCGGCAACACCGGCGGACTCATCGTCCTCGGCATGGACAAGACCGTCGAGCAGATGTGCACGGGCGGATTCGTCCTCGACGTCGAGTTCACCGCCACCCGCCTGCGCGAGCTGTGCAAGCTCGACGGCGCCCTGATCATCGACAAGGACATCTCCAAGATCGTGCGGGCGGGCGTCCAGCTCTACCCGGACGCGTCGATCCCCACCGAGGAGACCGGCACCCGGCACCGCACGGCGCAGCGCGCGTCGATCCAGTCCGGCTTCCCCGTCGTCTCCGTCAGCCAGTCGATGCGCCTGATCGCCCTGTACGTGGGCGGGGAGCGCCGCGTCCTGGAGGAGTCGGGCGCGATCCTCTCCCGCGCCAACCAGGCGCTGGCCACGCTGGAGCGCTACAAGCTCCGCCTCGACGAGGTCGCGGGCACGCTCTCCGCCCTGGAGATCGAGGACCTGGTCACCGTCCGGGACGTCACGGCCGTCTCGCAGCGGCTGGAGATGGTGCGCCGCATCGCCACGGAGATCGCGGAGTACGTCGTCGAGCTGGGCACCGACGGCCGGCTGCTCTCCCTCCAGCTCGACGAGCTGATCGCCGGCGTCGAGCCGGAACGCGAGCTGGTCGTGCGGGACTACGTCCCCGAGCCCACCGCCAAGCGCACGCGTACGGTCCCGGAGGCGCTCTCCGAGCTGGACTCCCTCACGCACGCCGAGCTCCTCGAACTGCCCATCGTGGCACGGGCCCTGGGCTACAGCGGCTCGCCGGAGACCCTGGACTCGGCGGTCTCCCCGCGCGGCTACCGCCTGCTGGCGAAGGTGCCGCGGCTGCCCGGCGCCATCATCGAGCGGCTCGTCGACCACTTCGGGGGCCTGCAGAAGCTGCTCGCGGCGAGCGTGGACGACCTCCAGACGGTCGACGGCGTCGGCGAGGCCCGTGCCCGTTCCGTCCGCGAGGGCCTCTCGCGGCTGGCGGAATCCTCGATCCTGGAGCGGTACGTCTAACGTCCGTACGCGTCCGTGGCGTTCCTGCACGCCGTCACGTTTCCCCTCAACACATCATGCGCATACGTGTCCATACGGTCCATGTGTGCACATAAGGGTGAGGGCCCCGCTTCCGCGGGGCCCTCACCCTTGTCACGTACGCCGGCCCGGCCGGGCCCGGCGGCCCTGGTCCCGCTCAGGCCTTCTCGAGGGTGAACTCCACCCGTTCGGTCACGCCCGCGACCTTGATCTCGACGCGGTACGTTCCGGGGGCGGCGGCCGCGGCCGCGCCGGTCGGCGTCGCACAGCGCGGGGCGCTGCGCCTGCGGTCCCACTCCAGCGTGCGCTTGGTCTCGCCGGCGCCCGGCACCTCGAAGAGCACGGCGCCGTTGCCGCGCGGGCAGTCGTCGGACGCCCAGACGTGCTCCTCGCCCTTGCTGTCGGTGATCTTCAGCAGGGCGGCGGTCGCGCCGAAGTTCACCTTGCAGGCACCGCCTCCGGTGTTCTTCACGACGAGCTCGAACCTGGGCTTCTCGTCGGCCCGGTAGGAGTCCTTGACGCTGCGCAGGCTCAGCCGCACAGCTCCGGGCACACAGTCGGGCAGGGGCGAACCGGTCGCCACGGCCTTGCCCTCGCCGGCCACCTGGAGTCCGGGTCCCCCGCCGAAGCCGCCGGCGGCCGGACCGCCGGCTCCGCCCGCGCCACCGCCCCCACCGGCTCCGCCCGTACCGGCGGAACCGCCGCTTCCGCTGCCGCCGCCGTTGCGGTCGTCGGTGCCGCCACCGCCCGAATCGCCCCGCCCGCCCGGCCGTTGGCTGATGAGCGGGCCGGACGGCGTCGGACCAGGTGTGATCGTGGCGTCCGAT
Source organism: Streptomyces cinnamoneus (assembly GCF_002939475.1). Lineage (NCBI taxonomy): Bacteria > Bacillati > Actinomycetota > Actinomycetes > Kitasatosporales > Streptomycetaceae > Streptomyces > Streptomyces cinnamoneus. The sequence goes on along the minus strand of NZ_PKFQ01000001.1, from coordinate 3,865,333 downwards.
GGGCCCTGGCCGTTCGAACCGTCGCTCTGGGCACCCTTGGAGCCGCCGTCACCCCCCATCGTGAGGAACCAGACGGCCAGCAGGACGAGGATGCCGAGCAGGCCAAGCGCAACTGCCCTCCGCCGCCAGTAAATGGAGGAGGGAAGCGGCCCGATCGGATTGCGCAGAGAACCCACGCGAAGACTCTACGAGAGATCGGCCGGGGCACCAGCCAGTACCCGCCGTAGGAGTGGCTACTTTTCCCATCATCCAACCGGAAGCCAGGCGAGACCGGGTCTGTTGACGGGCCGTCGGCGGGCGGTGCGGGCCGGCCGTCACGGATCCGTGCGCACCCACTCCGACTTGTGGCCGAACCCCTTGGCGTTGTCGATCAGCCGGATCCAGTCCGGGTGCAGCTCCCACAGTTCGGCCCGCTCCATCGCCTGTCGCAGGCGCTCGGTCCCTTCCACGTACGGGAAGCGCGCGCTGTAGGCCCGCCAGGCGGCCGCACGGTCCGCACCGCGCAGCAGGCGGCACACGCCCCGGCCCTGGAGGCCGGTCAGCGCGGTCCACTCCTGCCCGTCGCGCTGGGCGGTGAAGGCGACGCGCGTGTCCCCGGCCAGGAGGGCGCGGCCGTGCCGGGTGGCGGCGGAGGTCACGAAGACCAGGACGGGAGCGCGGACCGGCCCGGGGCGGCCGGACACGTCGTCAAGTGCGGCGGGTCCGGCCGCAGATGTACCGGAAGGCGCACCGGGGCCCTCGGCGACGGCGTAGAGCACGGCGCACGCCTGCGGGCCGCCCTCGTCCGCGTAGGCGAGGGTCACGGTCGTGTGCGCGTCGAGGGCCTCCCGGATCTCGGGCGGCAGGGTCTGCGTCATGCCGCCAGCGTAGGCGCGGCCGGCCCGCCGGCCGCAGGCGCCTTCCCGCCCCGGCCCTCAGCCGCGGTGGCAGATGAACTTGCGGGCGCCCCCGGACGCCGTCTCCACGATCGAGCTGGCACATCCCTCCGGGCAGACCGGCGGTGCCGCGGCGGCGTTGCGGCACCGCTCCGGGGGGTGCCGGCACGTGGAGCAGTACCAGCCCGCGGCGAGCCCCGGCACGGGCGTCACGTCCCACCACAGCGGGTTGGCGCACACACGGCAGCGGACGAAGGGCGGTACTTCGCGGCCGGTATCCATGCGGACCAGGGTCGCCGCGGCCGCCGGACGGCCGTGCCGGTTGGGCGGACCGTCACCCGAACGGGGCGGGCACCCGTGGCGGACGGGCGGGCGCGGCCCAGCCCGTGCCCGGTACGTTTCCCCGTTCCCCGCGGGCGTGCCAGGATCGATGACGCCATGACTGCGATGCCCCCGACACCCTCCGTCCCCTCCGCCCGCTCCTCGCGGCCCGCGGCCGCGATCAGCACCTCCCGGACGTCCGCGTCCCCGACGTCCGCCCCGCACACGTCCGTCCCCCGCACGTCCGGCCCGCCGGCGCCCACCCCGCAGACGTCCACGCTGCTGCACTCCCCGGTCATCGACTGGTTCGAGGTGCACGCCCGCGACCTGCCGTGGCGCCGCCCGGAGGCCGGGCCGTGGGGGGTGATGGTCAGCGAGTTCATGCTCCAGCAGACGCCCGTCAGCCGGGTGCTGCCGGTGTACGAGCAGTGGCTGTCCCGGTGGCCGCGCCCCGCCGACCTGGCAGCCGAACCGCCCGGCGAGGCGGTCCGCGCCTGGGGCCGGCTCGGCTATCCGCGGCGGGCGCTGCGGCTGCACGCGGCGGCCTCGGCGATAACGGAGCGGCACGGCGGCGAGGTGCCCGACGACCACGCCAAGCTGCTGGCGCTGCCGGGCGTCGGCGAGTACACGGCGGCGGCCGTGGCCTCGTTCGCGTACGGGCAGCGGCACGCGGTGCTCGACACCAACGTGCGCCGGGTCTTCGCCCGCGCGATGACCGGCATCCAGTACCCGCCGAACGCCACCACGGCCGCCGAGCGCAAGCTCGCCCGCGCGCTGCTGCCGCAGGAGGAGGCCGTGGCCGCCCGCTGGGCCGCGGCCACCATGGAGCTGGGGGCGCTGGTCTGCACGGCCCGTACGCCGTCGTGCGCGCGCTGTCCGATCGCGGCGCACTGCGCCTGGCTGGCGGCCGGCTCGCCGGCCCACGACGGGCCGCCGCGCCGGGGGCAGACGTACGCGGGTACGGACCGCCAGGTGCGCGGCAAGTTGCTGGCGGTGCTGCGGGAGGCGGTCGCGCCGGTGCCGCGGTCGGTGCTGGACGCGGTCTGGGACGAGCCGGTGCAGCGGGCGCGGGCCCTGGACGGGCTGGTGGCCGACGGTCTCGTGGAACCGCTCGCGGGTGGGATGTACCGACTGCCGCTCACCTAGGGTGAGCGATCGATTCCGGTCATCTTCGGGGCTGTTGGCGGCGGCTGGAACGGGCGTACGACGCGGCTCGCACGCGGGTCCGTAACGGCCGTCCGACGGCCCCGAAACGGACAGAGACCCCTCTTTCCCGATCTTTCCTCCGGGCTGTTACACAACCTATGGACAGCTGTGCACCAGCCGAAGGGCTGCTGCACACCACGTCGCAACAGCTCCTCCGTAGCGTCCTTTCCGTGCTGGACGACCACCAGCGTGGCGCGGGGAACGCAAGTGGAATGGAGGCTGCGAGTATGGCCAGCAGCGGCAAGGTTCTGGACTTCGAAGAGTACGTGCGCAACCGGCAGGACGCCCTCCTGCGCAGCGCCCGGCGACTGGTCCCGGACCCCATCGACGCTCAGGACCTGCTCCAGACCGCCCTCGTCCGCACGTACGGCCGGTGGGACGGCATAGCGGACAAGTCCCTGGCCGACGCCTACCTGCGACGTGTCATGATCAACACTCGTACGGAGTGGTGGCGCGCCCGCAAGCTCGACGAGGTGCCCACCGAGCAGCTCCCGGACGCGAGCGTCGAGGACGGCACCGAGCAGCACGCCGACCGTGCCCTCCTGATGGACATCCTCGGCGTTCTCGCGCCGAAGCAGCGCAGCGTCGTCGTGCTGCGACACTGGGAGCAGATGAGCACCGAGGAGACCGCGGAGGCGCTCGGCATGTCGACCGGCACGGTCAAGAGCACGCTGCACCGGGCCCTGGCCCGGCTGCGTCAGGAGCTGGAGAGCCGGAACCTGGACTTCCATGCCCTTGAGCGTCGTGAGCGGGGGCAGGAACGGTGCGCGGCCTGAACAAGGGGGCCCGGCTCGGAAAGCCGTCACTGATCACCGGTGGCGCGGTCACAGCGATGGCCGCGGCCGCCGGTCTTCTGCTTGCCGGCTGCGGCACGAGCAGCGACGGCGTGCGCAAGGAGGGGCCCGCCCAGACCCAGTCCGCGGCGAAGGCCGCGTCCCGGGCGCCCTCCGCGGCGGCCAGCCCGGCGCAGAAGATCGACGCCGTCAAGCTGATCAAGTCCGACCCCAAGGTCAGCGACCAGGTCAAGAAGAACCTCAAGCCCTGTGTGAAGGACGAGTACCCCGTCGACGTCATCTACGGCGAGCTGACCGGCGAGGACCGGCCCGACGTCGTGGTGAACGTGCTGACGTGCGCGGACTCCTTCGGAATCGGCTCATATGTGTACCGTGCCAAGGGCGACGCGTACGAGAATGTGTTCGTTGCCGAGCAGTCGCCGGTCTACGCCGACATCGACCGGCGGGATCTGACGATCACCAAGCAGGTCTACGGACCCGGTGACGCGGTCTGCTGCCCCTCGGGGCAGGATGTCCTGACCTACCACTGGTCGGACAGCGCGTTCCAGGAGACCGGACGCACGCACACCGACTACAGCAAGGTCGGCAACACGGGAAAGGTCCCGAGCGAAGGAACGGAGGGCTGAGAGCGGCGTGGCCGATACGCATGTGCTCTTCGTCGAGGACGACGACGTCATCCGGGAGGCGACCCAGCTCGCCCTGGAGCGGGACGGCTTCATGGTGACGGCGGTGCCGGACGGGCTGCTGGGGCTGGAGAGCTTCCGCGCCCGGCGTCCCGACATCGCCCTGCTCGACGTGATGGTCCCGGGCCTGGACGGGGTCAGCCTGTGCCGCCGGATCCGCGACGAGTCCACCGTCCCCGTCATCATGCTGTCGGCACGGGCAGACTCCATCGACGTCGTGCTCGGCCTGGAGGCCGGCGCCGACGACTACGTGACCAAGCCCTTCGACGGCGCCGTGCTCGTGGCCCGCATCCGGGCCGTGCTGCGCCGCTTCGGCCACGCCAGCGGGGCGAACGGCGCCGCGGACGGGACGCCCGAGACCATCGAGGGCGGCACGCTGCGCTTCGGCGACCTGGAGGTCGACACCGAGGGCATGGAGGTCCGCAAGGCCGGCACCCCCGTCGCCCTCACCCCCACCGAGATGCGACTGCTGCTGGAGTTCTCGGCGGCGCCCGGCACGGTGCTCTCACGCGACCGGCTGCTGGAGCGGGTCTGGGACTACGGCTGGGGCGGCGACACGCGCGTCGTGGACGTCCACGTGCAGCGCCTGCGCGGCAAGATCGGCCAGGATCGGATCGAGACCGTCCGTGGCTTCGGCTACAAGCTCAGAGGCTGAGGTCATGTCCCCACGTCCCGCGGGCCCCTCGTGGTGAAGCTCGCGCTCCGCAGTGGTCTGCGCTGGAAGGTCAGCCTGGCCATCGCGGGCGTCGGCGCGCTCGTGGCCGTCGCGCTCAGCCTCGTCGTCCACAACGCCGCACGGGTCTCCATGCTCAACAGCAGCCGGGACCAGATGGACGACCGGGTGCAGATCGCCCAGCGCTACTACGAGTCCACGGGCGGCAAGCTGATGCTCCGCGCCAAGGTGGACGACCCCAACCTGCCCAAGCCGCTGCGCGAGGCCGCGGACGTGGGCCTGCGCGCCACCTACCTCCAGGACGACGGCAACGCCGCGCCCGAGGTGTGGGCGTCCACGCCGCTGCGCAACGGCAAGGTGCTGTCCATCCACAGCCGGTTCAAGGACCGCTACAGCATCCTCAAGGACCTCGACCGCGCCCTGATCATCGGCTCGGTCTCCGTCGTCCTCGGCGGCTGCGCCCTCGGCATCCTCGTCGGCGGCCAGCTCTCCCGGCGGCTGCGCAAGGCGGCCACGGCCGCCCGCAAGCTCGCCGACGGCGACCCCGACGTCCGGGTGCGCGACGCCATCGGCGGCCGGGTGCGCGACGAGACGGACGACCTCGCCCGGGCCGTGGACGGCATGGCCGAGGCCCTGCGGGACCGCCTGGAGGCCGAGCGGCGCGTCACCGCCGACATCGCGCACGAGCTGCGCACCCCCGTCACCGGCCTGCTCACGGCGGCCGAGCTGCTGCCCCCGGGCCGCCCCACCGAGCTGGTGCGCGACCGGGCGCAGGCCATGCGCACGCTCGTCGAGGACGTGCTGGAGGTCGCCCGCCTCGACGGCTTCGCCGAGCGGGCGGAGATGCAGGACATCGAGCTCGGCGAGTTCGTGCGGCGCCGGGTGCGCTCGGTCTCGCCCGAAGCCCACGTGAAGACCGTCCGCGACGCCTATGTGTCCACCGATCCGCGCCGCCTGGAACGGATCCTGGGCAACCTGCTGGCCAACGCCGCCAAACACGGCAAGGGCCCGGTGGAGGTCACCGTCGAGGGCCGGGTGCTGCGGGTGCGCGACCACGGCCCGGGCTTCCCGGAGGAACTGCTCCGGGAGGGCCCGAGCCGCTTCCGTACGGGCAGCGAGGACCGCGCCGGCAAGGGCCACGGCCTGGGCCTGACCATCGCCGCGGGCCAGGCCAGGGTGCTCGGCGCCCGGCTGACCTTCCGCAACGCGGACCCCGAGGTGGAGGGCGGCAGCGGGGCGATCGCCGTGCTGTGGCTGCCGGAGTCGTCGCCGACGAGCACGGGCAGCTTCCCGATCATCAGCGTGTAGCGGGCGGGGCGGCGTGCGCGCCCCGTCGCAAGGGGCCGACGGTCACATGGGGTCGACGCACTCGCCCCAGTCCTTGCTCAGGTCGATCTGCTCGCTGCGCTGGGTGAGCGAGAACCAGTTGCCCGAGTCGTCACGGAGGATCGCCTCCGTTCCGTACGGACGCTCCTGGGGCTCCATGAGGAACTCGACGCCCTTGGCCTTGAGCAGCTCGTAGTCGCGGTGGATGTCGTCGGTGGCGAGCACGGCGACACCCAGGACGCCCTTGGAGACCAGCGTCCGCATGGCCTCGGCGGACTCGGGGTCCAGGCCGGGCGGACCGGGGACCATCAGTGTCATCTCGACGTCGGGCTGGTCCTTCGCGCCGACGGTGAGCCAGCGCATGCCCTTGTCGCCGCCCATGGTCATGTCGGTGCGGACCTCAAGGCCGAGCTTCTCGGTGTAGAAATCCCTGGCCCGGTCCTGGTCGAGGACCCAGACGGTGGTGATGGCGATGCCCTTGATCATGATGCGCGCTCCGGGGTTGCGTGGTGTCGCCTCGGTGTTCCGGCGTCACAACCACCGTAGACACGGCCGGAGTCAGTCGGCTTCTCCAGAATTGCGGTCCTGGTCGCGGCCCTGATCGCGATCCCGGTCCCGGCCCTGACCGCCGTCCCGCCTGAGCGGGAACCCGCCGTTCCAGAGCATGGCGTAGCACCCGGGGATGTGCCCCGCGCCCCGCGGGGCGTGCCGGGCCCGATACTCGGTGGGGGTCAGCCCCGTCTGCCTCTTGAATCTCGTGGAGAACGTGCCGAGGCTGCTGAAGCCGACGAGGGCGCAGATCTCGGTGACGGAGAGGTTGGCGGTGCGCAGCAGCTCCTGCGCGCGCTCGATGCGGCGCCGGCTCAGGTACTGGCCGGGAGTCTGCCCGTACGCGTCCTTGAAGGCCCGGACGAAGTGGAACCGCGAGTACCCGGCATGCGCGGAGACCGCGTCCAGGTCGAGAGGCTCGGCCCAGTCGCGGTCCATGGCGTCTTTGGCGAGGCGCAGGCGGCGCATGAGCGCCAGCCGGTGCGCCGCCGGGTCATCGGTCATCGTCGGTGATGAGGCCCTCAGAGCTGGCCGCCGTGGGCGCCCATGAAGGCGACCGGGTCGACGGCGGTGCCGTAGTTCGGAGTCGTACGGATCTCGAAGTGCAGGTGGGGACCGGAGGAGTTGCCGGTGGAGCCCGACAGACCGATCTCCTGGCCGGTACCGACCTGCTGGCCGACCGACACCTTCACCTTCGAGAGGTGAGCGTACTGCGAGTACGTGTTGTCCGAGTGCTTGATCACGATGGCGTTGCCGTACGCGGGACCGTCGCCGCCACCGTTGGGGCCGGCCTTGACGACCGTACCGGCGTGCGTGGCCTTTACGGCCGTACCGGTGTTCACGACCAGGTCCTGGCCGCTGTGCTTGTGGGCCCACATGGAGCCGGCCTTGCCGAAGGGCTGGCCGATCGAGTAGCCCTCGACGGGGTGGACCCAGGCGTCGGCGCGCTTGCGCGCGGCCTCGGCCTGCTTGCGGGCCTCCTCGGCGCGCTTGGCGGCGTCCCGCTTAGCCTGCTCGGCGGCCTGCTTCGCCTTCTCGGCGCCCTTGAGCTGGGTGTCGGCCTGCGCGTTGAGCGCGTCGCCGAGCGCCGCGACGGACGCGTAGGCGGGGAGCTTGCTCAGCGCGGCCGAGGGGGTGTCGGCAGCGAGCGCGACCCCGGACCCGAGCGCGACCGTCGCCCCCAGACCGGCGGCCACGACGGCGGCCACGGCAGCGGGGCGGAAAAGGGTCTTGTTCGAATATCGGGTGGCGGTGCGCTTCGACATAAAGAAAAACCTCCAGGCATGAATCGGTCCCGGCTGCGGACCGGGATCGCCCTACCTTGGTAACCAGCGCTTCCGGGGGTTGCCAAGAGGGGCTTTTACTACGGCACGCCGTAGGGAGGGGAAAAGGAGTTGCGAAAAGACCGCGGGAAATGGGGAGCGGGAATTCACTAAAGTGCGTAGTACCCGGCCGGACCCTGTGCGCCATGTCACGGCGAAGGCCCTCCGATCGCCCGTTTCCAGCCCGTGCGGGGGCGGCCGGCGCTACGCTCCCCGTCAACGAGGCGACACACAGAGTGGGGGTACCGGGGTGGGCGACGGCGGGTCGGGCAAGGGCCTCGACGACATCGAGCTGGCGGACGCGGTCCGGGCGGTCCGCGAGGGCCTGACGGGCGCGGCGGCGGACGGGGCGGGAAGCGACCTGGTCTTCGACGTCGGCGAGATAGCGATGGAGTTCTCGGTGGAGATCCGCCGGGACGTGAAGGGCCGGGGCGGGGTGAAGGCCTGGGTCGTCGACGCGGGCGCGGAGGGCTCCCGGGGCTCCACGAACGTCCACAAGGTGGCGTTCACCCTGACGCCGAGGGACCGGCGCACGGGGGACGGCTGGAAAGTGGGCAACGACCGGCCGGCGGGGCTGTCGGGGTTCGGCTCCGCCGGGGAGTGAGGGCGGGTGCGGGTGCGGTCGGCGCAGGACCGGCTCGTCTCCGTACACGGCAGCAAGCAGGGCAGCGGGGTACTGCTCACCGAGCGCCTGATCCTCACGAGTGCGCACGTCGTCGAGGTTGGGCACCCGACGTGGGTCGGAGTCCCCGGCGATCTTGCGCCAACGGTCTGCGACGTCTTGTGGCGGGGGAATCTCGACGGCTGTGACGCCGCTTTGCTGGGCACCCAACGACCTGTCGTCGACGTTGCCGACGCCTCGGGGCTGCGCCTGGGCGTCGTCACCACGCGCGAGCCGGTGCGGGGATGCCAGGTGCTGGGCTTTCCCTGGGTACAGCGCTACGAGGGCGACGAACTGGAGGCCGTGCAGATCACCGGCACCCTCACCCCCTTCTCCGGACGCGTACGCCGGCGGTACGTGCTCCAGAGCGACCACCATCCACCGGCCCCCATGCCGGGCGGCTCGCCCTGGTCGGGCCTGTCCGGCGGTCCGCTCTTCGCCGGGCCGCTGCTCGTCGGGATCGTCTGCGAGGACCAGGCCGGGTGGCAGCACTCGGCACTGGCGGCGATACCGCTCGCCTCGCTGTTCGCAGACAGGGGCTTCACGGCCGTGCTGAGGAGCCAGTGGCCGCAGGCCCCGCCCCTGGAGGAACTCCACACCCCTCATCCGGAGGACCTCGCCTACGAGGCGCGATATGCGAGGGCGCTCAAAGCCGCCTACAGCCGCATGGAGGTCTTCGGCCTCGACGACCTGGGCGCCAACGACAACAGCTGGGACCTGGACACCGCCTACCTGAGCCTTGAAGCGATGGCCCCGGTTGCCGGGGACACCGACGGCCGACCGCGCCCGGAGCCCCGGCGCATCGAGGACCTCCTCGGCCCACGCCCCCGCACCGTGCTGCGCGGCGAGGCTGGGGCGGGCAAGACGACCCTGGTGTGGTGGCTGGCGTCGCACGCCGCGCACCGGACCCTGCCGGAAGAGTTGTCCACGCTCAACGGGCTGGTTCCCTTCGTGATCCCCATGCGCAGCCTTGCCGCCCGGGGCCTCACCGCCCCCACCCCGGCCCAGCTGCCCGTCATCGCGCCGCTCCAGGTGGACACCTCGCCTGACGGCTGGGCAGGGCGCGTCCTGGAAGCGGGCCGGGCCCTGCTGCTCGTCGACGGTCTGGACGAGCTTCCCCAGGCCGAGCGCGCCCCCGCCCGCAGATGGCTCACCGGCCTGCTGCGGATGTACCCGGACACCCGCTGCCTGGTCACCGTGCGCCCGCTTGCGGTCGAGGACGCCTGGCTGGAGTCCGAGGGCTTCGAGGAACTCCAGCTCCTGCCCATGAGCGACGACGACATCCAGGCGTTCGTCGCCGCCTGGCACAGGGCCGCGCGCCTGGAGTGCGACAGCTTCGGGGGCACGCCACGAGCGGACCAGGAGCGTGCGCGGCTCGCCACCCTCGAACGGGACCTCTCCCAGGAGTTCCAGCTCAACAGCACCCTGCGCGACCTGGCCCGCACGCCACTGCTGTGTGCGGTGATCTGCGCCCTGCACCGCCGTCGCAGCGGCCTGCTGCCCAGCACCCGCTGGCACCTGTACGAAGCCGCACTGTCGATGCTGCTCGGCAACCGTGACGCCTACCGCCGCGTCGGCACACCCGAGGGCATCGCCCTGACGATCGACGACAGCCGCCAGCTGCTGCAGCGCATCGCGGTCTGGCTGGTGCGGAACGGCCGCGCCGAACTCTCCCAGAAGCAGGCCACCCGGCAGCTGAAGACCGGAATGGCGGGCCTGCGCAAGGTCCGGGATCAGGGAACGCCGGACCAGGTACTGACGCACCTGCTCAATCGCAGCGGATTACTCCAGGAACGAGCCGCCGATTCGATCCAGTTCATCCACCGCACTTTCCAGGACTATCTCGCAGCCAAGGAGTTCCAGGAAAGCGACAGCCTGGACGAATTGCTGGGTCACACGGTGGACGAACAGTGGCAGGACGTCATCCTGCTGGCGATCGGCCACTGCGGGCGAAAGGAAGTCCGGCGGGTCATCGCGAGGCTGATCACGGCCGGCGACACCGCGCCCGAGCGGGCGGAGCAATGGCACCTGCGGGCTCTGGCAGCGGCCTGCGCGACCGCCGCACCGTATCTGGACGACGACCAGTACGAGACGGTGTGGGGCGGGGTGAAGGCGCTCGGGCCGCCCGCCAGCGCAGGAAAGGTGGAGCTCCTGGCCTCACTCGGGCCGGACGTACTGCCGGTCCTTCCCCGCCCCGACGACCTGTCCTCGGTCGAGGTCGCACTGATGGTGGTGTCCGTACTCCGCTCACTGGGCACGTGGGCCATACCCCTGTTGCAGCTCTACAGGCTTCACGAGAGCCGGAAAGTACGGGAGGGGGTAGCAGCGGCCTGGCACGCCATGGACCGGCGGAGATACGTGGAGGAGGTGTTGGTCGGGATGCGGCTGGATGACGTCGCGGTCCACGTGAACACCGCTGAGGAACTTGCCCTCGCCCCACGCCTGGGCGACACCGGCCGCCTCGTCCTGCATGGGGAACACACCGACGCGCAGGCCCTCGGCCGTGCCTTGCGCGACCGCACCGTGGACGCCTTGGAGCTATGGCAGAACCACGCACTGGAGAACGTGGACTTTCTTCGCGGCCATGCCACGCTCAGGTCGCTGTCGCTCATGTACTGCTCACGGGTACGCGATCTCAGTGGCCTGAGGGGATCGGCACTTCGCACACTGAGGCTCACGGAGACGCGCCTGTCGTATGCCGCTCTGGCCGGGCTCCCGGATGTCCCAGACCTCACCACCTTGTGGTTTGACGGCCTGCCGCCGGACAGCGCCGGAAGGATTCCCCCGCCGCACCCGCGCGTCACGGAACTGCAAGTGCGCCACTGGCGTGACCCGGTGAGACTGAACGACATCGACTCCTGGGCGAGCCTTGAGACGCTTCATGTACACGGCACGCTGGCCTCTCCCGCCGAGCTCCGCGCACTGGCCGGCCTGCCGCACCTGCACACACTGAGCCTCTCACCAAACACTGTGGAGGACCTTGACGACGTCGAGCCGCTGCGAGGAGTACACACTCTGGGTCTGACGCTTCTGGAGGGCGTGCTGGACGCGAGACTCTTCCGCACCTTCCCGGCTCTGCGGAGACTCAGCCTCAGAGAGAGCTCCGGAACCACGGTGCTGGACCTGTCCGCCGTCCCCCGGCTGCCAGCCCCTTTGACGGTGTCCGCCAGACTGCGGTCCCACCTCAAGGTGATCGGTGCCAAGCATCTGAAGGACCAGCTGACGCTGGATTTCAGCCGCCGCCCACCAAAGGAAACGGCCCCGGAACCGTGATCCCACGGTCCCGGGGCCGCCCCGGAAAGGCGCTGCGCGCCCTTACGCGTCCTTGGACAGGTTGGGCCCGGCCCCACCCGCCGCCGACTCCACCGGCGGGGTGTCGGGCAGCGCCGACTTCTCCTCGCCGCGGAAGGTGAACTTCTTCTCCTCGCCTTCGCCCTCCGTGCCGACGACCACGATGTGGCCCGGCCGGAGCTCGCCGAAGAGGATCTTCTCGGACAGGATGTCCTCGATCTCGCGCTGGATCGTGCGGCGCAGCGGGCGGGCGCCCAGGATCGGGTCGTAGCCCTTCTTCGCCAGCAGCGACTTCGCGTCCGCGCTGAGCTCGATGCCCATGTCGCGGTCCTTCAGTCGCTCGTCCACCTTCGCGATCATCAGGTCGACGATCTGGATGATGTCTTCCTGCGACAGCTGGTGGAAGACCACCGTGTCGTCGACACGGTTGAGGAACTCCGGCCGGAAGTGCTGCTTCAGCTCTTCGTTGACCTTCGCCTTCATCCGCTCGTACCCGGTCTTGACGTCGCCCTGGGCGGCGAAGCCCAGGTTGAAGCCCTTGGAGATGTCCCGGGTGCCGAGGTTGGTCGTCATGATGATGACGGTGTTCTTGAAGTCGACGACCCGGCCCTGGGAGTCGGTCAGCCGACCGTCCTCCAGGATCTGGAGCAGCGAGTTGAAGATGTCCGGGTGGGCCTTCTCGACCTCGTCGAAGAGGACGACGGAGAACGGCTTGCGGCGCACCTTCTCGGTGAGCTGGCCGCCCTCCTCGTAGCCCACGTATCCGGGCGGGGAGCCGAAGAGCCGCGAGACGGTGTGCTTCTCGCTGAACTCCGACATGTCGAGGGAGATGAGCGCGTCCTCGTCGCCGAAGAGGAACTCGGCGAGCGTCTTGGACAGCTCGGTCTTACCGACGCCGGACGGGCCGGCGAAGATGAACGATCCGCCCGGGCGCTTCGGGTCCTTGAGGCCCGCACGCGTGCGCCGGATGGCCTGGGAGAGCGCCTTGATGGCGTCCTTCTGGCCGATGACGCGCTTGTGCAGCTCGTCCTCCATGCGCAGCAGGCGGGAGGACTCCTCCTCCGTCAGCTTGAAGACCGGGATGCCGGTGGCGGTCGCGAGGACCTCGGCGATCAGGTCGCCGTCGACCTCGGCGACGACGTCCATGTCGCCGGCCTTCCACTCCTTCTCCCGCTTGGCCTTCGCGGCGAGGAGCTGCTTCTCCTTGTCGCGGAGGGAGGCCGCCTTCTCGAAGTCCTGCGAGTCGATCGCGGACTCCTTCTCCCGGCGCACGTCGGCGATCTTCTCGTCGAACTCGCGGAGGTCCGGCGGAGCGGTCATCCGGCGGATGCGCATCCGGGAGCCGGCCTCGTCGATCAGGTCGATCGCCTTGTCCGGCAGGAAGCGGTCGGAGATGTAGCGGTCGGCGAGCGTGGCGGCCTGGACCAGCGCCTCGTCCGTGATGGAGACGCGGTGGTGGGCCTCGTAGCGGTCGCGCAGACCCTTGAGGATCTCGATCGTGTGCGGCAGCGACGGCTCGGCGACCTGGATGGGCTGGAAGCGGCGCTCGAGGGCGGCGTCCTTCTCCAGGTGCTTGCGGTACTCGTCGAGCGTGGTGGCGCCGATGGTCTGCAGCTCGCCCCGCGCCAGCATCGGCTTGAGGATCGAGGCCGCGTCGATGGCGCCTTCCGCGGCACCCGCACCGACCAGCGTGTGCAGCTCGTCGATGAACAGGATGATGTCGCCGCGGGTGCGGATCTCCTTGAGGACCTTCTTCAGGCGCTCCTCGAAGTCACCGCGGTAGCGGGAGCCGGCGACCAGGGCGCCGAGGTCGAGGGTGTAGAGGTGCTTGTCCTTGAGGGTCTCGGGCACCTCGCCCTTGACGATGGCCTGGGCCAGGCCCTCGACGACGGCGGTCTTGCCGACGCCGGGCTCGCCGATGAGGACCGGGTTGTTCTTCGTACGGCGGGACAGCACCTGCATGACCCGCTCGATCTCCTTCTCGCGCCCGATGACCGGGTCGAGCTTGGACTCGCGGGCTGCCTGCGTCAGGTTGCGGCCGAACTGGTCCAGGACGAGCGAGGTCGAGGGGGTGCCCTCGGCCGGGCCGCCGGCGGTGGCGGCCTCCTTGCCCTGGTAGCCGGACAGCAGCTGGATGACCTGCTGCCGCACCCGGTTGAGGTCGGCGCCCAGCTTCACGAGGACCTGGGCGGCGACGCCCTCGCCCTCGCGGATCAGGCCGAGCAGGATGTGCTCGGTGCCGATGTAGTTGTGGCCGAGCTGGAGGGCCTCGCGGAGCGACAGCTCCAGGACCTTCTTGGCACGGGGAGTAAAGGGGATGTGACCGGACGGGGCCTGCTGGCCCTGGCCGATGATCTCCTCCACCTGCTGGCGGACCGCCTCGAGCGAAATCCCGAGGCTCTCCAGGGCCTTAGCGGCGACACCCTCACCCTCGTGGATCAGGCCCAGGAGGATGTGCTCGGTGCCGATGTAGTTGTGGTTGAGCATCCGGGCTTCTTCCTGAGCCAGGACGACAACCCGCCGCGCACGGTCGGTGAACCTCTCGAACATCGTTAATCGCTCCTCAGAGCGGTCAGGCAGTTAGGGGTCGGTCCCCTCCCTGTCCTTCCGCATGCTAGTCCCGCTGGGCGGGACAGCTCATTCCAACTGCCGACACCCGTCCGGATCACCCCCGCGTTGGCGGGGAAACCTGCTGCCGAACAGCCGACATCTCCTCCAACCCGATGGTGGGAGACGATGTTCCCGCAGGCCAGGCATATACGCCCACCGCCACTACGCCGACGGCGAACGCCCGCCTGCCCCGACACGCCGGCCCGCACGTTTCCGCCACCCCCGGTGACGGGCTCCGGGCGGCGTCATACCGCCTCTTCCCATGGGGAATGTCTTACCCGCAGGCACTGACACTCCATGCGGCGCGGGTGCGTTCCCTCCGCTACGGGCGAACACCCTCGCGCTTGCCGGAGGCCCTGTGCGCCCCTCCCGTCCTATACGCAGCGTGCCCAACTCTCCACAGTGCGTAACCTCTTGGGTTTTCCGCAGTTGCACCGTTCATGACGGTAGTCCTCCGGCGCCCATGCCACCCCTTGGCCGAGTCGCCCCCGCCGAGGCCTCCGCGTCCCCGGCGGCGCTGGCGCCAGTGGTACGAGTGCGTCCTCGGCTGGCCGACCGCGCCGGCCACGGCCGTGCGGCCGATGGGCCTGCTCACCGGAGTCCGCTTCGACGCCCTGGGCGTGCCCGAGGAGGCCGGCTTCGCCGTGCTCGGGCGGGTGCCGGCGACGGGCCCGGTCGCCCTGGACCGGCGGGCCGGGCGGATGTGGTTCCTGACGGCCCAGGGCAGCGCGGACGAGCTGCCGGAGCTGCTCGGCTGGCTGGACTGGGGCGGCGTCGCCCTGGGGCTCACGGCGCTGGGCACGGGCGGCCGCATCGTCGCGCCGGCGCCCTGGGAGGGCCGCTCGGCCGCCGGCCGGCGCCAGGAGGCCCTGGAGGGCCCTGGGGCCGTGGAGGCCGTGTGGGTGCGACCTCCCGAGCCGGGGTGCGAGGTGGAACGGACACTGCCGGAGACCGGCCTCGGGGGCGACGTCGGCGCCCCCGATCTCGTACGGCTCGTGAGCACGGCGGCCACGGAGTGCCACCGCTCCCGACTGCTGCGCGCTGGGAGGGCGCGCAGGGACCAGCCGCCGGAGAATCGGCCGGGAGGGCCGGGTGATCAGGCCCAGGATCAGGCGTTGGCCTTCTCGTACGCCTCGCGGATCTCCGCCGGGACGCGGCCGCGGTCGTTGACGTTGTAGCCGTTCTCCTTGGCCCAGGCGCGGATCTTCGCGGTGTCCTGGGTGCCACCGGCCGACGCGACGCGGGTCTTGCCGCGGCCACCCGCCGCGCGACCACCGGTGCGGCGGGCCGCCTTCACGTAGTCCGCCAGGGCCTGACGCAGCTTGTCCGCGTTGTCAGTGGTGAGGTCGATCTCGTACGACTTGCCGTCCAGAGCGAACGTCACCGTCTCGTCGGCCTCGCCGCCGTCGATGTCGTCGACAAGAAGGACCTGAACCTTCTGCGCCACGGGGGATTCCTTTCGTCAGCGGAAAAGGGATTACGGAGGAATAGCAAACCGCCTTTCCCGGAAAAACACAAACCCCCCCGGAAGGTTCAGCCCGGGTTCAGGATGGGAACGATGGGTTCCGGGCCAGCACGATAGGGGCGCGATTCGGACATAGGGACCGCTGTCACAGATGCAGAAGCATCCGGCTGTTGCCAAGGGTGTTCGGCTTCACCCGTTCGAGACCCAGGAACTCGGCAACACCCTCGTCATAGGAACGCAGCAGCTCGCTGTAGACATCACCGTCCACCGGCGTCTCGCCGATCTCGACGAAGCCGTGCTTCGCGAAGAAGTCGACTTCGAAGGTGAGGCAGAAAATGCGGCGCACCCCCAGCCAGCGGGCCGTGCCCAGCAGCTTGTCCAGTACCCGGTGGCCGACCCCGGCGCCCTTGACCTCGGGGTCGACGGCGAGAGTGCGCACCTCGGCGAGGTCTTCCCACATCACGTGCAGGGCGCCGCACCCGATGACCGTACCGTCCTCGTCCCGCTCCGCGACCCAGAACTCCTGGATGTCCTCGTAAAGCGTCACGGTGGCTTTGTCGAGGAGGATGCGGTCGCGCGCGTAGGTGTTGATGAGCCGGCGGACGGCCGGCACATCGGAGGTGCGAGCCCTGCGGACGGTGACGGCATTAGATAGAGCGGGCATGTCCGGACGCTATCGCCCCGGGGCCCCCGGGGGCTCGCCGGGGCCATCCAGTTGCGCGACCCGGATCGCGTCGCGAAGGGCTTCGCGTTGTTCGGCCGACATCATGCCGAAGAAGGCGACGAGAGCGGCCGCGGGGTTGTCGCTGAGGGACCAGGCTTCGTTCATCAGTGCGGCCGAGTAGGCGGCCCGGTTGGAGACGGCTTCATATCGATAGGCGCGCCCTTCCGCTTCCCGTCGCAGCCAGCCCTTCTGATACAGGTTGTCCATTACGGTCATCACGGTCGTGTAGGCGATGGACCGTTCCTGCTGAAGGTCCTCCAGCACTTCCCGAACAGTGACCGGCCGGTTCCACTCCCACACGCGCGTCATGACGGCGTCTTCCAGTTCACCCAGGCGTCGAACCACACGCGAATAATACGGGGAGATGTCTCGAATGCCGGTTTATCGGGGCGGCGGGGGGCCGCAATCCTGGCAGCAAAAAGGGCGTACGAGCCGAGAAATCGGGTCTCGGTCCGTACGCCCCGGAGGGACGCGTGCCCGCGAGGGAGGGCTTTACGCTTCCTTGACGGTCTGCCGGGCGGCCTCCGCGCGGGCCAGTGCGGCGTCGACGAGCGCGTCTTCCTTGGCCTTGTTCGCACCGCCCTGACTCTTGACGATCGTCACGATCAGCGCGATGAAAGCCACCGCCATCACCACGGGCGGGACCAGCGCGGCGACATAGTCCATGGCCGTCGGCTCCTTCTGGATCGGAGGGGTTGCCCTTGTCGAGCGGACTCGTCCAGATTACGCGGTCAGGTCCGGCGGGAGGCCGTGAGGGCGGTCGTCGGCGGGGCCGGCTTGCGGCGGGGCGGAAAGACCTCGCCGGGCGTCGGAATGGGCCGGTCCGGCCGGGGGGACTTCGGCGTGGACGAGGGCTTGGGCTGGGGAGCCGCCGGGGGCGGCCCCGGCGCGGGCTTGGTCGGCGGCCCCGGCCGGTCCCCCGGCCTGCCGGCCGCTTCGAGCCCGGCCCCGGCCAGGTGGTGCCCCCGGTCCGCGTCCGCCGCCTGTCGCGGGCGCCCGAGCTCCGGCCGGGCCTCGGGGACGGCGCCGGCGGCGCGGACCGCCAGACGGGCCCGTACGGCCGTCTCGGCGAGCCGCTCGCAGTGCCGCAGCAGCTCGCGGCGCCGGAGCGCCTCGGCGTCGCCCGACGGTGCCGTGCAGAGCGAGCGCAGGGCGGCGAGGTCCTCCGGGCCGGGCCGGTAGCCCTCCGCCAGGGCGTCCCGGAGCCGTTCCACGTAGCCGGGGGCGGCGCCGGGCAGGGCTGACCGGTAGCGGGAGAGGTCGGCGAGGAGGAAGGCGCGCAGGCGGCCGCTTTCGCGATCGGCCTCGGCGAGGGCCTCGGCGAGCCGGAGGCAGTCCCTCACCTCCGCCTGGCGTTCGGGGCCGCAGCCGGCGGGGACGGAGTGGGGGCTGAGAGCGATGTCGAGGGCACGGCGCAACACGCGCAGCTCGTCCGCGCTGAACGCCATGCCGCCGCGGGATCCATAGGGCGTGGGCATGGAGCGACTTTAAGTGCTAAGCCGACAAAATTCGCATATCGCACTATTTCGGGCGTGGCATCGTCGGCATGGCATCGTCGCGCCGGCCGCGCGACGAGGCCCCCGCGGCGGGGCGGAGTACGGCCCTCAACCCGCGCGCTCAGTCCTCGCGGCGGCGGGCCACGCCCAGCACGATGGCGCCGGCGGAGAGCGCCGTCCCCGACGTGGTGGCGATCAGGAGCGTCGCCGAGGCGCCCGCCTCGGCCACCGGCCCCAGACGGGAGGAGGGGCCGGAAGCGGAGGGGCCGGAATCCGTCACGTCCACCAGGATCGGCGCCGCGTCGTTGTCCGGATCGGGGTCCGGGGAGGCGGTCGCCTCGCGGTCGACGATCCGCACCCAGCCCTCCGCGCCCTCCACCTTGCTGTCGATGCGGACGTGGAAGCGGAGCGTCTCGCTCTCCCCCGCCGCGACCTGCGGGCCGATCGCGCACAGGTACGTCCCGGCACCCTGCGCGTTCGCCGCGCAGCGCTCGGGGCCACCCGGCCCGGAGTCCGCGACGGAGGTGATCCTGGTGCCGGGCGGGGCGGTGACCTCGTACGCCCGGCCGGCGTCGGCCGCCCCACCGCCGCCGTTGCGCACGCCCAGCTCGACCTCGACGGTCTGCCCGACCCGGCCCGCGACGGCGTGCGCCACGGCCTGGTAGTCGGCCCTCGGCACCTGGCCGGCCTGGACCCGGGCGGCGGACAGGCCCAGGCCCGCCGCCACGACGGCGGCCGTGATCACCCCGCGCAGTGTTCGCTTCACGCCTGTTCGCCCCAGCCCGTCGCCCGCTCGCTCATGCTCTGACAGCAGTCATGACAGCATCGACAGCCGGTTGGTTGCCTGGGAAGCCCGCTTTCCGCACCGGACATGACACTGTTTCAGACGCCGGGAGGCGGCCGGGATCAGCCCCGGGCCACGTTCCGCTCGTACACCAGGCGCAGACCGACGAGCGTCAGCCACGGCTCGTGCTCGTCGATGACCGACGCCTCGCCCAGCACCAGCGGCGCCAGGCCGCCGGTGGCGATGACCGTGACGTCGTCCGGGTCGTCGGCCAGCTCGCGCGCCATGCGGTTGACCACGCCGTCCACCTGGCCGGCGAAGCCGTAGAGGATGCCGGACTGCATGGCCTCGACGGTGTTCTTGCCGATGACGCTGCGCGGCCGGGCGATCTCGATCTTCCGCAGCTGGGCGCCGCGCACTCCCAGCGCCTCGGTCGAGATCTCGATACCGGGGGCGATGACGCCGCCGACGTACTCGCCGCGCGCGCTGACCGCGTCGAACGTGGTCGCCGTGCCGAAGTCGACGACCACGCACGGCCCGCCGTACAGCTCGACGGCCGCGACCGCGTTGATGATGCGGTCCGCGCCGACCTCCTTGGGGTTGTCCATGAGGATCGGCACGCCGGTCTTCACTCCCGGCTCGACCAGGATGGCGGGGACGTCGCCGTAGTAGCGGCGGGTCACCTCGCGCATCTCGTGCAGCACGGAGGGCACGGTCGAGCAGATGCAGATGCCCTCGATGCCGTCGCCCAGTTCGTCACCCAGCAGCGGGTGCCGGCCCATCAGGCCCTGGAGCAGCACGGCCAGTTCGTCGGCGGTGCGGCGCGGGTCGGTGGAGATGCGCCAGTGCTCGACGATGTCCTCACCGTCGAAGAGGCCGAGGACGGTCTGGGTGTTGCCGACATCGATGGTGAGCAGCATCAGATGCCCTCTTCCCGCAGGTCCAGCCCGATGTCCAGGATCGGGGAGGAGTGGGTGAGGGCGCCGACGGCCAGGTAGTCGACGCCCGTCGCGGCGTACTCCCGGGCGTTTGCCAGGGTGAGCCGGCCCGAGGACTCCAGCCTCGCGCGGCCCGCGACGAGCTCGACGGCCTCACGGGTCTGCCCGGGGGTGAAGTTGTCGAGCATGACGAGGTCGGCGCCCGCGTCGAGGACCGGCGGGATCTGGTCGATCCGGTCGACCTCGACCTCGATCGGCACGTCCGGGAACTCCCGCCGCACCGCGGTGAACGCCTCGGCGATCCCGCCGGCGGCGATGACGTGGTTGTCCTTCACCAGCGCGGCGTCGGACAGGGACATGCGGTGGTTGACGCCGCCGCCACAGCGCACCGCGTACTTCTCCAGGGCGCGCAGTCCGACGGTGGTCTTGCGGGTGTCGCGGACCGCCGCCCCCGTGCCCTCCAGCGCGTCGGCCCAGGCCCGGGTCGCGGTGGCGATGCCGGACAGGTGGCACAGGATGTTGAGCATGCTGCGCTCGGCCGTGAGCAGGTCGCGGGTGAGGGTGCGGACGGTCAGCAGCGGCTGGCCGGCCTCGACGCGGTCGCCGTCCTCGACGTGCCGCTCGACCTCGAACTCGTCGGTGCAGACCACCGAGAGGATGGCCTCGGCGACGCGCAGCCCGGCGATCGTGCCGGCCTCGCGGGCGGTGAAGTCGCCGGTGGAGACGGCGTCCTCGGCGACGGTCGCGAAGGTGGTGATGTCCTTGCCGCCGTCGAGGTCCTCCTCGATGGCCAGGTGGGCCAGGTCCTCGATCTGCAGCGGGTCCAGGCCGGCCGCCACCAGCAGGCGCGTGAGCTCGGGGTCGAGCCCGCACTCCAGCAGGTCCGCGTCGTACTCCCCGCCGGCGCAGCCGCAGGCGTCACCGCAGCCGCCGGCCGCCGTCTGCGCCTCGGTCTCCTGGCCGGACCGGCCGATCTGGTGCAGGGGACGGTCGTCGTTGGTGCTCACGCGGTTCTCCTTGGGGGCGGTGGGAGAGGGGGATCCCCCGCTGCCGGGCGGGCGAGGGGGACGGGCGGGAAGGCCGCCGAGTCGGTGGCGGCGACCGCAAGGGTACGGTCCGCGCCCAGGGTCACGACGAGGTGGCGGCGCCACCGCTCGTCGTCGCGGCCGGGGTGGTCCTCGCGCCAGTGGCAGCCGCGGGTCTCCTCGCGGCGCAGGGCCGCGGCGACGAGGACCTGCGAGACGAGGAGGAGGTTGGTGGTCTCCCACGCCTCCGTCCCGGGCTCGACGGTCTTGTCCCCGGCCTCTTCGCGGATGCGGGCCAGCTCCGCCGCGGTGCGCTCCAGGCTCTGCCGGGAGCGGAGTACTCCGGCGCCCTGGGTCATGGCGCGCTGGATCACCAGGCGCGCCTCGGGGGCGATCAGGCGGGCGGCCGGCTCCTCCGGCGTGACGGCGTCCCCCGGCCGGGGGCCCGGGGCGATGTCCGCCGCGATGCGCTCGGCGAAGACCAGGCCCTCGAGGAGGGAGTTGGACGCCAGACGGTTCGCGCCGTGCACCCCCGTGCACGCGACCTCGCCGCAGGCGTACAACCCCGGCACCGTGGTCCGGCCGTGCAGGTCGGTGCGGACCCCGCCGGAGGCGTAGTGGGCGGCCGGGGCGACCGGGATCGGCTCGGTGACCGGGTCGATGCCGTGCGTCCGGCAGGCGGCCAGGATCGTGGGGAAGCGCTTCGCCCACATGTCCGCGCCGAAGTGCCGGGCGTCGAGGTACATGTGCTCGGCGCCCTGCTCCCGCATGCGCCGCATGATGCCCTTGGCCACGATGTCGCGCGGCGCCAGCTCGGCCAGCTCGTGCGCGCCGACCATGAAGCGGTGGCCGCCGGCGTCCACGAGGTGGGCGCCCTCGCCGCGCACCGCCTCCGACACCAGGGGCTGCTGCCCCTCGGCGTCGGGCCCGAGCCACAGCACCGTGGGGTGGAACTGGACGAACTCCAGGTCGGAGACCTCGGCGCCGGCCCGCAGGGCGAGGGCGACGCCGTCGCCGGTGGAGACGGCCGGGTTGGTGGTCGCGGAGAACACCTGGCCCATGCCGCCGGTGGCCAGCACCACCGCGCCGGCGTGGACCGCGCCCACGCCGTCGTGCTGTCCCTCGCCCATGACGTGCAGGGAGACGCCGGCCGCCCGGCCCTCGGCGTCCTTGAGCAGGTCCAGGACCAGGGCGTGCTCGATGGTGCGGATGCCCGCGTCCCGTACGGCCTCGACGAGGGCCCGGGAGATCTCGGCACCGGTGGCGTCGCCGCCGGCGTGGGCGATGCGGTTGCGGTGGTGACCGCCCTCGCGGGTCAGCAGGATCTCGCCGGCGGCGTCGGTGTCGAAGCGGGCCCCGGTGGCGATGAGGCGGCGCACCGCGTCGGGGCCCTCGGTGACCAGTGTCCGTACGGCCTCGTCGGAGCACAGGCCGGCGCCCGCGACGAGCGTGTCGTCGAGGTGCTGCTCGGGGGTGTCCCCGTCGCCGAGGGCGGCCGCGATGCCGCCCTGGGCCCAGCGCGTGGACCCGGCGTCGAGGCGCGCCTTGGTGACGACGGCGACCCGGGCACCGGCGGCGGCGCAGCGCAGGGCGACGGTCAGGCCCGCGACCCCGGAACCGATGACGACGACGTCGGCGTCGACGGACCAGCCGGGGCGGGGGGCGGGGAGCCGTATGCCGGTCATCGTGCGGCTCCCACGGTGAGGGGAAGGTTGTCGATCAAACGGGTGGCGCCCACCTTGGCCGCGACGGCGAGGACGGCCTCGCCGGTGTAGTCGTCGGGGACCTCGGTGAAGTCGGCGGGGTCGACGAGCGCCACGTAGTCGAGGCGCAGCGGCGGCTCCATGCCCGCCGCGTCGTCGAGGACCGCGCGGGCGGAGCGGCGGACGGGCGCCGCGCCCTTCTCGGCGGCGTCCGCGGCGGTCAGCAGGGCGCGGGAGATCTCCAGCGCCGTGGCCCGGTCGGCGTCCGACAGGTAGCGGTTGCGGCTCGACAGGGCGAGGTTGTCGCCCTCGCGGACCGTGGGGACGCCGACGATCTCGACGGGGAAGTTGAGGTCGCGCACCATGCGCCGGATCAGGGCGAGCTGCTGGGCGTCCTTCTGCCCGAAGAGGGCGAGGTCCGGCAGCGTGAGGTGCAGCAGCTTGGCGACGACGGTGAGCATGCCGTCGAAGTGGCCGGGGCGGGAGGCGCCCTCCAGCCGCTCGCCCATCGGGCCCGCGGTGACGCGGACCTGGGGCTCGCCGCCGGGGTAGACCTCCTCGACGGAGGGGGCGAAGACGACGTCGGCGCCGGCCCGCTCGGCGATCAGCAGATCGGCTTCGAGGGTGCGCGGGTAGCGGTCGAGGTCCTCGCCGGGGCCGAACTGGAGCGGGTTGACGAAGACGGTGACGACGACCTGGCCGTCCTCCCCCGCCAGCCGGCGCGCCTCGCGGACGAGCGTGGCGTGCCCCTCGTGCAGGGCGCCCATGGTCATCACGACGGCGCGGCGGCCGCCGCGCGGGAGGGCGTGCAGCTCCGCGGCCTCGCGGCTGAGCTGGATGGTCACTGGTTGCCTCCGTCCGCGAGGACACCGAGCAGGTCCTCCGCCAGTTCCGGCTTGAGCAGGCCGTGCGCGAGGGCGCGGTCCGCGGTCGTACGGGCCATGGCCAGGTAGCCGGCGACGGCCTGGGGGGCGTGGCTGCGCAGCTCCGTGATGTGCGCGGCGACGGTGCCGGCGTCGCCGCGGGCCACCGGGCCGGTCAGGGCGGCGTCGCCGCTGCGCAGGGCGTTGTCGAGGGCGGCGCCGAGGAGGGGGCCGAGCATGCGGGCGGGGTTCTCGACACCGGCCGTGCGCAGCACCTCCATGGCCTGGGCCACCAGCGTGACGAGGTGGTTGGCGCCGAGGGCGAGGGCCGCGTGGTAGAGCGGGCGGGCGGCCTCCTCGATCCACTCGGGCTCGCCGCCCATCTCGATGACCAGGGCCTCCGCCGCCAGCCGCAGTTCCTGCGGGGCGGTGACGCCGAAGGAGCAGCCGGCCAGCCGCTGGACGTCGACGGGGGTGCCGGTGAAGGTCATGGCGGGGTGCAGGGCCAGCGGCAGACCGCCGGCGCGGGTGGCCGGGTCGAGGACGGCGGTGCCGTGCCGGCCGGACGTGTGCACCAGCAGCTGGCCGGGGCGCACGGCACCGGTCCGGGCGAGCCCCGCGACCAGGTCGGGCAGGGCGTCGTCGGGCACGGTCAGCAGGACGAGCTCGGCGCGGGCGAGCACCTCCGCAGGCGTCGTGACGGGCACGCCGGGCAGCAGCGCCGCGGCGCGACGCCGGGAGGCGTCGGAGACGCCGGACACGGCGACCGGGCGGTGCCCGGCGAGCTGCAGCGACGCGGCCAGTGCCGGCCCGACGCGGCCGGCGCCGACCACGCCGACGGTGAGCCTGGCGGGTCGGTCCTGCGGGCTGACGGGCTCGGAGGAAAGATGTGCGTTCACGCGGCGGGATGCCTTCCGTTCCAGTCCGCGGGGGTACCGGACGATTCCCTTGTCATGCTACGCGAGACGCTTCCGGCGACTGGGTGGGCCGTCCCCCGGCTGTGGACGGCTCGGGCCGCGTTCTGGTGGCCGCCTTGTGGACGACCGGCGGCTCAGCGCCCGGCCGGGCGGGCGCAGTCTTCGGGCGTGCGGTCGGCGAGGAGCCGGGCCGGGGAGCGGAGCTCGGGCCGGAGCGGCGCCTGCGGGGCGGCGGCCTCGGGGGTGGCGGCCCCGACAGTGGTGCGGAACGGGCGGAAGAGTGCCGCCCAGCGGGCGCGGCGGTGCGCGGCCCGCTCGTCGACGACCGCCTGGAACCGGCGCCAGGTGCGGAACTCCCGTACGACCTGCCGCTCGGCGGTGCCCGGCGCGGGCGGAGCCGGCTCCTGGTGCTGGGCGGCGCGGTAGAGGTCGAGCATGTGCTGCTGAGTGGCGTTCATGTGCTCCACGGTGCTGTGCACTTCGGCCCGCTGGCGCGTGGATTGACGATGACCGTCAAATGACGTCCCCGGCCTGCGAAAAGAAAGGCACGATGACCACATGAGCGTGACGATCGACATCGCAGGGCTGCCGCCCGAGCGCCTGGTGTTCCGCCCCTCCCCCCTGCTGGAGCTGTGCACCGCGCTGCACGCCCTGGCCGAACCGGGGCACCACCCCGGCCTGCACGGCTGGACCACCGCGACGAGCTCGGCCCTCAAGCCCGAGCTCGCGGACCGGCTGTGCGAGGCGGACTTCCTGTGGACGTCCACGTTCTCCGACATCGCGCTGCCGTTCGCGGCGCTGCCCGACACCCAGGGCCAGCCGGGCGCCACGCTCGCCGAGGACCTGGACATGCTGGACCGGCTGAGCGACGAGCTGTTCGTCGACGCCGCCATGGAGATCTCCTGCACGAGCCGCTACGGCAGCGGCGCCCCGTCGCCCCTCGTCGACGCCGAGGCCCGGGAGCAGGCACTCGAACGGGCCACGGCGCGCGGCCCCCGCCCGCTGTCGTTCGCCAAGCGGCTGCTGGACGACCCGCCCGCCGTACGGGCCTGGATGCGCCGCCTGTTCGAGGACTGCGCGGAGGCGTTCTTCCACGACATCTGGCAGCGTGTGCGCGTCCAGCTCGCCGCCGACGCCCGGCACAAGACCGAGGTGCTGCGGCACAAGGGCCTGGCCGAGGCGCTGGCCGAGGTGTCGTCCGCCGTGACGCTGGCGGACGACGGGTCCCGCATCCACGTCGACAAGCTCGGCAGCGGCCGGACGACCGCACTCGACCCGGCGGTCGGCCCGGGCGTCACGTTCGTCCCGTCCTCGTTCGGCTGGCCCCACCTGTGGGTGCTGCACGCCCGCAGCTGGCGCCCCGTCGTCCACTACCCCGTCGCCGCCCCCGAGCTGCCCGGACCCCGCTCCCTCGACCTGCTGACGCTGCGCCTGGAGGCCCTGTCCCACCCGATGCGCATCCGCATGTGCCGCTACCTGGCGCGGGCGTCCTACACCACCGGCGAGCTGGCGGCCGCGCACGACATCAGCGCGCCCGAGGTGTCCCGGCACATCGCGGTCATGAAGAAGGCCGGCCTGGTCACCACGCGCCGGCGCGGCCGGTACGTCATGCACCAGCTGGACGTGACCGTGGTGGCCCGGCTCGGCAGCGACTTCCTGGAGGGCGTGCTGCGCTGAGCCACGGCTCGTCCGCAGGGGCCGCCGGTCCACCGGACAGAGGGGGGCTAGCGCATCGGCCCGCCGCCGCCGGCGCGCACGAGGCCGCTCTCGTAGGCCATCACCACCACCTGCACCCGGTCCCGCAGCCCCAGCTTGGTGAGGATCCGCCCCACGTGGGTCTTCACCGTCGCCTCCGACAGCACCAGCCGTGCCGCGATCTCGCCGTTCGACAGCCCCTGGGCGACCAGCAGCATCACCTCGCGCTCCCGTTCGGTGAGCCGGCCCAGCTCCGCGCTGGTCGGCTCGTTCCCGGCGCTCGGCAGCATCGGCGTGAAGCGGTCCAGCAGCCGTCGCGTGGTGCTGGGGGCCACCACCGCGTCGCCGCTGTGCACGGACCTGATCGCGCCCAGCAGCTCGGCCGGCGGCACGTCCTTGAGCATGAAGCCGCTGGCCCCGACCTTGAGCGCGGAGAAGGCGTACTCGTCGAGGTCGAACGTGGTCAGGATCAGCACCTTCGGCGGATCGTCCTGGGCGCAGATGCGGCGCGTCGCCTCCACGCCGTCCAGCCGGGGCATGCGGACGTCCATCAGGACGACGTCCACGGCGGTGCCGGCCAGCACCTCCAGCGCCTCGGCGCCGTCCCCCGCCTCGGCGACGACCTCCATGTCGGGCTGGGCGGCCAGCACCATGCGGAAGCCGGTGCGCAGCAGCACCTGGTCGTCGACGAGCATCACGCGGATCGCCATGCGGGGGTCCCTCTCGAGTTTCGGGTCGGGTCGGTCGGAGTGAGGTGGGGAGGCGGGGGATGCGGACCGGCGCGCGTCAGCGGCCACCGGGCTTGATCGGCAGCAGCGCGCTGATCCGGAACCCGCCGCCGGGCCGCGGCCCCGCGTCCAGGGTGCCCCCCACCATGCCGACGCGCTCGCGCATCCCGATCATGCCGTGCCCCATGCCGTCCGCGCCTCCCGACTCGTACAGCTCGTGCTGCGCGCCCCGGCCGTCGTCCTCGACGAGCAGCCCCAGGCCGTCGTCGAAATAGGTGAGCCGCACGCTGGCGCCCACGTCCGGACCGCCGTGCTTGCGGGTGTTGGTCAGCGCCTCCTGCACGATGCGGTAGGCGGTCAGCTCCACGCCGCTCGGCAGCGGCCGCGGCGCGCCCTCGACCTGGAAGTCCACCGGCAGTCCCGCGCCGCGCACCTGCTCGACCAGCTCGCCGATCTGCTCGACGTCGGGCTGTGGGACGTAACTGCCGCCCTCGCCGCCCTCCTCGGTGCGCAGCACGCCCAGCAGGCGGCGCATCTCGGCCAGGGCCTGCCGGCCGGTGCCGGAGATCGTCTCCAGCGCCTGCTTGGCCTGCTCGGGCGAAGCGTCCAGGACGTAGGCGGCACCGTCCGCCTGCACCACCATCACCGACACGTTGTGCGCGACGACGTCGTGCAGCTCGCGGGCGATGCGCGCCCGCTCGGCCGTGACCGCGATCTGCGCCTGCTGCTCGCGCTCCTTCTCCAGCCGCCGGGCCTTCTCCTCCAGCTGGGCCCAGTAGGCGCGGCGGGTGCGCACCGAGTCGCCGAGCACCCAGGCCAGGACGAAGGGAACGGTGACGAAGGCCGTCGCGACGATGGCCTGCCCCACGCTCTGGTGGCCGTCCGGCCAGCGCAGGCTCGCGATCGCCGGTGCGGCCAGGCCGCCCACCAGCGCGTACCGGGAGGCCCAGCGGGTGCCGCCGGACGCCACGGTGTAGATGATCACGAGCATGGCGAAGTCCGCGACGTTCGCGCTGATGTCGCACGCCAGCTGCACCAGCCCGGCCGCCGTCGCCAGCAGCAGCATCTTCTCCGGGAAGCGCCGGCGCAGGGCGATCACCAAGCACAGCGTGAGCGTGGTCAGCACGAGCACGGCCCTCGACCCCGACCCCGCGCCCTCGGCGATGGACAGCCCGCTGATGCCCAGCAGCAGGAGGGCCCAGAAGCTGTCCACACCCGTGGGGTGTCTGCGGAGGAAGTCGTAGAGGCGCTGCACGTCACCCAGCGTAGGCACGCCGAGTCCCCGCCGGGGTCAGCCCGGCGATCGATCCGACCGCTTCTCGTCTACTCCCCAAGGTGGAGGCGGGGCCGGGCGCCGCCCGGCCCGACCCGGGGCGTCCGGCATACCGTGTCCGTATGGCAAGCGGAACGAGAACCTGGCGGGAGGCGGCGCAGGCCGCCCTGTACGGACCCGACGGCTTCTACCGCCGCCCTGAGGGCCCCGCCGGTCACTTCCGTACGTCCGTCCACGCCTCGCCCCTCTACGCCAGGGCCGTGGCGGACCTGCTGTGCCGCGTGGACGCCGCCCTCGGGCACCCGGCGGAGCTGGCGTTCACCGATATGGGTGCGGGGCGCGGGGAACTGGTCACCGGGGTGCTGGCGCACTGCCCCGCGGAGTTGACGGAACGGCTGCGTCCGTACGCCGTGGAGATCGCCGCCCGGCCGGCCGGGCTCGATCCCCGGGTGATCTGGCTGGACACCCCGCCCGACGGGGTCACCGGCCTGTTCTTCGCCAACGAGTGGCTGGACAACGTCCCCCTCGACGTCGCGGAGGCGGACGGCGACGGCACCGCCCGCCAGGTGCTCGTGCGACCGGACGGCGAGGAGCTGCTGGGTGACCCGGTGGCCGGCGAGGACGCCGCGTGGCTGGCCGGCTGGTGGCCGCTGGAGGGAGCGCCCCCCGGCTCCCGCGCCGAGATCGGCCGGCCGCGCGACGCCGCGTGGGCCGGGGCCGTCGCGGGACTGCGGGCCGGACTGGCCGTGGCGGTGGACTACGCGCACGCGCGCGCGTCCCGTCCGCCCATGGGCACCCTCACGGGCTTCCGCGACGGCCGTGAGGTGCGGCCCGTACCGGACGGCTCCTGCGACATCACCGCCCACGTCGCCCTGGACGCCTGCGCGGCGGCGGGCGCGGACCACGGCCCGGCCGGCTCACTGATCAGCCAGCGCGAGGCCCTCCGCGCCCTCGGCGTGGACGGCGGCCGCCCGCCACTCTCGCTCGCCTCGACCGACCCCGTGGCCTACGTACGGGCGCTGGGCCGGGCCGGCGAGGCCGCCGAGCTGACGGCCCCCGGCGGGCTCGGCGGCTTCGGCTGGCTGCTCCAGCCCGTGGGCGCGGCCTGCGCGGACCTGGTGGCGGACGGCCCTGCCGGGCCGCCCTCGGAAGGCCGGGACCCGGAAGGCTGAGAAACTGTTCCCATGACGGAGACGACAGTCGGCATCGGCGGTGCGGCGGAGAGCACGGACATGGTGCTCAACATCGGGCCTCAGCACCCGTCCACCCACGGTGTGCTGCGGCTGCGCCTCGTTCTGGACGGCGAGCGGGTCACCGAGGCCGAGCCGGTCATCGGGTACATGCACCGGGGCGCGGAGAAGCTGTTCGAGGCCCGCGACTACCGGCAGATCATCATGCTCGCCAACCGCCACGACTGGCTGTCGGCGTTCTCCAACGAGCTGGGCGTCGTCATCGCCGTCGAGCGGATGCTGGGCATGGAGGTGCCCGAGCGCGCGGTGTGGACCCGCACGCTGCTGGCCGAGCTCAACCGGGTCCTCAACCACCTCATGTTCCTCGGCTCGTACCCCCTGGAGCTCGGCGGCATCACCCCCGTCTTCCACGCCTTCCACGAGCGGGAGGAGCTGCAGACGGTCATGGAGGAGGTCTCCGGCGGCCGGATGCACTACATGTTCAACCGCGTCGGCGGCCTCAAGGAGGACCTCCCGGCCGGCTGGCTCGGCCGGGCCCGGCACGCGGTCGCCGAGGTCCGCTCGCGGATGGACGTCTACGACCGGCTCGTGCTCGGCAACGAGATCTTCCGCGGCCGTACGCGCGGCGTCGGCGTCCTGTCCCCGGAGGCCGTGCACGCCTACGGCGTGAGCGGCCCGATCGCCCGCGCGTCCGGCGTGGACTTCGACCTGCGGCGCGACGAGCCGTACCTGGCGTACGGCGAGCTGGGCGACGTCCTGAAGGTCGTCACGCGCGAGGAGGGCGACTGCCTGGCCCGCTTCGAGTGCCTCCTGGAGCAGACCCACAACGCGCTGGACCTGGCGGACGCCTGCCTGGACCGGATGGCCGAGCTGCCGCCCGGCCCGATCAACCAGCGCCTGCCCAAGGTCCTCAAGGCCCCCGAGGGCGCGACCTACGTCTGGACCGAGAACCCGCTGGGCCTCAACGGCTACTACCTGGTCTCGAAGGGCGACAAGACGCCCTACCGCCTCAAGCTGCGCTCGGCTTCCTTCAACAACATCCAGGCCCTGACCGAACTCCTGCCGGGCACGCTGGTGGCCGACATGGTCGCGATCCTGGGCTCGCTGTTCTTCGTCGTGGGCGACATCGACAAATAACCGGCGGACGGGGGCGGACCGCCCCCGGACACGGCGAAGGGGCGGGGAGGGGAAAGCCCCTCACCCGCCCCTTCCGCACACGCTCTAGGAGATCGCGCTGCGCAGCTCCACGACGTCGATCTGCTCGGTCTCGTCGTGCGCCGTCAGGTCGATGACCTCGCCGTCGCTCTCGTCCTCGACCTCGACCGCGCTCCCGGCGTCCGCGCCCGCTTCCGCGAGCGCCTCCTCGCCGACGACGTCCGCGAGGTCCTGCTCCTCGACCGGCCGGGCCGCCGGCAGAGCGGCGACCGGCTTCTTCCCGTTCGCCTGCGCGCTGTTGCCGAAGAAGTCGAAGCCCCCCTGCGTGCGGACCGTGGGGCGCCGGGCCACGGGAACGTCGGACGGCAGAGGAGAGACCGGGGCGGCGGGGGCCGCGGCGGCCCCGTCCTCCGCGCGCCGCGTCGCGGCCTTGCGCTCCAGGCCCTTCAGCGCCTCGGCCGCCTTGCGGTAGGCGGCGGCGTCGAGGGACGTCTCGGAGCGCGGGCCGGAAGCCGGCCCGGCGGCTTCCAGGGCCTTGGGGACCGGGGCCTTGTCCCCGCCCCCGGGACCCTTGCCCCCGTCCTTGGGCGCGCCCTTCTCCAGAAGTCGCCGGCCCTCCAGCGCGCTCGCGCGCTCGGTCTCGGCCGTGGCGTAACGCCGCAGGAGGTCGGCGTGCTCCGTGCGCAGCCGTGCCAGCTCCGCGCGCTTCGCCCGCAGCTTGCCTTCGAGCCGGCCGCGCTGCAGACGCGTCTCCTCGAGGTCCGTCTCCAGCTCCGCTATGCGCTCGTCGGTCTTCCACTCGTCGCGCGTACGGGCGGCGCTGAGCTGGGCGACGCGCTTGCCGGCGGCACGGTCCCAGCGGCGCATCAGCACCGAGCCGACGACGGTGGCCGCCGAGGCGGCCACGGCGAGGCTGCGGATCACGGCGGTTTCGCCGACCGCCAAAGTGCCCGCGGCGCAGACGACCGAAGTCGCGGCGACCGCAAGCGGGGGAAGAAGCCGGTGCAGGGGTGCGGAATGGCGGTGGCGTCCTCGTGGCATGGCCTGAAACTTACCGTGCGTTGCCGCAGGAGTGTGACCCCACCACCAAACTCTTCCCTTGATCTTACTTCTCCCCTACTTCACCGCTTCCCCACAAGCCTCTTCTGCTTGAGGTAGCGGGCGGCGACATCGGCGGGCTTGAGCCGCTCCGCGTCGACCTTCTTGTTGAGTTCGGTGAGATCCGCCGTGGTCAACACCCTGTTGAGCTTGCCGAGGGCATAGGCGATCTCCTCCGTGCCGGCCTTCTTCGCATTCACCACCGGCAGGACGTTGTCGGAGTTCTGAAGGTCCTTGTCGTCCTTGAGCAGCACCAGCCCGAACTGTTCGAGGGTGGCGTCCGTCGTGGTGGTCAGCAGCAGCTGGTCCTTGCCGTCCTTGACCGCCTGCTTCGCCTGCGGGCTGCCGACCTCCAGCGGGTCGAGGCCGGTGACGTCGATGCCGTACGTCTTCTCCAGGCCGGGGCGGCAGAAGGGGCGCTGCGAACATTCGTCGCCCGCCGCGAGCTTCACCCCCACCTTCGACTTTCCCAGGTCGGAAAGGGTCTTGAGCTGGTGTTCCGTCGCGAAGTCGGAGGTCACGGCGAAGGCGTTCTGATCGACCGCCCGGCCGGGGTCGAGGACCTTCAGACCGCGCGGCTCGGCCAGTTTCCGAAGGGCCTTGACGGTGGTGTCGGCATCGGCCGACGCGACGGGCGGGGCGTCCTTCCCGTTCTGGTGCTTGTTCAGGAATTCGGCGAGCGTCGCCGCGTACTCGGGAACGACATCGATCTCGCCCCTCTCCATCGCCGGTTCATACAGTTCCCGCGCGTCGACGGTCTTGATCGACGTGGAATATCCGGCGTCCCGCAGCAGGGCCGCGTATATCTCCGCCAGCACCTTGGACTCGGTGAACGACGCCGACCCGACGACCAGCGAGCCCTTGCCGCCACCGTCGGCGCGCCCGCCGGACTTCTCCAGGCTGTCGCCGCCGCACGCGCTGAGGCCCGCCGTCAAGACACCGACGCCGGCCACCGCCAGCAGGGCGCGGGGGGTGCGCGCTCGGCGCGTGCTGCGGGTCATGCGGTTCTCCATCCAGTCGGACGCACGAGGTCGTGCGGTGTACGTGCCGAGGGGCCGGGCCTGCGGCCCCACCCCTCAGGCCGGCGCCGTGCCCGGGGCGGCGGCCGCCTTGGGCCGCGGCCGGCGCATCGGGTCGAGCAGCCGTTGCAGCAGGACGAACGCGCCCTCGACCAGCAGCGCGAGCCCGGCCACCAGCAGGGCACCGGACACCACCTGCGCGGTGTCGGTCAGCCGGAAGCCGGCCGTGATGATCCGGCCGAGGCCGCCCCCGCCGGCGAGCGCGGCGAGCGTGGTGGTGGCCACCACCTGGACGGCGGCGGACCGGACACCCGTGACGATCAGGGGGAAGGCCAGCGGAAGCTCCACCCGGGCGATCACCTGACCGCCCGTCATGCCCATGCCCCGGGCCGCCTCGATCATGTCCCGGTCGACCTCGCGCATGCCGACATAGGCGTTGGTCAGCAGCGGGGGTATCGCGAAGAGCACCAGCGCGATGACGGTGGGCCAGGAGCCATGCGTGCCCAGCGGGCTGAGCAGGAGCAGCACCAGCACCGCGAAGGTCGGCACCGCCCGCCCCACGTTGGAGATGTTCACCGCGAGGGCGCCGCCCTTGCCCACGTGCCCGAGGAGCACGGCGACGGGCAACGCGATCGCACAGGAGATGAGCAGGCAGACGGCGGTCAGGAACAGGTGCTCGCCGAGCCGGTGCCACACGCCGTCGGTGCCGGACCAGTGGGCGCCGGTGGTGAGCCAGTCCCAGGTGCGCTCGATGACTCCCATCAGGCGGCCACCGCCTTCTCCACGACCACGCGACCGCGCTTCCCCGCGCGGCGCCTGGTCCGCGTCCACGGCGTCAGCAGCCGCTGCACGAGCAGCAGCGCCAGGTCGGCCAGGACGGCGAGCGCCACGCACAGCACGGACGCCGTGAGGACCTGCGCCTTGAAATAGCTGCGCATGCCGTCATACAGCAGATTGCCCAGGCCGCCGTAGCCGATGATGGCCCCGACCGTGGTGAGCGAGACGGTCGAGACCGTGGTGATGCGCAGACCGGCCATCACGGCCGGCAGGGCCAGGGGCAGTTCCACCCCGAAGAGGAGTCTCACCGGACCGTAGCCCATGCCGCGCGCGGCCTCGCGGGTCTCCTCCGGAACGGCGGCGAGGCCGGCCAGGATGTTCCGTACGAGGACCGTCAGCGAATACAGCACCAGGCCGGTCACCACGACCGCAGCCGACAGCCCGAAGACCGGGACCAGCAGGGAGAACATCGCCAGCGACGGCACCGTGTAGAGGACGGTGGTCGCGCCGAGGACCGGCCCCGCCACGACCTTCCATCTGCGGGCCACCAGCGCGAGGGGAAAGGCGACGAGCAGCCCGATGGCCACCGACGCGAGGGTGATGCCGATGTGCTGGAGCGTGGCGTCCGTGAGCTCCTGACTTCGCGTCCGGACGTACGCGCCGCAGATCCAGTCGTTGGTGATCAGGCAGTTCTGATGCGCCATCCGAGCCCTCACCTCCCCCTTGGCCTTCACGGTCGGTCACTGGCGACCCTAACCCCGCGCTCTGACATTCGCCTCCGGCCGCCATGGAACGGCAACATTGTTCGAGCGGAAGTACGGCCACAATGGGGAGCCATGATCCGATTCGAGCATGTGACCAAGCGGTACGCCGACGGCACGACGGCCGTGGACGACCTGTCCTTCGAGGTGGCCGAGGGTGAGCTGGTCACGCTCGTGGGGCCGTCCGGCTGTGGCAAGACCACCACGATGAAGATGGTCAACCGGCTGATCGAGCCGACCAGCGGCCGCATCCTGGTCGACGGCGAGGACATCGCCACCGTCGACCCCGTCCGGTTGCGGCGCCGCATCGGCTACGTGATCCAGCAGGTCGGCCTGTTCCCGCACAAGACGGTGCTGGAGAACACCGCGGCCGTGCCGCACCTGCTGGGCTGGCAGCGCAAGCGGGCGCGCGAGCGGGCGGCCGAGCTCCTCGACCTCGTCGGGCTCGACCCCTCCGTCTACGGCGACCGCTACCCCGACCAGCTCTCCGGTGGCCAGCGCCAGCGTGTCGGCGTGGCCCGGGCGCTCGCCGCCGACCCGCCCGTACTCCTGATGGACGAACCGTTCGGAGCCGTCGACCCGGTCGTGCGCGAGCACCTCCAGACGGAGTTCCTGCGCCTTCAGTCGCAGGTGCGCAAGACGGTGCTGTTCGTCACCCACGACATCGAGGAGGCCGTTCGACTGGGCGACCGGATCGCGGTCTACGGGAACGGCCGGATCGAACAGTTGGACGCCCCCGCGGCGGTGCTCGGTGCGCCCGCCACCCCCTACGTCGCCGACTTCGTCGGGGCCGACCGGGGCCTGAAGCGCCTGTCGGTGACGACCATCGAGGCCGGCGACCTCGAACAGCCTCCGGTCGTGCACCTCGACGACCGGCTGTCCGAGGCGGCCGAACGGCTCGACCTGGAGGGCGCGCGCTGGGCGGTGGTCCTGGACGACTCGGACCGCCTCCACGGATGGATCTCGGCCGAGGCCGCCCAGGCCGCCGCCGGAGCCGGCGCGGTACGGGTCCGCGACCGCGCCCGCCGCATGGACGCGTGGCTTCCGCTGGGTGCGTCGCTCAAGCAGGCGTTCAGCACGATGCTCCAGCACGACGCGGGCTGGATCGCCGTCCTGGACGGCGAGTCGGCGGACCACTTCCTGGGCGTGCTCACACCGGCGCGCCTGCACGAGGCGCTGCGGCGCTCGATCGAGGCGGACGCGCGGGGCCGCTCGCGCAGCGAGGCACAGGTGGAGACGGTGCCGGGCCTCTGAGGCCCCGACGAGGCGGGAAGGCCAGGCGGGAAGGCTAGGCGCGGGACGCCCCCGCGCCTCCGTCCTCGTCGTCGTCCTCCGGAAGCTTGCACACGCGCTCCATGAAGAACGCGGCCGCTACCACGCAGGCGGCCGCCAGCACCGACGCTCCCGTGTAGATCGCCTGGTCGCGGCGGGCCGGGGTGTCGAGGCCGTCGATGAGGAGGAAGACGCCGACGCCGCCGTACATGCCCGCCACGAGCGCGGCGACCAGCGCACTGGCCTGGCCGAAGACGACGGCGCGGGCCGCCAGCAGCGGGTCGACGCCCTTCGCGCCGGGCCGTCGCTCCCGCTGGGCGCGCAGCCGGGCCCGGAGCGAGAGGGCCGTCGCGAAGAGGACCACCGCGATGACGGCCAGCACGATGGGCGCCGCCACGGGCACGCTCGGCAGGGTGCCGAAGGAGTCCCACAGCCGGGCGGCCGCCCAGGCCAGCACTCCGGCCACGGCGAAGAGCCCGACCAGCACCCCGATCCGAAGTTGCTTCACCGAGCCGTCGCTCCTCGTCACTGGTGGTGGTTCGGTCGTAGGACCAACGCCTACTCGGGCAGCCGGAGTTCCAGGTCGGCGCGGGGCGCCACCGATTCCAGGCTGAGCCCG
Organism: Streptomyces cinnamoneus; assembly: GCF_002939475.1. Taxonomy (NCBI): domain Bacteria; kingdom Bacillati; phylum Actinomycetota; class Actinomycetes; order Kitasatosporales; family Streptomycetaceae; genus Streptomyces; species Streptomyces cinnamoneus. The sequence continues at coordinate 3,829,520 of NZ_PKFQ01000001.1, read as the reverse complement.
GCCAGCAGCTCGGCCACCGGGCCGTGCCCGGGGACCTCCGCCTCCGGGTCCACGTCGTACCACGGCACGAGCACGAAGGCGCGCTCGTGCGCGCGCGGGTGGGGCAGGGTCAGCGCCGGGTCGTCGGAGACGACGTCCTGATAGGCCACGATGTCGACGTCGAGGGTGCGCGGGCCCCAGCGCTCGTCGCGCACCCGCTCGAAGGCCTCCTCGATCGCGTGCCCGCGCTCCAGGAGCGAGTCCGGCGGCAGGGTGGTCTTCACGAGGACGACCGCGTTGAAATACGACGGCTGGGTGCCGGACTCGACGCCCCAGGGCTCGGTCTCGTAGACGGGCGACACGGCCTTGACCCGCAGGCCCGGCGTGTCCTCCAGCGCGTCGACCGCGCCCTGGAGGGTCTCCAGGCGGTTGCCCAGGTTGCTGCCGATCGAGATCACGGCTCGCTTGGGATTGCTCAGGGTCACGTCGGCGGCGTCCACCCGCTCCACCACGGAGGAGGGCACCGGCTGCACGGTCGGGTCGCTGCTGCTCATACTCGGCTCCGGGTGATAGTGATCGTCACGTCGTCGAACGGCACGGTGATCGGGGCGTCGGGCTTGTGCACGACCACCTCGACCTCCCGTACCGGATCGTGCTTGAGGCACTGCTCGGCGATCCGCTCGGCGAGCGTCTCGATGAGGTCGACCGGTTCGCCCTGGACGATGTCGACGACCTCCTCCGCCACGATGCCGTAGTGCACTGTCTTCGCGAGGTCGTCGTCGGCCGCGGCAGGCCGGGTGTCCAGGCTCAGCACCAGGTCCACGATGAAGGTCTGGCCTTCCTCGCGCTCCCGGGGGAACACCCCGTGGTGCCCACGAGCCTTCAAGCCGCGCAGCGCGACACGATCCACACGAATCACTCCAGCTGGTTGTCGGTACGGGCGTGCGCCGGCCGCGGCCCGCGCATCGCCCTTCCCTGCCTTCGGCCGGGTTGCCCGCCTTCGAATCTACCTGCGGACACCGACAGCGCCCGGCCGCGGGCCCGCGAGCGGCTCCCGCCGCGCGTACCCGAAGATCCTGTGCTGCACCCCTACCCAGGCGGCAAGCAGCTCGAACGAGTGGCCACTTGTCCTCACACTGACGTGTGGCCCGGACCTACCCTGCGGCACCGACCCCTTCCCGCGCCGTGACCACCGTCACGCCGTCGGCTCGGCGGAGTCGTCGTCCTCCTCGTCCTCGCGGCCCGCCAGGACCGGCGAGCCGTGGTGCGACCAGACCTTCCACTCGTCCCCGGACCGCCGGAAGACGTTCGTGGCCACGACCAGCTGGCCCACGAGCGGCCCCAGCTCGCCCTCGGTCTCGGCCGGGCCGCCGCTGAGGATGTTCTCCGTGCAGGTCACCAGGGCCGTGTCCCCGGCCACCGACACCTCGACGTCCGTCAGGAAGAACTGGATGTAGTCGGTGCTCGCCATGATCAGGGCGTACGAGCGCAGGACCTCGCTCCGGCCCCGCAGCACCGGCCAGCCGGGGTGCACGCACGAGACGTCGGTGCCGGGATCCTTGAGCCACAGCCGCTCCATGGCCGCCGTGTCGCCGCGCTCCATCGCCTCGTACAGGGCGGTGTTCGCCAGCTCCACCCGCTCGCTGTCCGTCCGGGCGGTGCTCACACCGCCCCCTCTGCGGCCGCCGCGCGCTCCACCGCCCGGACGACCCGGACCGCGTCCGCGCTCGGCCGGACCTCGTGCACCCGCACCGCCCAGGCGCCCTCGCGGGCCGCCAGCGCGGAGACGGCGGCCGTGGCCGCGTCCCGCTCACGGGCCGGCGGCGGGTCGCCGTCGGGGCCGGCCAGCACCCGGCCCAGGAACCGCTTGCGGGAGGCCGCCACCAGCATGGGAAGCCCCAGCTCCCGGCGGAACCGGCCCAGCCGGGCGACCAGCGCCAGGTCCTGCTCGGCGTTCTTGGCGAAGCCCAGACCGGGGTCGACCACGAGCCGCCGCGGGTCCACGCCCCCCGCGACCACCGCGTCCACGCGCTGCCGCAGCTCCCCGACGACCTCTCCGGCCACGTCGGGACCGTAGACCGCCCGGCTGTTCATGTCGGCGCTGAAGCCGCGCCAGTGCATCACCACGAACGGCACGCCGGCCGCCGCCACCACGGGCACCATCGCCGGGTCCGCGAGACCGCCGCTCACGTCGTTGACCAGCACCGCGCCCGCCTCGACCGCGGCCTCGGCGACCGAGGCGCGCATGGTGTCCACGGACACCACCACGCCCTCGCCCGCCAGCTCGCGGACCACCGGGACGACGCGGCGCAGCTCCTCGTCCTCGTCGACCCGCACCGCACCCGGACGGGTGGACTCCCCGCCCACGTCGACCAGGTCGGCGCCGGCGGCGGTGAGCTCCAGGCCCCGCTTCACCGCGAGGGCCGTGTCGAACCAGTGACCACCGTCGGAGAACGAATCGGGCGTGACGTTGACCACGCCCATCACCGCGCAGCGGTCCCACTCGGGCAGTCCGACCGGCCCGACGCGGCCGTTGAACGTACTCATACAGACCAGCCTAGGGCGTGCCGTGGACCCGGGACCCCCCGGCCGGAGGGCCATAAGAGGGTGACCGCGTCCACCCAGCCGAAAGGGCCCTCCCCGGACGGTGTCCGGGAAGGGCCTTCGTACGGCGGGTGCCGGCTGGCGGCGCGTCACGCGGCCCGCGTGACCTCGTTCTGCGCCGAGGCGCCGTTCTCGTCCTCGTCCTGCGCGAGCCGCTGCGGGTCGACCGGGCGGCGGCGCAGCAGGCGCGGCAGCTCCAGGAAGCCCTCCGCCTGCATCATCGCGAAGCCGATGCGGGGCAGGTCGCGGTTGTTGGGGAAGACCACGAAGCGCGGCTCCCAGCGCGGCCGGAACTTCTCGTTGAACTTGTACAGCGACTCGATCTGGAACCAGCGCGAGAGGAAGACCAGCACCGCGCGCTGGACGCGCACCACCGGGCCCGCGCCCAGCTTGCCGCCGCGCTCCAGGGCCGAGCGGAAGAACGCGAAGTTCAGCGACATGCGCTTGACCTTCAGCTCGGGCGCGGCCTGGAGGAAGGCCACGATCAGCAGCTCGTTCATGCCGGGGTCGGCGCTGCGGTCGCGGCGCATGAGCTCCAGGGAGCTGCCGTCCGGGCCCCACGGCACGTAGTGCTGCATGGCCTTGAGGTCGCCGAAGGGGCAGTCCTCGCCCTCCTCGGGGTCCTTGTGGGCGGTGGCGATGATGGCGTCCAGGTCCTTGGGGTCGCCGATGCGGCCCAGGGCCATGGAGAAGCCGCGCTCGTCCTCGGTGTCGCGCCAGGCGTTGGCGGCCTTCTGGACGGCCTCCAGCTCCTCGGGGCTCAGGTCGCCGACCCGGCGCACCTTGGTGCTGTAGCCGTTGCGCTCGATGCGCTTGACCATCTGGCGCACGTTTCGCATGGAGCGGCCGCTCAGGCTGAAGTCGGCCACGTCGACGATGGCCTCGTCGCCCATCTCCAGGGCGTCGAGCCCGGTCTCACGGGTCCACACCTCGCCGCCGGTCTCGCTGCACCCGGCGACGGCGGGCGTCCAGGAGTGCCGCTTGGCCAGCTCCATGAACTGCTCGATGGCGCCCGGCCACGCCTCGACGTCACCGATCGGGTCGCCACTGGCGAGCATCACGCCGGAGACGACGCGGTAGGAGACGGCGGCCTTGCCGGAGGGCGAGAAGACGACGCTCTTGTCGCGGCGCAGCGCGAAGTGACCCAGGGAGTCGCGGGCGCCGTGCTTGGCGAGCAGCTCGCGCAGCCGGTCCTCGTCCTGCTCGGTGAGGACAGGGGCCGGGTACGCCGGGCGGAACGCCAGGAAGGCGGTGGTCGCGACGGTCAGCAGGCCGAGGGCGCCCAGGGAGTAGCCGACGGTGTAGTCGACGTGGTCGGTGTAGCGGATCGAGCCCTCGAAGCCGAAGAGGCCCCAGATCACGTGCTCGATCTGCTCCAGCACCGGCGGGTCGCCGACCATCTGGTTGGCGTGGGAGCCGACGATCACCCAGCCGAGGCCGAAGCTGGCCCCGCCCATGACGATGAAGTTGGCCAGCGCCTTCCAGCGGCTGCGCGGGTCCGGCAGGGCCGCGAACGACTTCTTGTGCCGCAGCAGGTAGCCGAACAGCAGCAGGGAGAGAGCGCCGCCGATGTACGAGTGGCGGTAGATCAGCTGGGCGGCGGCGCCGATGGGCAGCAGGATCACGGCCGCCAGCCAGGCCTGCTGCTTGGCGCGCTTGAGGCCGTGGGCGAGCATCAGCAGCAGGATGCCGACGATGATCGAGCCGGCCGCGGCGAGCTGGGTCACGGAGCCGGGCAGCACCTCGGAGAGGGCGTGCACCCTGCTCCACCGGAACCGGGGAATGACCCCGGCCGCTATGTCCGCGAGACCGATGAGGGCCCCGACCGTGCCGACGACGGCGGGCACGCTTTCGGGCTTGGGGCCCTTGACGATACGCGCAAGCCCCGACAGCCACTTAGGTCCCGAAGGAACCTCGTCGGACTTTTTGCCATCTACCCTGACAGACATCTCTTCCCGTCGTCCTGTCGAGTGGGCCTGCGCCATGTGGCGGCAGCACCCGGACAATGTGCGCCCTCTAGGACGACGGTTTCGGGGTTGAGGTTCCGTGGGGGGCCGAGCCCGGAAAGAAGTAACCATTCCGCGACTCGGCGCCGGGTCGCTCGGCAGAAAGCACCTCATGGGTCTCACCAGCATGGCAGTCCTACTGCTGGCCATCGCGGCGGCGGTAGCACTCTTCGCATTGACCATTTGGCTCTGGCCCCGTCTGGGCAAGAAGAACGTCGGGTCCGTCCTCGCCCGAGTGGGCATGATGCTCGCCACACAGGTGTCCCTGTTCGCCGCGATCGGTCTGTGGGCGAACCAGTCCTTCGGCTTCTACGGCTCCTGGGCCGACCTCTTCGGTCAGGTCAAGGACGAGGGCGTGGTCGTCGACCACAGCGCCTCGGGCAAGCGGGTCCAGGTCGTCAAGACCCAGGCCGTGAAGGTGCCGCGCGGCAACGTGCCGCGGGTGGGCGGCAAGATCGAGAAGATCAACATCGCCGGCCCCGAGTCGAAGATCAACAGCCCGGCGTACGTCTACCTGCCGCCGGAGTACTTCCAGCCGGAGTACGCCAACCGCAAGTTCCCCGCGTCCGTCGCGCTGACCGGCTACCCCGGCACCGCCGAGGCCCTGGTGAAGGGTCTCGACTACCCGGTGCGGGCTCACAAGCTCGCCAAGCAGAAGAAGATGCAGCCCACCATCCTGGTGATGATGCGGCCGACGGTCGCCCCGCCGCGCGACACCGAATGCATCGACATACCCAACGGCCCCCAGACCGAGACCTTCTTCGTGAAGGACCTGCGCAAGGCCATCTCCCAGCAGTACCGCGTCGGCGACAAGGCCGCGAACTGGGGGATAATCGGCGACTCGACCGGCGGCTACTGCGCGCTCAAGTTCGCCATGCGGCACCCCGAGGCCTACGGCGCCGCAGCCTCGCTCTCCGGCTACTACAAGGCCCCGCAGGACGCCACCACGGGCAACCTCTTCGGCGGCAGCAAGCAGCTCGAGAACGAGAACGACCTGCTGTGGCGCCTGAAGAACAAGGACATGCCGCCCGTCTCCCTGCTGGTGACCAGCAGCAAGAAGGGCGAGCACAACTACAAGGACACGCTGAAGTTCATCGAGTCGGTCAAGGCTCCCGCCCGCGTCTCCTCGATCATCCTCGACACCGGCGGCCACAACTTCAACACCTGGCGCCGTGAACTGAACCCGACCCTCCAGTGGATGGGCAGCCGCCTCAGCGCCTAGGCACCTAAGGCGGTGTCCGATGGGTCGGTGCGGGTCCTGCGGTGTCCGCTGGGGGCACCTCCCAGCGGTAGCCGGGGGAGGAACGCACGGCGGAGCATCTGCCTCGGACCGGGCGTCCTCGGCTGATGCGACAACGCAGCGAGGTGCCGTGCCGGGCTCCGCAGGGCCCGTGCCGACCCATCGGACACCCCCTAGTACGTTCCCGGGCGGCACACCGCCGCCCGACTCCCGGGCCCGCCTTCGTGCGGGTCCTTTTCACGTCCCGGGGCCGGCGGCTCAGCGGGCCATGATCAGGCTCATCGCCTCGGCGCGGCTGGCGGGGTCGCGCAGCTGGCCCCGCACCGCGGAGGTCAGCGTCTTGGCTCCGGGCTTGCGGATGCCGCGCATGGACATGCACATGTGCTCGCACTCGACGACCACGATGACGCCGCGCGGCTCCAGGATCTCCATCAGGGAGTCCGCGATCTGCGTGGTGAGGCGCTCCTGCACCTGCGGGCGCCGCGCGAAGACGTCGACCAGCCGGGCCAGCTTGGACAGGCCGGTGATCTTGCCGGTGGTGGCGGGGATGTAGCCGACGTGCGCCACGCCGTGGAAGGGGACCAGGTGGTGCTCACAGGTGCTGTAGACCTCGATGTCCCGCACCAGCACCATCTCGTCGTGGCCGAGGTCGAACGTCGTGGTCAGCACGTCCTCCGGCTCCTGCCACAGGCCGGCGAATATCTCCCGGTAGGCACGGGCCACGCGGGCGGGCGTCTCCCTCAGGCCCTCCCGGTCCGGGTCCTCACCCACCGCTATCAGCAGCTCACGGACGGCGTTCTCGGCGCGCTTCTCGTCGAAAACACCGATGGATCGCTCGGCGTCCAGCGTCACCGGATCGGTCATGGGCTTGCCTCGTTCTCTCGGTTCTTTCGTACGGACTCGCGCCACGGCACCGGTGCCGCCACCGGGCGCGCATATGCGCGATGCCGCGCCCCCCAGGCTAGAACCTGGGTGACGCGGCATCCATTCCGGGCCCGGTGCGGCCCCCGGGACCGGCCCTCGCGGACCGGCCCTCGCGGACCGCGGGGATCAGCCCTCGGTGGTGCTGTTGGGGCTGTCCGCCGGCAGTTCGACCGAGTCGACGGCCGATGCGCCGTTGTTGCTCGGGGCGAGCTCCTTGGGGGACAGCACCGGCGGCCGGCTGGAGGGCGTACGCCGCGAGGAACCGGTCCAGGCCGGGCGGGCCGGACGCTTCACGACGTGCTTGAAGATCTCCGCGATCTCCTCCTTGTTCAGCGTCTCCTTCTCCAGGAGGGCCAGAACGAGGTTGTCGAGGATGTCGCGGTTCTCGACCAGGATCTCCCAGGCCTCGTTGTGCGCGGTCTCGATGAGCTTCTTGACCTCTTCGTCGACCAGCGCGGCGACCTCTTCGGAGTAGTCCCGCTGGTGCGACATCTCGCGGCCCAGGAAGGGCTCGGAGTTGTCGGAGCCGAACTTGATCGCGCCGAGGCGCTCGGTCATGCCGTACTGCGTGACCATCGCGCGGGCCGTGGCCGTGGCCTTCTCGATGTCGTTCGCCGCGCCCGTGGTCGGGTCGTGGAAGACGAGCTCCTCGGCGGCGCGGCCGCCCAGCATGTAGGCCAGCTGGTCGAGCATCTCGTTGCGCGTGGTGGAGTACTTGTCCTCGTCCGGCAGCACCATGGTGTAGCCGAGCGCACGGCCCCGGGACAGGATGGTGATCTTGTGGACCGGGTCGGAGTTCGGAGAGGCCGCCGCGACCAGGGCGTGACCGCCCTCGTGGTACGCGGTGATCTTCTTCTCCTTGTCGCTCATGATCCGGGTCCGCTTCTGCGGGCCGGCCACGACACGGTCGATCGCCTCGTCCAGCATGTGGTTGTCGATCAGCTTGCGGTCGCTGCGGGCCGTCAGCAGGGCGGCCTCGTTCAGGACGTTCGACAGATCGGCACCGGTGAAGCCGGGGGTGCGACGGGCGACGGCCGCGAGGTCGACGTCCGGGGCGACCGGCTTGCCCTTCTGGTGGACCTTGAGGATCTCCAGACGGCCCTGCATGTCCGGTCGGTCGACGGCGATCTGCCGGTCGAAGCGGCCGGGGCGCAGCAGCGCCGGGTCCAGGATGTCGGGCCGGTTGGTGGCGGCGATCAGGATGACGCCGCCCTTCACGTCGAAGCCGTCCATCTCGACGAGCAGCTGGTTCAGCGTCTGCTCGCGCTCGTCGTGACCACCGCCGAGGCCCGCACCGCGGTGCCGGCCGACGGCGTCGATCTCGTCGACGAAGACGATGGCCGGGGCGTTGGCCTTGGCCTGCTCGAACAGGTCGCGGACCCGGGAGGCACCCACACCGACGAACATCTCGACGAAGTCGGAGCCGGAGATCGAGTAGAACGGGACGCCCGCCTCGCCGGCGACGGCGCGCGCGAGCAGCGTCTTGCCCGTACCGGGCGGGCCATAGAGCAGCACGCCCTTGGGGATCTTGGCGCCGACGGCCTGGAACTTCGCGGGCTCCTGGAGGAACTCCTTGATCTCGTGGAGCTCCTCGACCGCCTCGTCGGACCCGGCCACGTCGGCGAAGGTCGTCTTGGGCGTGTCCTTGGTGATCAGCTTGGCCTTGGACTTCCCGAAGTTCATCACCCGGGAGCCGCCGCCCTGCATCTGATTCATCAGGAACAGGAAGACCACGACGATCAGGACGAAGGGCAGCAGCGAGAGCAGGACCCCGACGAAGGGGTTCTGCTTCGACGTCGCGATGTTGTAGCCGTCGGGCAGCGTCTTGGGGTCGTCATCGTCGGCCCGGGCCTGGAGATCCTTGGAGATCTCGACGCCCTGGTTGTCGATGTAGTTCGCCTGGACCTTGCTGCTGCCCTTGATCTTGACGCCGTTTTTGAGCTCGACCTTGATCTTGTTCTCATCGCCGGTCGTGAGCTCGGCGGACTTGACCTGGTTCTTGTCGATCGCGTTGACGACCTGGCTGGTGTCGACCGACTTGTACCCACCGGACGAGCCGACGACCTGCATCAACACGACCACGGCGAGGACGGCCAGCACGATCCACATGACCGGCCCACGGAAGTAGCGCTTCACGTCCATCCATACGGGGCGCGTGCGCCCCGTCCCTCCTGCCACAGTGAGGCACGGTCACCCCGGACGGGGTGCCTGTGCGTGCGGTGTCCTGCTCGACTTTGAAAAGTTTGAAAAAGACTTACCTTCGGACGGTACCCCAGCATTGTCACCCGATGCCGCCACGGACGGTCAACAAACCGCCCTCGCATGCTCCAACGGCGGGAAACACGACACGGTTCCCGCACGCCGGACGACAGGGCCGAAGGGCTCGCCCGAAAGGACACGGTCCGCAGGGACCGTCTGGTCAGCCGCCGTAGACGTGCGGCGCGAGCGTGCCCACGAAGGGCAGGTTGCGGTACTTCTCGGCGAAGTCGAGACCATAACCGACCACGAACTCGTTCGGAATGTCGAAACCCACCCACTTGACGTCGATGGCGACCTTCGCCGCCTCCGGCTTGCGCAGCAGCGTCACGACATTGAGCGACGCCGGCTCGCGCGAGCCGAGGTTCGACAGCAGCCAGGACAGGGTCAGGCCGGAGTCGATGATGTCCTCGACGATCAGGACGTGCTTGCCCTTGATGTCGGTGTCGAGGTCCTTGAGGATGCGGACCACGCCGGAGGACTGGGTGCCCGCGCCGTAGGAGGACACGGCCATCCAGTCCATGGTGACCGGGTTGGACAGGGCACGCGCCAGGTCCGCCATCACCATCACGGCGCCCTTGAGGACACCGACGATCAGCAGGTCCTTGCCCGCGTACTCCGCGTCGATCTTCGCGGCCAGCTCGGCCAGCTTCGCGTCGATCTCTTCCTTGGTGATGAGCACCGACTTCAGGTCGGTGCCCATGTCCTTCTCGTCCACCCGCGCCACTCTCGCTAGTTCACGACTCGTCCGGCCTGCGGGACCCGCTGTGCCCCGCGCGCTTCAGCCCCGCGCATCAGCCCTGCCGGAGGACCAGTCTGCCACCCTGCCTGCGCACCGCGACGCGCCCGGGCAGGTTGATGGCCCCCTGGCCGCGCCAGCTCGTGATGAGCCGGTCGACTTCCTCCAGGTGGCGGGCGAAGAGCGAACCGGCCGGCGAGCCGGCCGCGATGGCCGCGCGGCGCAGCACCCGGCGGCGGACCGCGGGGGGGAGGGCGAAGAGCTTGGCGACCTCCAGGGCGCCGGAGTCGTCCCGGACGGACGGCTCGACGGCGGCGGCCCAGGAGTCCAGGGCGTCCGCGTCGTCCCGGGAGAGCTGGGCCGTACGGGCGAGGGCCTCGACGACCCCCTTGCCGAGCGCCTTCTCCAGGACGGGCAGCGCCTCGTGGCGGACCCGGGAGCGGGTGTAGGCCGGGTCGGCGTTGTGCGGGTCGTCCCAGACGGGCAGGGACTGGACCATGCAGGCCTTGCGGGCGGTCTGGCGGTCGAGCTCGAGGAACGGCCGGCGGTAGCGGCCGCCGACTCCGGACGCGACGGCCATGCCGGACAGCGAGCGGATGCCGGAGCCGCGGGCGAGGCCGAGGAGCACGGTCTCCGCCTGGTCGTCACGGGTGTGGCCGAGCAGGATCGCGGCGGCGCCGTGGCGCTCGGCGACGGCGTCGAGGGCGGCGTAGCGGGCGTCGCGGGCGGCGGCCTCGGGGCCGCCCTCCCGGCCGACGCTCACCTTGACGGCCTCCACGGGGTCGAGGTCGAAGGCGGCCAGCCGGCTGACGACCTCGGCGGCGCGGAGGTCGGAGCCCTCCTGGAGGCCGTGGTCGACGGTCACCCCGCCGGCCCGGATGCCCAGCCGGGGGGCCTCGAAGGCGAGGGCGGAGGCGAGGGCCATGGAGTCGGCGCCGCCGGAGCAGGCGGCGAGGACGAGCGGCCGGTCACCGGCCGCCTGGGGGACGGAAGCGGGCGGAGCCAGGGTGAGGACGTCGTGGAGTACGCGGCGGACCGCCAGGCGTATCGCCGCGACCGCGGGGTGTGGACCCATGTCCGAGTGTCCAATCGTTCCATTGGGAGGGGGTCGGAGCCTTGCGACTTCGAGCCTCAGTCACGCTGTGTGCGTCGATGGTGACAGAGACGAGCCATTACCCGAGCATCGCACGCCCACCCTTGACACACGGTCCCTCGGACGGGTGATTACGGGAGCGTTCATCCGGTACGGGGCGTGACGAGGTCACGCCTCGGTTCGTCCGTGCACCCGTGCGACCCAGTCCGCCGGTTTGGCGATCTCCGCCTTGGTGGGAAGCGTGTTCGGGGACGTCCAGACGCGGTTGAAGCCGTCCATGCCGACCTCGTCGACCACGGCCCGTACGAACCTCTCGCCATCACGGTACTGCCGCAGCTTGGCGTCCAGCCCCAGGAGCTTGCGCAGGGCCGCGTCCAGCCGGCCGGCCCCGCTGGCCCGGCGCTTCTGGAACTTCTCGCGGATCTCGGCCACGGTCGGCACGACCTGCGGACCGACCCCGTCCATCACATAGTCGGCGTGCCCCTCCAGCAGGGACATGACGGCCGTCAGGCGGGCGAGGATCTCGCGCTGCGCCGGCGTCTGGACCAGGTCGACGATGCTGCGGCCGCCGCCGCCCTCCTCCTGCGGCGGGTTGCCGCCGGCGAACGACTGCGCGGCCTGCCGGATCCGCTCCAGCAGCGTCGCCGGGTCGACGTCCGTCTCGGCGAGGAACGTGTGGATCTCGCCCTGGATGTGGTCCCGCAGCCAGGGCACCGCCGTGAACTGCGTCCGGTGCGTCTCCTCGTGCAGGCACACCCACAGCCGGAAGTCGTGCGGGGCGACCTCCAGCTCCCGCTCGACGTGCACGATGTTGGGCGCCACCAGCAGCAGCCGGCCCCCTCCGGCGGGGGCGCCCGGCAGGTCCCCGGTCACCGGGGCGAACGTCTCGTACTGCCCCAGCACGCGCGAGGCCAGGAACGACAGCAGCATGCCCAGTTCCACACCGGTGACCTTGCCGCCGACGGTCCCGAACACGGCACCGCCCGGCATGTTCGACCGGCGGTCCTGCATCTTCTCCAGCAGCGGCCCCAGGAGCGCCCGGAATCCGGCGACGTTCGCCTTGATCCAGCCGGCCCGGTCCACCACCAGGACGGGCGTGTCCCCGTTCCCGGCGGCCGCCTCGGGCGGCGCCATCCCCGTGAAGCCGCGCACGTGCTCCTCCGACGACCGGGCGTGCCGCCGCAGTTCGGCGACCACCTCACGCGCCTCTCCCCGGCTCACCTCCGGGCCCGGCCGTACGAGCCGGGTCGCGGTAGCCACCGCGAGCTTCCAGTCGACCATCTCCGTGCCACCGACGCTCGTCATGTCTTCACCGTACGTGGTGCACGGGACCGGCGAGGAGGGCTTACCCCGCCTCGGCCAACGCCGATGCCAAGCGGTCCAGCGCCTGCTGCGCCCCGCCCGCGTCGGCCGTCCCGGAGGCCATGAACGCGAAGACCAGCAGCCGCCCCCCGGCCGTCACGGCCGTCCCGGCCAGCGTGTTCACACCCGTCAGCGTCCCCGTCTTGGCGCGTACGGACGCCCGCCCCGCCACCTCCCGGCCGTAGCGCTCCCGCAGCGTCCCCGTGAAACCGGCCACCGGCAGGCCCGTGAGGACGGGCCGGAGCCGGGCGGAGTCCGCCGAGGCCGACCGCAGCAGCAGCCGCGCCAGGAAGTCCGCCGAGGCCCGGCCGGAACGGTCCAGGCCGCTGCCGTCGGCGATGTGCACGCCGGCCATCGGCAGGCCCAGCCCCGTCAGCCGCTCGGTCACGGCCTGCGCGGCGCCCTCGAAGCTCGCCGGCCGGCCGGAGGCCAGCGCGGTCTGGCGGGCCAGGGCCTCGGCGACGTCGTTGTCGCTGTTGGTGAGGGCCCGCTCGACGAGGTCGGCGAGCGGCGCCGAGGAGACGGTGGCGAGGCGTTCGGCCTTCGCGTCCGCGCGGCCCTCGGCGGGCTCGCCCTCGACCTCCACGCCCCGCTCCCGCAGCATCGCGGCGAACTTCCGCGCCGCGTCCGCCGCCGGCTCGGCCGTCCGGTCGGCGACCCCTCGGTCCGAGTCGTCCAGGCGCCCCTCGTCGGCCATGAGCGCGCTGACGGGCGCGAGGTTCTCGTTGGGGCCGATCGGGTGCAGCGGGGGCCCGGAGTACCGCGAGGCGTCGTACGCGAGCCTCGTGCGCGTCGTGCCCCGCGCCTTCAGAGCCTTGACGGTGGCGTCCGCCAGGTCGCCGAGGCTCGCGAAACGCGGCCCCTCCCCCTTCACCGGGCGGGCCGTCAAGGTGGGGTCGCCGCCGCCCACGAGGACGACGCCGTCGCTCCCGGCCACCACCGTGGTCTCGATGCGGTGCTCGGGGCCCAGCGCCGCGAGGGCGGCGGCGGCCGTGGCCAGCTTTATGGTCGAGGCCGGGGTGTAGCCGGTGTCCTGTCCGGCCCCGTAGAGCCGCTCCCCCGTCCCGGCGTCGTACACGGCGGCCGAGGGCTCCGGGCCCAGCGCGGCGTCCTTCAGCAGCGGATCCAGCACCCCGGCGAGCCCGGCGGCCCGGGCCGCGCCGCCCCCGAGCGCGCCCAGCACCGGCGGTGCGGCACGACGGCCGGCTCCGGCGCCGCCGGCCCGTCCGGCGCCGCCGTGATCCCCGCCACCCGCGCGCGTTCCGGCGGCGGCGCGGTCCCGTTCGGCCTTACGCTGACCCCCGTCCCAGGGACCGGCCGCGGCCACCGCGCCGGTCGCGACCACCAGGCCGGCGACGGTGGACACGGCGACGAACCGCACGGTCCGTCGTTGTGCCAGGGGGGCGTCCCGCCAACGTCCGAGCCACCAAGCGACCTGCCAGCGTCCGGCCTCAGGCACGACGGACCAGCCCCTTTCGCCACCACACACCTGCGTGAGGGACACTTAATCACCAGACGTATGTGTTGATCATGAAGGAGCCACCCGTGGAGTTCGACGTCACCATCGAGATCCCGAAGGGTTCGCGGAACAAGTACGAGGTGGACCACGAGACCGGTCGCATCCGTCTGGACCGCCGACTCTTCACCTCGACCAGCTACCCGGCCGACTACGGCTTCGTCGAGAACACCCTCGGTGAGGACGGCGACCCGCTGGACGCCATGGTCATCCTCGACGAGCCGACGTTCCCCGGCTGCCTCATCAAGTGCCGCGCCATCGGCATGTTCCGCATGACGGACGAGGCCGGCGGCGACGACAAGCTGCTGTGCGTCCCCGCGAACGACCCGCGCGTGGAGCACCTGCGCGACATCCACCACGTGTCGGAGTTCGACCGCCTCGAGATCCAGCACTTCTTCGAGGTCTACAAGGACCTGGAGCCGGGCAAGTCCGTCGAGGGCGCCGACTGGGTCGGCCGCGCCGAGGCCGAGGCCGAGATCGAGGCCTCCTACAAGCGCCTTGAGGCCGCGGGCGGCTCGCACCACTGAGCAGCACCCTGAGGTGACGGCACGCGCGGCTTCGTACGACTAGAAGCCGCGCGTCCGCTTTGCCGCCCGGCGTCCCGCCGCCTCCCCGGGCACCTTCAGGAACAGCCGGGCCATCTCGGACCCGAGGTTCACGCCGATCGCGATGGCGAGCGCCAGCGCGGCGGCCTTGGTGAGGCTGGCCATGCCGGCGCTCATCTCGTTCTTCGCGAAGTTCAGCAGCGCGAAGTAGACGGCGCTACCGGGCAGCAGCGGCCCGATCGCCGCGGTCACGTACGGCAGCGCGGACGCGTAGCGGTAACGGGCGAAGAGCTGCCCGAAGAGGCCCACGAGCCCGGCCGCGACGGCCGTCGCCGGTACCGGGTCGGCCCCGATGGTGTCGGCGAGCGACGCGTAGATCACCCAGGCGACTCCGCCGTTGAGCGTCGCGATCCACACGGTGTGACGTTCCTGCTGGAGCAGCACCGCGAAGGCGAACACCAGCAGCATCGCCGCGACGATCTGGATGCCCGGCCGCTCCACGTGCTCCAGCGCCGCCTCAGGGTTGAGCGTTCTGCCGCCGACGTGCACGCCGCCGTAGAGCACGATGAGCACGCCGCAGACGATGCCCGCGATCAGATAGCCGACCTCCAGCAGGCGCGCCGCCGCGGTGATGTAGTAACCGGTCAGGCCGTCCTGGACGCCCGCCACCAGCGCCCGCCCGGGGATCAGGGCGAACAGCCCACCCGTGATCACGGCGGAGGCCTGCACGTGCGCGTGGCTGGCGCTCAGCGCCACGCCCATCGCCGCCGGCGCCATCGCGGCCGCCACGAACTGGTAGAACTCCGGCAGCCCGCGCCCCGACGCCAGCCATGCCAGCCGGTCGCCGAGCATCGCGCCGGCCGCCGCCGCGAGGAACACCACGACACCGCCGCCCACGAGCATGCTCGCCGCGCCCGCGAGCAGCCCGGAGGCCAGGGTGAGGCCCCAGCCGGGGTAGGGGTGGCGGTTGCGGCGCATCTCGGCCAGGCGGCGGTAGGCCTCCTCCAAAGTCAGGCCCGTGCTGGTGATGTCGTGGACGAGCCGGAAGACGGCGTTCAGCCGGGTGTAGTCGGTGCCGCGCCGCCGCACCGTGCGGTTGGCGGTGACGGGGTCGTCGACGAGCGAGGGCTGATAGCTGACGGTCAGCAGCGTGAAGGTCACGGTCGGCTCGCAGCGCCCGAGCCCGTAGGCGTGGGCGACGCCGAACATCGCCGCCTCCACGTCCTCGGCCCCCTCGCCGCCCGCGAGCAGCAGCTCGCCGATGCGCAGCGTCAGGTCGAGCACGCGCGGGACGGGCGGACCGGCCTCCTCCTGCCGGTCGGGCCGCTCGGGCACGGGCCGCTCGGCGAGCGGCATGCGCAGCATCGTGCGCATGCGGTCCTGCCAGGGCGCCTCCTTGACGAGGCTGACCTTGGGTATGCCGTAGGGCGGCGTGAAGGCGGGGAACTGCGTGGACTGCGTGGTGCCCGACGAGGGCGGGGCGAACGCCGACCCCTCGGGCTCGGCCTCCGGCTCGGGGCTCACCCCCTGCGGAAGGGCGAACTCCGACGTGGGGTGGTCGTCCTCCGGCGTCGGCGGCAGGGGTACGCCCAGAGGCGGTGTGAAGGCGCTGTGCGCCTCGTCGGACTGGGGCTTGCGGTCCTCGCCCGCCTCCGGGTCCGAAACACCGCCGCCACGCTGCCGATCCGCCACCACACGCTCCTCGGTACGCCCTGCTGCTACGGCCACCATGCCTGATGGGACCTACGGGCGCGCACTGGGGGCCCTGCAAGCGGAAGGGCAGCCTCAGGGAGGTGGGTCAGCGGCGGGCGTGGCGCCCGCGCTGCGAGGGCGGGTAGTCGGGGCCGTCGTGCCCGTCGTGTCCGTCATAGCCGTCGTAGCCCTCGCCGGGGGCGGCGGGGGCGTCCGCGGCGTGACCGTGCCCGCCGGGGCCGCCGTCGTGGTGACCGCCGTGCGGGGCGCCGGCCTGCGGGGCGGTGTGGTCCTGACCGCCGTGGCCCGGGTTCCCGTAGCCACCGCCGTAGGCCCCCTGCGGGGCGTTGCCGTAGCCGTCACCCTGCTGGGGTGCGTTGCCGTAGGCGGGCTGCTGCGGGGGGCGGTTGCCGTATCCGGTGGGCTGCTGGGGAGCGTTCCCGTACCCGGTGGGCTGCTGCGGAGGACGGTTACCGAACGCGTCCGGCTGCTGCGGAGCATTGCCATAGGCGGCGGGCTGCTGCGGGGCGTTCCCGTGTCCGGTGGGCTGCTGCGGAGGACGGTTACCGAACGCGTCCGGCTGCTGCGGAGCATTGCCATAGGCGGCGGGCTGCTGCGGGGCGTTCCCGTGTCCGGTGGGCTGCTGCGGAGGACGGTTACCAAACGCGTCCGGCTGCTGCGGAGCATTCCCATACGGGCCACCCTGCGCGGGGTTCCCGTACACACCGGGCGGCTGCGGAGCATTGCCGTACCCGGCGGGCTGCTGCGAGGGCCGGTCACCGAACACATCCGACCGCTGCGGAGCATTCCCGTACGCGCCACCCTGCTGGGGGTTCCCGTACACACCGGGCGGCTGCGGAGCATTGCCGTACCCGGCGGGCTGCTGCGGGGGACGGTGGCCGTATCCGGTGGGCTGCTGCGGAGCGTTCCCGTACGCGCCACCCTGCTGGGGGTTCCCGTACGCACCGGACTGCTGGGGACGGTCACCGTACTGACCGCCCTCCTGACCGCCGCCCCGCTGGTCGTCGTCGTACGCGCCGCGACCCTGCACACCGCCGCCGAAGCCGACCCCGGGGAAGCCGCCGCCCGGGGGCGGGGTGGCCGGGGACGGGGCGTCCTCGGCCGGAGCCTCCGCCTCCGCCTTCTTCGCCTTGGAACGGGCGCGCAGGAACTCGATGGCGATCGGCACGACCGAGATCAGCACGATCGCGACCAGCATCAGCTCGATGTGCTTGTGGACGAACTCCACCTTGCCGAGCGCCGCGCCCAGCGCGGTCACGCCACCGCCCCACAGGGCGCCACCGATGACGTTGAAGGTGAGGAAGGAGCGGTAGTTCATCCGGCTCACGCCGGCGATGATCGGCGTGAAGGTCCGGATCACCGGCACGAAGCGCGCCAGGACCAGCGACTTCGGCCCGTACTTCTCGAAGAACTCATGGGCCTTCTCGACGTTCTCCTGTTTGAAGAGCTTCGAGTCCGGGCGCCGGAACAGCGCCGGGCCCACCTTCCGGCCGAAGAGGTAGCCCGCCTGGTCACCGAGGACCGCCGCGAGCACGACGAGTGCGCACACCGCCCACAGCGGGTAGTCCAGCTGGCCCGTCGTGACCAGGAGACCGGTCGTGAAGAGCAGGGAGTCGCCCGGCAGGAAGAAGCCGATGAGGAGGCCCGACTCGGCGAAGACGATGGCCAGGACGCCGACCAACCCGAACTGGGTGATCAGATAGTCCGAGTCCAGCCACTGGGGGCCGAGCGCGAGGGTGGTCGGGGTCACTAGTGTGTGGCTCCTGGGTCGAGGGCGCAGGCTCGTGCGAGACCCGGCCACAGGCGGGGGAGGCGATGTGCGGCCCAAAGCTATCAACGCGGCCGCCGCCCTCCCGGTTCCAGAAGAGGACCGGGCCGTACGCCCGACTGGAGCAACCGCGCCCCTCCAGAGTGCGTCAAGGACGGCGACCGGCAAAACTGCACAGACAGACGGAGGTGGATGGCATGGGCATCGAGGATTTCGGTGGCGGCCAGCACGAGAAGGCCGACGTGCTCGTGGTCACGACCAACGATGTTCCCGGGTACCGGGTGGAGCGGGTCATCGGCGAGGTCTTCGGCCTCACGGTGCGCTCCCGCCACATCGGCAGCCAGATCGGCGCGGGGCTGAAGTCCCTCGTCGGCGGTGAGCTCAAGGGCCTGACCAAGACGCTCGTGGAGACCCGCAACCAGGCCATGGAGCGCCTGGTCCAGCAGGCCAAGGCGCGGGGGGCGAACGCGGTCCTGATGTTCCGCTTCGACGTCACGGAGGCGGCGGACGTGGGCACGGAGGTCTGTGCGTACGGCACGGCAGTGGTGATCGCCCCCGAGCGCTGAGCGACCACCACCGGGCCGGGCCCCGGCTCAGACCTTGCGGATCGCGTTGGCGAAGATCGCGTCCCGCAGGAAGGCGGCCATCCCGGGCCGGACGGCCTCGTAGGTGGCGGTGAAGCGCTCGTCGGCGACGTACATCTCGGCGAGACCGGTGTGGATCTCGTACGAGCACCCGTAGAACGACGCGCTGATCTGCTGCCGGTGCTCCTCCGCCAGGTCCATCGCCGCCTCCGACTCGGGCGCCGCGCCGGTCTCCATCAGCGCGGCGATCCGGGCGTTGAGCCCGTCGGCGGCTTCCTTGATCCGCAGCCAGTCCTCCTTCGTGTACGCGGCCGCCCGGCGCTGCGACTCCGTGTACGGGTCGCCGCCGCCCCAGCGCCGCTCGGCCTCGGCCGCGTGTGCGTCGGGGTCGAAGTCTCCGAAGACCTCGAACTTCTCCTCGGGGGTCAGGTCGATGCCCATCTTTCGTGCCTCCATGGCGTGCTCCACGGCGGCGGCCATCCGCTGGAGCCGGTCGATCCGGCCGGTCAGCAGCTCGTGCTGCCGCCGCAGGTGCGCGACCGGTTCGGCGCCCGGGTCGTCCAGCAGCACCGCCACCTCGTCGAGCGGAAACCCGAGCTCCCGGTAGAAGAGGATCTGCTGCAGCCGGTCGAGGTCGGCGTCCTCGTACTGCCGGTGCCCGGCGCGGCTGCGCCCGGACGGCAGGAGGCCGATCTCGTCGTAGTGGTGCAGCGTCCGTACGGTCACGCCGGCGAAGGCCGCGACCTGTCCCACGGTGTAGCTCACGTCCGCTCCTTATCTCGGTGTGCACGCTCCACGGTGAGGGCTCACGCGACGTGAGGTGCAAGCCCGGGCCGGCGGCCCGTCCGACGGCAGTCAGGAGCCGGCCGGTGACCCGCCCGCCCGCCGCGCGATCAGCACCTCCAGGCCGTCCAGGATCCGCTCCAGGCCGAAGGCCAGGGCCTGGTCCTGGGCGAGGGGCTCGGCCGAGGACGCCATCGCCGCCAGCAGGGACGGGTAGCCGTCGCCGTGCTCCCGCATCACCTCGCCCAGGGCCGCCACGAGTTGGGCCTCCGCCCCGCCCGCTCCGGCCGCGCGCGACTGGAGGGCGATGCCGCGGACGTGACCGGTCAGCAGGACCACCGCGTCCATGCGCTCGCCGCCCGTGAGCCCCAGGCCCTCCAGCGCGGCCAGGGCCCGCTCCATCCAGGCCAGCTCGTTCGGGCCCATCAGCCGGGGTCCGACCGTCACGTCCAGCAGCCAGGGGTGGTGGGCGAAGACGGCGGAGAGGGCGTGGGACCAGTTCGTCAGGCGGGCCCGCCACACCCCGGCGTCGGGCTCGGGCGGGGCGCCGATCGCCGCCTCCACCATCAGCGCGACCAGTTCCGCCCTGCCCGGGACGTAGCGGTACAGCGACATCTTCGTCTTGCCCAGGTGCTCCGCCACCCGCTGCATCGACAGGGCCGGCAGGCCCTCCGCGTCCGCGATCGCCACGCCCGCGCGGGCGATGCCGTCCAGGCTCAGCGCCGGCTTGGGGCCGCGCCTGGGCTGCGGGTGGGGCCCCCAGAGCAACCGCTTCAGTTCGTCCGTCACGACCTCTCCCCTTGCCAGACCCAATAACTGTGTCTACGGTACACAATAAAGAACAGCGTCCAGCGGACGCAGTTATAGGAGGGGCAGTTCTCATGGGCAAGAAGGTTCTGATCTCGGGTGCGAGCGTCGCCGGTCCCGCGCTGGCCTACTGGCTCGGCCGCCACGGCTTCGACGTGACCGTCGTCGAGGTGGCGCCGGACCTCCGCGAAGGCGGCCAGGCCGTCGACTTCCGCGGCGACACGCATCTGACGGTGCTGGAACGCATGGGCGTCCTCGACGACCTGCGGCGGATCCAGACCGGCGGCACCCCCATGGTCTGCGTCGACGAGAAGGGGCGGACCCGGCTGCGCCTGCCCGCGGACTTCGCGGGCGGCGACATCGAGGTGCTGCGCGGCGACCTGGCCCGCGTCCTGTTCGAACACAGCCTGCCGTACGCCGAGTACCTCTTCGGCGACTCCATAGCCGGGCTCCGGCAGGACACCGGCGGCGTGCACGTCCGGTTCCGCAGCGGCCGGGCCGGCACCTTCGACCTCGTCGTCGGCGCCGACGGCATCCACTCCCACGTCCGGCGGCTCGCCTTCGGACCCGAGGAGGAGTACCTCAGCCACCTCGGTTACTACGCGGCCACCTGGAGCCTGCCCAACTATCCCGGCATCGGCTTCGGCGAGGGTTCGGTCGGCGTCAACGTGCCCGGGCGCTACGCCAGCGTCGGCACCGACAACCGCGACCGGGGGACCGCCCACGCCTTCTTCCTCTTCGCCGCCGGCCGCCTGGCGTACGACCGCCACGACCCGGAGCAGCAGAAGGCGCTCATCACCGAGGCCTTCGCCGGCATCGGCTGGGACGTTCCGCACCTCCTGGAGACGCTGAAGGAGACGGACGAGCTGTACTTCGACTCCATCAGCCGGGCCGACGTCCCGAGCTGGTCCAACGGCCGCGTCACACTCATCGGCGACGCGGCCTGCGGGGCCACCATCGGCGGCATGGGAACCGGCACGGCCGTCGTCGCCGCGTACGTCCTGGCCGGCGAGCTGGCGGCGGCCGGCGGGGACCACGTCACCGCCTTCGCCCGCTACGAGGCCCTGCTCCGCGACTACGCCCAGGGCTGCCAGAGGGGTGGCGACCGCACGGGCAAGTTCCTCGCCCCGGGCAGGCTCGGCCTCCCCGTCCGCAACTGGCTGCTCCGCCGCCGCCGCGTCCTCGACTGGATGCTGGCGGAGGGCAAGAAGGCCACCCACCTCGAGCTGCCCGACTACGGACAGCGCGGGACCGTCCCCACGGGTCAGTGCGCGCGGACGGCGTAGTCGGCGAGAGAGGGCTCCAGGAGGCCGAAGACTCGCTCGGCGTCGGCGGCGACGAGGGCGGAGATCCGGGCGTTGTCGCACCCGGCGAGCGTGAGTTCCTGGATCCGCTGGAACAACACGCGGTGCACGGCACCGATCTGAGCGGCCACCGCCCTGGGCGTGATGTCGTCGGGGGCCGCGCCGGTGGCGTCCGCGAGGGCTTCGGCAAGGGCCTCCTCCCGCTGGTCGTGGAGGTCGCGGAGCCGCGTGGCGAGGGTCGGGCTGTCGGCGATCATGCGGGAGAACTCGGGCCCCGCGAAGCCCGCGATGGGGTCGCAGTCCCGGGCGGCGGCCAGGAACGCACCGCGCAGCGCGGACAGCGCCGAGGAACAGGAGCGCCGGCTGCGCTCCGAAGGCGTCGCGATCACGATGGCGCTGCGGGAGGAGCCCTGGGGCGAGCGGCTCTTCCAGGTCACCGACCCCAACGGGGTCGTGGTCGAGCTCGTCGAGTGGGCCGCCGCAGCCGACGCGTGAGCGCCTCACGGGGCCTGGTCCCGGCGCGCACGCAGCGCTCTCCGCGCTCCGCGGCCCGCGAGCCCGCCGGGCCGTCCCGAGGCGGCCTCAGGAACGCATGCGCGCCGGGCCGTCCGCGGCGCCTCAGGACCGCTTGACGGTGATGGCCCCGCTGCTGGTGGCCAGGTCGAGCCGGTGCGTGCCGGTCGCGTCGTCGGAGAAGGCGACGTCCTTGCCGCCGCTGGCACTGTGGGCGGTGACCCGGTACCGCCCGTCGGGCATGGTCAGGGTGACGGCTCCGCTGCTGGCCTCCGCGCGGACGTCCTGGGGCTCGGTCGCGGTGAGCTCGATGGCCCCGCTGGACGTCCTGGCCTTGACGGGCCCGCCCTTCAGGCCGTTCCCGGTGATCGCCCCGCTGGACGCCTCCACGTCGACCGGACCGTCGACGTCGTCGAGGTCGATGGCCCCCGAAGCGGTCTTCACCGTCACCGCGCCGGCCTTGGACAGTTTGATCGCGCCGCTGGAGAGCTCGCCCGTCACCGGGATGCCGGCGGGCAGGTCGACCGTATAGGCCACCGAGCAGTCGTCGCCGCAGCCGCCGAGCACGAGGACGCCGTTCTCGACGCGGTGCGTCGTCCCCTCCGGGCGGTCCCCGCCGTATTCCACGTACCGGTGCAGGTCCACCTTCGCGGCGCCCTCCTTGCCGCGCAGGGTGACCGCTCCGGAACCACTGGCCAGCCGGACAGAGGTGATTTTCTGCGTCAGCGCGGCGTCGTCCTCGAAGTGCTCCCTGAACATTCCGCACGCGCTGAGCCCGCCCACCGCGATTCCAGCCGTCACGACGGCAGTGAGCAGACGGGTACGTGCACGCATGGGACTTCACCGTTCTTCAGGGTTCGTCGGACGGGCCCCGGGGGGCACCCGACGAGGTTACGCAGCAGCACGCAGAGGGGACCATGGAGTAAACGTCCGTATCCCGGGTGGCACTGGTACCACCGGCCCGCCTCGCCTCACTCGGCGCCGAGCCGCCCGCTGATCCACTTCAGCGCCGGCGGGATCTCCCTGCGCCAGGTGTTGAAGTTGTGACCGCCGTGGTCAAGGGTGATCGACGAGACGCGCGCGGGAGCCTTGACCTTCTTGATGAACTGCTGGGTCGCCTTGTAGTTGGGCTCCCCCTGCCGCGAAGTCGTCACCAGGAACGAGGACTTGCCCTGCGGCCGGTTGTCCAGGTGCCACAGCAGGTCGGACCGCTTCTCCTCGTTCTTGTTCCCGTGGAAGAGGTCACCGGAGTCGCCGTCGATCTCCGGCTTGTACTCCGCCGACAGCCCCACCCCGGCCGCGTAGGTCTCCGGGTGCTGCATCGCCATCTTCAACGCGCAGTAACCGCCGGTCGAATCACCGATGATGCCCCAGTTCCGCGGTGCCGTGCCGACGCGGTACGTACTCGATATCGCCCTGGTGACGTCCGCACCGAAGAACGCCTCGCTCTGCGGGCCCCCGGGCACGTCGACGCACTGGGTGTTGGCGGACGTGATGGTGGGCCGCATCATCACCAGGATCATCGGCTGCATCTTCTTCTGCTTGACCTGCGTCCACGCCGTCTTCGGGTAGCGGAGCCCCTTGACCAGGTTCTCGGCCATGCCCGGGTAGCCCGTCAGGACGACGGCCGCGGGGAACCGCCGCTGTTCGCCGCCCTTCTGGAAGTACTCCGGCGGCAGGTACACGTACGCCTCGGCGGCGGTGCGGGAGCGCTCGCCGCGCAGTGTGACCTTCTCGATCACGCCGCCCGACCGCGGATTCCCGCCACCGGGCACCTCCGGGGCCTGCCGGCCGAGGACCCGCACGGCCGCCCCGCCGGGCGCCGCGGCCGACTGGCGCTTCTGGCCGGCGAGGTCCGCCCACGAGTCGTAGAGCAGGAAGCTGCGGTTCGCCGCGAGCGCGACCGAAGCGAACAGGAAGGCCTGCACGACGACGATCAGCCCCACTCGCCCGAGCACCCGCCTCCAGTCACGCCGCACCAGGCGCGGCCACCACCACACCGTGAACGCGAACATCAGCACCGTGCACAGCATTGAAGACACCAGCAGCGTGTCGCTCGTCAGACCCATGGATCAGAAAACCCTCGGACGTTCCGGCCTGGACGCACCGGCCCAGAGCACCGCCAACCGGTGCGCACCTGGCTAGAGAGCCGCACAGGGCAAAGCGTTCCACCGCACGCGACCCCCGTACCGCGCGAGGGTGCCGGCGCACGACGGCGGGCGGCTCGCCGCCGTGCCGTCCAGGGCCCCCGGCCGTGGTGCCCTAGTGCGCCCGGGTGAAGAACTCCAGGTTGTGACCGTCGGGGTCGTTCACGTAGAAACCCCGCCCGCCGTTCATGGCGTTCAGCTCCTGCGGCTTCTTGTGGTACGGGTCGGCCCAGTAGGCGAGTCCCCGCTCGACGACCCGGGCGTGGATCGCGTCGAACTCCTCGTCGGAGACGAGGTAGGCGAAGTGCTGCATCGTGATCTGGTCGGCCGGAACGATGTGGTCGGCGTAGTCGATGGTCACGCCGTTGTCGAGACGGACGGCGGCGAACGGACCGTTGACCTCCGGCTCGGGGGCGCCGAGCAGTCCGGTGAGGAACCGGGCCCCCTCGAAGCGGTGCGTGCTGTTGACGACGGTGTGGTCCAGACGAACGGGCATCGTTGCTCCTCGGACAGTCAATCAGCCTCGGGAGCCACCGACGTAAGGGCCGCTCCCCGGGTGCGCCCATGACATTACTCGCGCGTAGAGGCTGCGGCATCGGGCCTTGGCCCTAGGTCCACGACCGCAGTTGAGCATCCGACGCAAGGCGGAGCCGCTCCCCGGCCGCCCACGTCCCGGGCTCCCGGAAGGCCCGCTACTCCGCCTGCCCCGACTGCTCGGCCCGCCTGAGCCGCTCGTAGTCCGCGGGATCCGTGACGACCCCCTCCCACTGGTCCCCCTCGCCCGCCATGACGTAGGCGCCCCCCTCCAGACGGGCGACCAGGCCCCGGGTCCACTCGGCGCCGCAGTCGGCCGTGTGGACCCACATGCCCATGATCTCGCCGATGTGACCCCAGTCCTCGCCCTCCGCAGGCGTCCAGCGCGCGCGGATGTCCTCGCGCCACTCCTCCAGCGCCGCGAGCCGCCGTTTCAGCAACGCGACGGCCTCGGCACGCGGGAGGTCGACGATGAAGCCCACGCCGGCGGTGAGCACGTCGACCCTCTGGTCGACGGAGGAGAGCGCCTCGCGCAGAAGCTTGAAGTACTCCGCCTCCCCCGTCCCTGTCAGCTCGTACTCCGTGCGCGGGGGGCCGCCGGCCTCGCTCGGGGCGACGTCGTGGACGTGGAGCAGTCCTTGCTTGGCCATCGCCTTGAGGGCGTGGTAGATCGACCCCGGTTTGGCGTTGGACCACTCGTGGGCGCCCCAGAACTCCAGGTCTCCCCGGACCTGGTAGCCGTGGGCGCGGCCGTGCTGACGGACCGCGCCCAGCACGAGCAGTCGGATGGCCGACATCGGCGCCTCAGTCTCCTTATGCCGCGGGGGATTCCTACGCGGCCCAGAGTAGGCGGTGGCCAGAAGAGGGCTACTCCCCCTGCGCAGCGGCCTCCGCCGCCCTCCGCTCCTCGTCGACCAGAGCGAAGGCGGTCTTGCCGTCCAGCGACTCGCGGATGACGTCGGCGTGGCCCGCGTGCCGGGCGGTCTCCTCGATGAGGTGCAGGACCAGCCAGCGCATGGAGACCCGTGCCTTCGGGAACCACGGCGCCTCGGGCAGCGCGAAGTTCTCCTCCAGGCTCTGCACCGAGTAGATGAAGCGCTCGGTCTCCGCGGCGACCGCCGCCCAGTGGGCCAGCTGGCCCTTGACCGTCTCGTCCCCCGTCAGCCGGAAGCTGTCGGACCAGGTCTTCTCGTCGCGCTCGACGGCCGGCGGCAGGCCCTGGGCGCGGCGGACCCAGCCCTGCTCCGTCTCCGCGACGTGCTTGAGCAGCCCGCCCAGCGACAGCTCGCTCGCGCTCGGCTTCGCGGCCGCCTGCTCCTCGGTGAGGCCGAGGAGAGCCCGTCGCAGACCACCGCGCTGGGCCTCCAGGAAGGCCAGCAGGGTGGCGCGCTCGTCGGAGAAGTCCTTCTCGATCACGTGCGTCGGCATGGGTTCGTCCCGCCTTTCGTCGGCCGTGCTCCGGTGGCACCCCTGTCCGCCGGTGACACCACGGTAGGCACGAATGCGGTCAGATCCTGACCTAGATCGACGGGCCGAGTGCCCGGATCGAAGCCGGTCGGCCGCGTCAGAAGGGGAATCTGCTGCGGCCGTGCTGTATGGAGATCCACTTCGTCGTCGTGAAGGCGTCCACCATGGCGTCCCCGTTCAACCGTCCCACTCCCGAGTGCTTCTCGCCTCCGAAGGGCACGATCGCCTCGTCGTGCACCGTTCCGTCGTTGACGTGCACC
The DNA here is from genome assembly GCF_002939475.1 of Streptomyces cinnamoneus. Classification (NCBI taxonomy): domain Bacteria; kingdom Bacillati; phylum Actinomycetota; class Actinomycetes; order Kitasatosporales; family Streptomycetaceae; genus Streptomyces; species Streptomyces cinnamoneus. Next base: position 3,803,376 of record NZ_PKFQ01000001.1, on the reverse strand, counting down.
ATGCCGGAGTGGATGCGCTTGGCGACCCGTACACCCCTCTCGACGTCGCCCGTGTGCACCGCGCCGCTGAGCCCGTACGGGGTGGCGTTGGCGATCCGCACCGCCTCGTCCTCGCCGTCGAAGGGGACGATCAGGGCCACCGGACCGAAGATCTCCTGTCCCAGCACCGGAGAGTCCGCCGCCAGACCGGTCAGGACGGTCGGCCCGACCAGCGTGCCGTCCGCCTCGCCTCGCACGAGCGCCGTGGCGCCGTCCGCGACCGTCTGCGCCACGAGCGTGGTGATCGCCTCCGCCTGTCCCGCGTTGATGAGGGGACCGATGTGCGTATCCGGGTCACAGGGGTCACCCACCTTGAGGGTGCGCACCTTGGCGACGAACTTGTCCGTGAACTCGCGCTCCACGGACCGGTCGACCAGTACCCGGTTGGCGGCCATGCAGACCTGGCCCTGGTGGATGAAACGACTGAAAACAGCGGCGTCCACGGCGTAGTCGACGTCGGCGTCGTCGAGCACGATCAGGGCGCTGTTGCCGCCGAGCTCGAGGATGGCCCGCTTGAAGTGCGAGGCGGCCACGGTGGCGACGTGGCGGCCGACCTTGTCCGAGCCGGTGAAGGAGATGACCTTCGGGACGGGGTGCTCGATGAGCGCGTCGCCTATCTCGGCGATGTCCGTGACGACGACGTTCAGCACGCCGCCCGGCAGGCCCGCCTCCTCGAAGAGCCTGGCGACCAGCCCGCCGCCGCAGACCGGCGTGTTCTGGTGCGGCTTGAGGACGACGGCGTTGCCGAGCGCGAGCGCGGGTGCCACGGACTTGATCGACAGCAGGAAGGGGAAGTTGAAGGGGCTGATGACCCCGACGACCCCCACCGGCACCCGGTAGAGGCGGTTCTCCTTGGTGTCGTCCGGGGACGGCAGGATCCGCCCCTCGGCGCGCAGGGAGAGCTGCACCGCCTCCCGCAGGAACTCGCGCGCCAGGTGCAGCTCGAACGCCGCCTTCACGGCCGTACCGCCGCACTCCGCCATGATGGCGGCGCTCAGCTCCGCCTCGCGGTCGTCGATGACGCGCAGGGCCCGCTCGAAGACGAGCCGGCGGGTGTACGGATTGGTCGCCGCCCAGCCCTCCTGGGCGCGCTCCGCGGCACGGTAGGCCTGGTCGATCTCGACGGCGCTGGCCACGGTGATGGAGGCGAGCTTCTCCCCGTCGTAGGGGTTGAAGTCGACGATGTCCCATGAGCCGCTGCCGGCCCGCCATTCCCCGTCGATGTACTGGTAGGCCAGCTTGTCGAAGTAGCTACCCGTGCCGGTGCCGTAGGACATGCGCCATCCTGTCTGCGAAAAGCGGGGCGCTCGTGGCGCCCGTCAACGAGGTTGCGTGCTGCCTGCTGCTCTGGTGCCTGACGCCCGGTGTCTGTTGCTGCTTGCTGCTTGCTGCGGGACGTGCCGTCTGATGAGGCGAGCTGTCGCCGGCTGTGTTGCTGCCGGTACTGCGGACTGCTCCTGGTGTTTGATGCCCGGTGTCCGGCGCCTGATGCCTGGTGCCCATCGCTGGTGCCTGACGGGACGTCATCGTACTGATGTGTCAGCGTCGTCAGTACAGTTGAAGAAGACGTCCGATGATTTCCCGGCTGTCATCCGGGGAGAGGCTGTCGGCGTACAGCCGCTCCATGACCCGCCCGTACTGGGCCACGTCCTCCGCCTTGTCCAGGTAGAGCGCGCTGGTCAGCTGCTCCAGGTAGACCACGTCGGAGAGGTCCGACTCCGGAAAGCGCAGCATCGTGAAGGCCCCGCTCTCGCCCGCGTGCCCGCCGTGCGCGAAGGGCATCACCTGGAGCGTCACGTTCGGCTGCTCGGAGATGTCGACGAGGTGCTGGAGCTGGTTGCGCATGACCGTTTCGCCACCGTACGGACGGTGCAGCGCCGCCTCGTCCAGGACGACGTGCAGCCGCGGCGCCCGCTCGGAGAACAGCAGCTTCTGCCGCTCCATGCGCAGGGACACGCGCCGCTCCACCTCGGCCGCGTCCGCCTTGGGCTGGCCGCGGACGATGACGGCGTGGGCGTACCCCTCGGTCTGGAGCAGGCCGTGCACGAACTGGACCTCGTAGATCGAGATGTCCGAGGCGGCGCCCTCCAGCCCCACGTAGGTCTGGAACCAGCCGGGCAGCACGTCGCCGTAGCTGTGCCACCAGCCGGCGACGTTGGCCTCGCGGGCCAGGCCCAGCAGCGCCTCGCGCTCGGCGCCGTCGGTGACCCCGTAGAGCGTGAGGAGGTCCTCCACGTCCCGCGCCTTGAAGCTCACCCGGCCCAACTCCATGCGGCTGATCTTCGATTCGGACGCCCGGATCGAGTACCCGGCCGCCTCGCGCGTGATGCCACGCGACTCGCGCAGCCTCCTGAGCTGTGAGCCCAGGAGTATGCGTCGCACCACCGAACCGCTCGACTCGTTCGTGGCCATCTCTGCGACCCTTCCCCTTCCGGTCCTGTTCCGGTCGTGTCGCTTCCGCCCTCCTGAGGGCGTCCCCCGCTACCCCCGGCGGCGAAGTCTGCCACCTCCGGGCTCCGTTGAGTGCATGTGCGGTTACCCAGACAAGCCAACGGCCGGTGCCCTACGGCAGGGGGCGTAGGGAGAATTGGCGCCGAACCCCCTGTGCGCCCCCAAATCCCCCACGTGCACGTGCATCTGCCCTTGCATCCGCCCCCCGCATTGGCAACCATGGACTCGCACACGTGCGCGTCACGTCCGCGTCACGTCACGTCTTCGATTGCCAGGAGTGCCTCGGATGGGTACCGAAGGATCGACTGTGCTCGCGCCGTTATGGCGGGGGCTTTCCCCGATCGACTCATCCGCCGACTCCAACTCGGTGTCCTGTGCGCTGCCGCCCCGCTTCGAAGCGGTCAGGACGGCTCGCAGGTTCACCAGGAGCACGCTGGGCCAGTGGGACCTCGGCGGCCTCTTCGACGACGTGGCACTGGTCGTCTCGGAGCTGGTGACAAACTCCATGCGGTACGCCATACCGGCGGACCTCATAGGCACCGAGTACGAGCCGCCGGTACGTCTGCACCTGACGCGCTGGGCCTCCCGACTGGTCTGCGCGGTACGCGATCCGAGCGAGGTGAGTCCCGTCACGGGCGAGGCGGACGCGGCGGACGAGTGCGGGCGCGGACTGCTCCTGGTCGAGTCGTTCAGCGACGCCTGGGGGTGGCACCCGCTGGCGGGGGCGCTGCACGGAAAGGTGGTCTGGGCGCTGTTCCGGCTGCCACGCGAGCACGACTAGCCGACTGGACCACGGGGCCAGTCGGCTAGTCGTCCCTTTACGACACAGTCGAACGCACAGACACGACGCGCTGAGGAGCCGAGGCGGCGAGGCGGCGAAGCGCCTAGTCGCGCACCAGGTAGTCGAATTCGCCGTCCTTGATACCGAGCAGCATGGCTTCGATCTCGGCGGGTGTGTACACGAGCGCCGGACCGTCCGGATGGCGGGAGTTCCGTACGGCGATCCCTCCGCCCGGGAGCTTCGCGAACTCCACACAGGAGCCCTGGGAGTTGGAGTACCGGCTCTTGCGCCATACGACATCTTCGATGTCCGAGGCGGCCATGCCGTTGAACGCATGGGGCACTGGACCCTCCCGGATCATTGCAGGGGGCATCCTCACCCAGAACACGGTTTCGAGGATGGCAACTGCTCCGGATCATAGCCGCGTTCATGTGCCTCTGCATGAGCCGATGCACGTGCACTCTGGGTATTCCCGCCATTACCTCACGGGGCGTCACCCGTGTCGTCACGACTTCTTCGCGGAAGACAAACCTCCGGTGCAAGTGCTTCCGGAATAGGGCGGCGAAGCCATCTCACGAGCGATTTTGATCGCCCGCGACAAGCGGCGTTACTGCTGAACAGTGACGCGTGTCACGCGACGACTGCGGATCTTCCCCCGGTGGAAAGAAACTTCCGGAGCGCAGGCCGGTGCCCCCGCAATCGGCATAGGTGATTCCGGCGGCATCCAGCGGATTCGGCCGGGAAAGCCGGGAGTTCGCCCGGTGGTCGGTCCGGCGGTACGTGATCAATATTTCTCCGGTCACGAAACAGGGTCGGGAAGCCGGTCGAAGGCGTGCGAGAGGCGGCGCCAGGTGTCTGGCTCGGCCGCGTACTTCTCACCCCTGAGCAGGCACGACTCCGGAAGCGAGCGCAGCCCGTACCCGTCTGCGCCGGGCGAGGTGAAGGTGAGGCGCCGACCCCGGCCGCCGCGTTCGGAGGGCCGGTCCAGGGCGGCCGCCAACGCGGCGTTCGAGGGGCCAACCCTCTGGCGGTGTCCGGCGGCGAGGCCAGCCACGGCCCGACGTTCTCCACGCATCGCGCACCATCCACCGCGTCCCACGGCAGCAGCGCCTCGGATCGGTCGGCGAGCGAGAACCGTCCGCTGCTGCGCGCGGCGGCGTAGGCCGGCTCCCCCAGCGCCGCGTACAGCCGGCCGGGGTGAAACGGGCGGCGGCCGCGCAACACGGGCGCCGCGCCGCCGTCCGCGTCCCGCCTCCTGCGACAGCAGCACGCAGGCCGCGTACTGCCGCGGCGGGGCCGAGCGCGGCGGAGTCGACCGGAATACGCCCTGCCGCAGGGGCGAGCCGACGGTCCAGGGCGTGATCGCCGGCGTCCGCCCTCTCGTCGCCCTCCGCCAGGACGAGTACGGAGACGTACTCCAGTTGCCGGGCGAAGGTGCCCCCCACCGTGCGCCGTCTGGCCGCCCAGCGCGAGCTGGGGCACCAGCCGCGCGACGCGAGCGTCACGCGCGTACGCAACCGCGACGCGGCGGACGGCCGCCCGCGTGGCTGCCTCCGCGCCTTCGGGCTCTCCCGGGTGAACCTGCGGAAGCAGGCACACGCGGGGCACTTGCCGGGGGTGCGCAAGGCGAGCTGGTAGGCGGAGGAGGGGTGCACGCGGGCGGTGGCCAGGGCCAGCCGGGAGGGGCGCACCGCGACGTACCGGACCGGGCGGCCGTGACGGCCGGACGACCGGTGCCGGGCGGGTGGCCGGGCGGCCGCACCGGGGGCGGCCAGAGCCGGTCGGGAGGGCGTACGGGAGCGGTGGCCCAGGGCGTCCCTACGCGGTCCCGCCTCCGCTCCCCCCGCCCGGCACCAGCAGCAGTTCGTCCGTGTAGCACCAGGCCCAGTCCTCGCCGGGCTCGAAGGAACGGGCGACGTCGTGGCCGGGCGTCCCGCGCGCGTGGGCGCTCGCGTGCCGGTGCGGCGAGCTGTCGCAGCAGCTCACATGGCCGCAGGCCAGACACTCGCGCAGGTGCACCCACGTGCCGCCGATCCGCAGGCAGTCCTCGCACCCTTCCGTCGTACTGGGCCGCACCTCGCGGAGTTCGCCCAGGTGGGTGCAGTCCCGGTCCGTGCGGCGGCCCTCCACATCCGCGGCGACCTGCCATGTCCGTGGCTCGCTCATACCTTCGAGCCTAGGCCGGACGGGCGCCGGATGCGCGGCGAAAGCCGAGGTCAGCGCGATTGTCAGACCCTACTGGCAGACTCACCCCAGTGAGCCGGGGAGCGGAGGCGGGCTACGGGGGTGCCCATCTCCGCTCCCTGCTCACCACCCTGACGGGACGTCATCGCCGCTCGCCCAAGCGGCGCATTCCGGCGGGCAGCCCGGCGCGCCGCCTTGCACGATGACTGCAGGGCCACCGGGGGGGGGTGCGGCCCTGTGTCGTACCCGTGCGTCCGCGAATCCACCAGGACGTGCGCCCACAGAACCGTCGGACCCCAGGGCAGGACGTGTCATGACCCTCAGTCTCGATCAGCTGAGCCGCTGCACCGTCGCGGTCGACCTCGGAGCGGCCAGGACCCGCGTCTATCTCAAGGACACCGGCCTGGTCGTGGACGAGCCGAGCCTCGCCGCGGTCAACACCAGGACCGGTTCGCTGATCGCGGTCGGCTCGCTCGCCGAGGGCATGGCCGGCCGGACGCCGCACCACATCAAGGTCGTACGGCCGATCTCCGGCGGCACGGTCGTCGACATCGACATGGCCCAGCGGATGCTCCGCTTCCTGGTGGGCAACAAGCTCCGCCGGGCCTGGCGGCGCAAGCCGATGGTGCGGGCGGCGGTCTGCCTGCCGCATGACGCCGAGCCGATCGCCCAGCGCGCGGCCATGGAGACGCTGAGCGCGCTCGGCACGCGCCGGGTCGAGCTGGTGGACACCCTCATCGCCGCCGCCGTCGGCTGCGGCCTGCCGGTCGAGCAGCCGGAAGCCACGATGATCATGGTGTGCGGTGCGGCATCCACCCAGGTCGCCGTCCTGTCGCTGGGCGCGATCGTGGCGGCGGAGAAGGTGCAGGTGGGCGGCGACGCCATCGACTACGCCGTGGTGCAGCACCTGCGCAGCGAACACGAGCTGATGCTGCCGTCCCAGGGCCTGCACCCCCTCCACCTGGCTCTCTTCGACCGTTCGGCGGGTGGGATGGAGACCGAGGTCCGCGGCCGGGACGTGGCCACGGGCCTGTCCCGTACGGTCCTGGTGAACACAGCCCACGTCCGCGAGGCGATCCAGACCCCGCTCACGGCCGTCCTCGACGCCATCGGCCGCGTCCTGCGCGACTGCCCGCCCGACCTGGTGGCCGACCTGGCCGAGCGCGGGGTCATGCTGGCCGGCGGCAGCGCGATGCTGCCGGGCCTCGACACCATGATCGAGGAGGCGACGGGAATGGTGGTGCGGATCGCCGAGCACCCGGACGTGTGCTCGGTGATGGGACTGGGGGCCATGATGGAGGGCAAGGTCCGCCCCATGCACCTGGATCCGCTGATGGACTGAGGCGCCGGGGGCTCGGCCATGGGCCCGGACGGGCCCCACGGCGCTGTTCCCTCACCTCTTTTCTCGCGCCCCTTGGGAACTTCTTTACCCGTAGTCGTAGTTCTCCTCATACACCCCCAATTGCACGAGGAGAATCACACATATGGCGCTCTGGGACCGGCTCAAGGAATCGGCCACCACGATGCAGGGCCAGCTGGTGGCGAAGAAGAACGACCTCAAGAGCGGGGCGTTCCGTGACGCGAGCATGGCGATGTGCGCTCTGGTGGCCGCCGCCGACGGTTCGATCGACCCCTCGGAGCGGCAGCGCGTGGCCTCGCTGATCGCCACGAACGACGTGCTCCAGAACTTCCCCGCGGACGACCTCCAAGCTCGGTTCAACGACTACTGCCAGAAGCTGACGGTCGATTTCGCCTTCGGCAAGGTGAGCATCCTTCAGACCATCGGCAAGGTACAGAAGAAGCCGACCGAGGCGCGCGCGGTCATCCAGATCGGCATCGTCATCGGCGGCGCGGACGGCGACTTCGACAAGTCGGAGCAGGCGGTCGTCCGAGAGGCTTGCTTCGCCCTCGGTCTGAACGCGGCGGAGTTCGACCTCTAAGACTCGCGCGGACTGAAGCAGACCGGCAGACGAAGGGGGCTTACCGACAAGGCACTTGCCGGTAAGCCCCACGAGCGAGCTGCCGAAGCAACCCACGGGCGCGAGGCGGGCACCCGCGCCGGAGCCGGCCCCTGCCCGGGGCAGAGCCCCTGCCGATGGCGGTCGCGACCCGCGGCGGTGGCGGCCCGGCTACGCCGGCAGCCGTGCCTCCTGCCGCAGGGGCCGCTCGGCGGTGTCCTTCGGCTCGGCGCCTTCCTCGGTCCAGGTGCCCAGCGCGATCTCCGCCGTGATGCCCGGCCCGAAGCCGGCGATGACACCCCGGGCGTCCCGGGGAGCGCCACCGTCCACGAAGAGCCGCTCCAGGGCGTCGAAGATGACCGCGCTGGCGATGTTGCCGCGCTCGGTGAGCGTGGCACGGCTGTAGCGGAACGTTTCTGGAGCCAGGCCCAGATAGCGGCCGAGGTCGTCCAGAATGCGCGGCCCACCGGCGTGGACGATGTAGAAGTCCAAATCGGAGACGTCCCAGTCGTGGGGCTCGGCCATGTCACGCATGGCCGGGGCCAGCATGGCCATCGTGCCGGGGACCCGCTTGTCCAGGATGAAGTGGAAACCGGTGTCCCGGACGCCGTAGGAGATCCAGGCCTCCGTATCGGGCACCAGGTGCGAGCCGTTGCGCTCGATCCGCACTCCCGTACCGCCCTCGCCGCGCACGACGGCGGCGGCCAGGGCGTCTCCGAAGAGACCGTTGGAGAGCAGATTGCCGACCCCGAGGTCCGTCGGCTGATAGAGCAGCGAGCAGAATTCGCAGGCCACGATCAGCACGTTCGCCTGGGGATAAGCCTGACAGAAGTCGTGTGCCCGGTTGATGGCGGCGCCTCCCGCGGCGCAGCCCAACTGGGCGATGGGGAGCTGCCGGGTCTCGGCCCGGAAGTCCATGGTGTTGATGAGCCAAGCAGTCATCGACGGCATCATGAAGCCCGTGCACGAGACATATACGATCATGTCGATGTCACGGGCCGTCAGTCCCGCGTGATCGAGCGCCCGCAGCACCACCTCGGGAATCCGGGCTTTCGCCTCCCGCTCATAGCGGGCATTGCGCACGGTGAACCCGGGATGCTTGAGCGTTTCCTCGATCGGCTGTACGAGGTGCCTCGTCTGCACGCCCGTATTGCCGATGAGCCGGAGGGCCAGCTCAAGCTGCGGGTGATCGGCGTGCAGGGTGCGCGCCAGATCCAGGGTCTCTTCTCTTGTGATCACGTGCTCGGGAACGGCGATGGCCGGTCTGCACAGTGTCGCCATGGCGGCCTCCCAGTCTCACCGGGCCCACGGCCCAGGGCCGCCGAAATGGCGTGCCAGTCTATGTCCAGTGCATGCCGCACCTGAGACCGCGCCACACATATGCCCCGATACTTCACTCAAAGAGTGGACTTTTCAGCCCCTCTAGAACGGGCATGCGTCGAACATCTCCAAAAGGATTCAGTCATTCGTGGCTGAATGCGCGCCGCCCCCGCCTCGTGGACCGCTTTCCCTCCCCGCCGAAAGGCCCGCATCCGGCTGGAAGAACGGTGACGCATCTCATTCGTACAGCCGGATGCGGGGGGAATGAAGAAGCCGGGCCGGCTAAGAGCGGCAGAGCGCAGTGATGAGCACCCGATTTGCGGCCTTGTCGGCTTCCGGGGTTTTGGTGAAGTCGGTGCTGAGCGCGAGGGTGATCTGCCGCTTGCCGTCGGCGGTGGTGACACTGAAGGTGTTGTAGCCGGCGACGCTCCCGGTGTGCCCGACGACCGGCCCGTCGGCGGCACAGAGGTTCCAGTTCTCCTCCAGCCCGAGCCCGTACGCCCGGCCGGGGCGGTCGTCACCCATCGGCTGCATGGTGCGCATCTCTCGCAGCAGGTTCTGTGGGAGCAGCTCGCCACCGAGCAGGGCCCGGTAGAAGCGGTTGAGGTCGTGGGTGGTGGAGATCAGGGTGCCGGCCGCCCAGATGGTGGACGGGTTGAATGCGGTGAAGTCGACGAAGGGCCCGGCCCCGGGCGCCGCGCCCAGCCGCTCGTAGCCGTTCAGGTGCCTGCCGGTCAGGCGCGCCGAGTCGGGGAAGGACGTGCCGGTGAGGTGCAGGGGCCGGATGAGGCGCCGCGTGATCTCCGAACCGAGGGACCGCCCGGTCACCTTCTCGACCAGGAGGCCGAGGACGACGTAATTGGTGTTGGAGTAGTCCCAGGTCCTGCCGGGCACGGGCTTGGGCCCCTTGCGCTCTTCTCCGGCCTTCACGGCGAGGGCGACGAGCTCGCGCGGGGTGTACGTGGCCTTCTGCAGGGTGGGGAGCGCCTTGAGGTCGGGGAGCAGGACCTTGAAGTAGTCCGCCAGCCCGCTGGTGTGGTTCAGCAGCTGCCGTACGGTGATGTGCCCGCCGTCGGGCACCAGCCCGGGCAGGTGCCGCTCGATGTCGTCGTCCAGGCCCAGTTCGCCCTCGGCCACGAGCTGCAGCACCACCGTGGCCACGAAGCTCTTGGTCACGCTCCCGGCCCGGAACCGCTCGTCCCCCCGCGCCGCGCGCCCGCCGTCGAGCGCGGTCACCCCGCTGCTCCCCCGCCACACCCCACTCTCGTCCCGCACCTCCGCCACCGCCCCGGGTATACCGGCGGCGACGGCGGCGTCCAGAGCCCGCTGCAGCCCGTCCCGGGCGGCCACCGGCCGCGCAGCGACCGAGGAGGGCGCGGCGAGGGCCGGCACGGCGGTGGAGAGAACGGCGGCGGCGGCGAGGAGCGCGGAGACGGCGGTGGTCGTGCGGCGCATGGCGGGGTGCCCTTCGTCGGTGGCTGACACCACATCACGTTAGGCCGCGCGAACCCGCTGTTGATCATGACTGGGAAGGACCCCGGGAGAACGGCCCCCTAGAGGAGACCCCGGGGCGGAGTCGGGGCCCGAGGACCGGCCCGGCTCCCGTCCCGGCCGCAAACGAGACCAGAACTGAGACCACGGGCTGCAAGACCGCCCGCACCCGACGTCGCCGCCGCGTCCACTGCACAAGAAAGCCCAGCTCAGACTGGGTCTGAGCTGGGCTTCACCTGAGCCGCCTTCGGGATTCGAACCCGAGACCTACGCATTACGAGTGCGTTGCTCTGGCCAACTGAGCTAAGGCGGCAAGCTGCGGAACCGAGGTCGGCATCAGCAGCGGGCCCAAGTCTACACAGTTTCCGGGAGTGCTCCGTACACGGTCGTGCGGGAGCGGATCCCGCAGGTCAGGCGCACTTCTGGGAGGCGGGGGGCGAGGCGGACGTGAGGAGGTAGGTGTTGACCGCGCCGTCCACGCACGAGCTGCCGCGGGTGTAGGCCGTGTGGCCGTCCCCGTCGTAGGTGAGGAGCCGGCCCGAGGAGAGCTGGGAGGCGAGGGCGCCGGCCCAGCGGTAGGGGGTGGCCGGGTCGCGGGTGGTGCCCACCACGAGGATGGGGGCGGCGCCCGACGCGGGGATGCGATGGGGGGTCCCCGTGGCCGGGACGGGCCAGTAAGCGCAGGTCAGGGCGCCCCAGGCGAAGCTCGTACCCAGGGCGGGCGAGGCCTTCTCGAAGTCGGGGAGGGCGCGGTAGACGCCCGCCGGGCCGTGGAAGGCGGTCGGGAGGTCGAGGCAGTTCACGGCCGAGTTGGCCGGCATGAGATTGGTGTAGGCACCGCGCTCGTCACGCTCGTAGTAGGCGTCGGAGAGCCTGAGCAGGAGCGAGCCGTCGCCGCTCTGGGCGTTCTGGAGGGCCTTGCGGAGGACGGGCCAGGAACCCTCGTCGTACATGGCGGAGATCACACCGGTCGTGGCCAGACTTTCGGTCAGCTCGCGCGACGTGCCGGTGGGGAGGGGGCGATCGTCGAGCTGCTCGAAGAAGGACTTGAGGCGGGAGTTCGCCACGTCGGTGCGCGAGCTGCCGAGCGGACAGTTCTCGTGGCCGGCGCAGTCCTCCACGAAGGAGGCGAAAGCCGTCTGGAAGCCCACCGTCTGGTCGTGGTTGATCTGCTCGGCGGAGAGGGACGGGTCCAGCGCGCCGTCGAGGACGAGCTTGCCGACGCGCTTCGGATAGAGCCCGGCGTAGGTGGCGCCCAGGAACGTGCCGTACGAGGCACCGACGTAGTGCAGCTTGTCGTCGCCCAGGACGGCCCGGAAGATGTCCATGTCGCGGGCCGCCTCGATGGTCGAGACGTGGCGGAGGAGCTTGCCGGAGCGGGCGGCGCAGCCGGCCGCGAACTTCTTGTAGGCGTTGACGAGGTCCCGGACCTCCGCCGCGCTGTCGGGCGTCTGGTCGACGCGGGCGTAGGCGTCCATCTCCTGGTCCGACAGGCAGGTGACGGGATCGCTGGCGGCCACGCCGCGCGGGTCCATCGCCACCATGTCGTAACGGGCGCGCACCGGGGCGGGGTAGCGGCTCGCCGCGTACTGCTGGAGGAAGCCGACGGCCGAGCCGCCCGGGCCGCCGGGGTTGACCATCAGCGCGCCGAGGCGCTTGCCGGAGCCGGTGGCCTTCTTGCGGGAGACGGCGAGCTTCACGTCGCCGTCGCGCGGCGCGCCGTAGTCCAGCGGGGCGCGCATCGTGGCGCACTCGAAGCCCGAGCGCTTGCCGGAGCAGGCGTGCCAGCGCAGCTTCTGGTCGTAGTACGGGCGCAGGGCCGCCGGCAGCGCCGTGGGCAGCGGGGCCAGGGGCGGCGGCGCCGCGTCGGAGCCGCCGGTGTCGTCGACCGGGCCGAGGAGGCCGCCCCGCGGTCTGTCCGGCCCCGTCCCGCCCGGCGCCGCGCTTCCCGTGACCGCGGCCGAGATCAGCAGGGCGGCGGCCGCGACGAGCGTGCCGGACGTACGGAGCAGGCGGCTGGTGTCCATCGGGCGGTCCCTCTGTGTGACAGCAGGCAGCGGGGCATGGCATGGCAGAGCAAGGCGAAGACGTGCGCCGGGGCATGGCCGTACACCGCATACGGAGGACATGCGGACGTGAAGACATGCGGGGACTACACGGGCATACGGAGCGTATCCGGAGAAATACCCGGCTTGGCCAGCCCTACGGGCCACTAGGCCTCATACGAGTGAGGAATCACCCAAGTTGCGGTGTGCCCAGCCGGCGCCGTATTACTCACGCCTGCTCACGGCTTCACCCGCCCCGGCACGCTCACCCCGCCCGGAGGGCCACCGTCATCGCTTCGACCGCGAGCAGCGGCGCCACGTTCCGGTCGAGCGCCTGGCGGCAGGCCACGATGGCCTCAACCCGGCGCAGCGTGCTCTCCGGACGGGAGGAGCTGGCGATGCGCTGCAGCGCGTCCCACGCGTCGGCGTTGGCCGGCTCGACGCGCGAGCCGAGCTGTATCGCGAGCACGTCGCGGTAGAAGCCGGTCAGGTCGGACAGGGCCAGGTCGAGGCTGTCGCGCTGGGTACGGGTCGCGCGGCGCTTCTGACGGTCCTGGAGCTCCTTCATCGCACCGGCCGTGCCCCGGGGCAGCCGGCCGCCGGTGCCGGCGGCGGCGCCCAGCGCCGCGCGCAGCTCCTCGGTCTCCTTCGTGTCGACCTCTTCGGCGACCTGCTTGGCGTCCTCGGCCGCCGCGTCGATCAGCTCCTGTGCCGCCTTGAGGCAGCCGCCCATGTCCGCCACCCGCAGCGGCACCTTGAGCACCGACGCCCGGCGGGCACGGGCCCGCTCGTCGGTGGCGAGGCGGCGCGCACGGCCGATGTGGCCCTGGGTGGCGCGCGCCATCTGCGAGGCCAGCTCCGGGTCGATGCCGTCCCGGCGGACGAGCACGTCCGCCACGGCCGCCGCGGGCGGCGTCCGCAGCGTCAGCAGCCGGCAGCGCGAACGGATCGTGGGCAGCACGTCCTCCACGGAGGGCGCGCACAACAGCCACACCGTACGGGGGGCGGGCTCCTCCACGGCCTTCAGCAGGACGTTGCCCGCGCCCTCGGTCAGACGGCCGGCGTCCTCCAGGACGATGACCTGCCAGCGGCCTCCGGCGGGCGAGAGCTGGGCCCGCCGGACGAGGTCGCGGGTCTCCTTGACGCCGATCGACAGCAGGTCGGTACGGACGATCTCGACGTCCGCGTGGGTCCCCACGAGGGTGGTGTGGCAGCCGTCGCAGAAGCCGCAGCCCGGCCCACCGCTCGACGCACGGTCGGGGCTGACGCACTGCAGCGCGGCGGCGAAGGCACGGGCGGCCGTGGCCCGGCCGGAGCCGGGCGGGCCGGTGAACAGCCACGCGTGCGTCATGCGTGACGCGCCCCCGGGGCTCAGGGCGTCGGTGAGCGCGTGCCCCGACTCCACGGTCGTGACCAGCGCGTCCGCGTCCCGCGCGGCAGCGGCGAGCTGCTCGATCACCCGGTCCTGGCCGACCAGGTCGTCCCACACCGCCATGGCTGTCCTCCGCGCCGCCGCCACTGTCCGCTCTTGCGGTTACCCATTGTGGGCCACGCCACTGACAACGCCCTCCGTCAGACGGCGGGCCCGCCGGCCGCGCGGCCCTCCAAAGCCAGGGCCCGCTACCGGCGCCCGCGCCCCTCGTCGTCCTCACGGGGCCCGAGCAGCTCGTCCGCGAGCGTGCTGTCGTCGGCCCACTCCGGCCGCCGTCGCGCCCTGCGCAGGGGACGGTCCGGCTGCCCGGACGCCGGGCCGGCGTCGACGGGCGGCATCTCCCGCGTCCGCTCGACGTCGGCCCCGGCCTCGCCGCCGGCGCCCGTACCCGCCGGCGCCTCCTCGTCCTGCGGCCGGAACAGCCACGTCGGCACGCGGTCCGCCGGGTTCTCCGGCCGTACGGGCGGCTTGGGCAGCACGGCCGTCTCCTCGGACGCCGAAGCGTCAGGGGTTCTCGGTGCCTCAGGGGCCGTCGGTGCTTCGGGGGCCTCGGGGGTTTCAGCGGTCTTCCGTGTCCGCGGCGCCTTCGGAGCCCGAGGGGACTCCGCAGCCTGCGAAGCCCCGGCGGCACTCTTCGGGCCCGCCGGCTTCTTCGGCTCGACTCCCCACGTCACCCGCTGGTCCAGCGGACCCGGCGGGGGCCCGGTCGGGCGGACGGGCGGCAGGACCGCCGTCTCGTCCTCGGCACCCGGAGCCACGGCGCCCATGACCATGGTCCGCGGGTCGGCGTCGATCCGCGGCTGCTCCACGGTCTTGGCCTCACCCACGGCGTCGTTCCCGGCCTCGCCCTCGGCCCCGGCCTTCGCCTCGTCGCCCGGGAGGGGCTGCCCGGAAGGAGTCCCGACCGGTTCGGCGGGCGGGGAGCCGGGCCGCAGCGCCTGGGTCGGAGCGGTCTCCTCCACCCCGAGCGCCGGCGTCTCGACCGTCGGCGCGTCCGCGGGGGCGGACGACGCGACAGCCGGCTCGACGCCCGAAGCCTCAGCGCTCGAAGCCGCCGCGCTCGACGTCTCAGCCTCAGCGGCGGCCGCCGCCTCAGCCGCCAACCGCGCGCGCTCGGCCCTCAGCAGGGCCTCCTCCGCCTTGCGCTGCTTCTCCAGGCGGCGCTCCTCGGCCTCGGCGCGCAGCCGGGCCTCCTCCTCCGCCTGCTTGCGCAGGCGCTCCTGCTCGGCGGCGCGGGCACGCTCCTCGGCCTCACGCCGCTTGCGCTCCTCCTCGGCCTTGCGGCGGGCCTCCTCGGCACGCTGCCGGGCCTCCTCGGCCAGGCGCGCCTCCTCACGGAGCCGGGCTTCCTCGGCCTCGCGGCGCTTGCGCTCCTCCTCCTCGGCACGCAGCTTCGCGAGCTGCTCCTGGCGCTCGCGCTCCAGCCGCTCCTCCTCGGCCTTGCGGGCGGCCTCCTCCTCGGCCTTGCGCCGGGCCTCCTCCTCGGCCGCCTTGCGCGCGGCCTCACGGGCCTCGATCTCGGCGGCGGACAGCGGAAGCAGCTGGTCCAGGCGGTGGCGCACGACCTTGGTGATCGCCTCCGGCTCCTGGCCCGCGTCCACGACCAGATAGCGCGCCGGGTCGGCGGCGGCCAGGGTCAGGAACCCGGTGCGCACCCGCTGGTGGAACTCGGCCGGCTCGGACTCCAGCCGGTCGGGCGCCTCGGTGAAGCGTTCGCGCGCGGTCTCGGGCGAGACGTCGAGCAGCACCGTCAGATGCGGGACGAGACCGTCCGTCGCCCAGCGCGAGATGCGGGCGATCTCGGTCGGCGACAGGTCGCGTCCGGCGCCCTGATAGGCGACCGACGAGTCGATGTACCGGTCGGTGATGACGATCGCGCCCCGCTCCAGGGCGGGCCGGACGACGGAGTCGACGTGCTCGGCGCGGTCGGCCGCGTAGAGCAGGGCCTCGGCCCGGTCCGAGAGGCCGGCCGAGGAGACGTCCAGGAGGATCGCGCGCAGCCGCTTGCCGATGGCCGTGGCCCCGGGCTCACGGGTGACGACCACCTCGTGGCCCTTGGCCCGGATCCACTCGGCGACGGCCCGCACCTGCGTGGACTTGCCGGCGCCGTCACCGCCCTCGAAGGCGATGAAGAAGCCGCTGCCGCTCTGGCCCTCGGCCGGGTCGCCGCCGCGCAGCACGTCCAGCAGGTCGCGGTGGAACGGCACTCCGTGACGGTCGTCGGTACGGCCCAGCACCAGTGCCCCGACGGGCAGCAGCAGCGCGCCGACGAGCATCAGCGTGAACGCCGCGCCGCCGTGCGCGAAGACGAAGCTGCCGCTCTCCAGGCGGTGCGGCCCGATGGCGGCGGCGAGCACCGGCGCCGCGACGGCGCCCACCGCGATGCCGAGGCGCACGACGGCGTGCAGGTGCTCGGTCGTACGGGCCCTGCGGCCCTCCTCGGTCTCCTGATCGAGGAGGGAGTGGCCCGTGTTCGCGACGACTCCCGCGGAGACGCCGGCGAGGAGGACGAGCAGCAGCACGGTCGTCGGGTCGGGCACCAGTCCGGCGGCGAGCAGCGCCAGGCCCGACAGGGCGAGCGCGAGCGCGAGCAGACGACGGCGTGAGAAGCCGGGCAGCACCTTGCGGGCGCCCCGGATCCCGATGACCGGCCCCCCGGTCAGCGCGAGGACCAGCAGGCCGAAGCCGACCGGGCCCCCGCCGAGGTCCACGGCCTGGAGCGCGGCGACGCCGACGGCCGCGGCGACCGCCGCCGCGATGGCACCGCAGGCCAGGACGAGCACCGGGATCGCCCCCGTGCGCCCCTTGTCGGGAGTGCCGTCGACGGCCTTGGGCCGGCGCAATCCCTCCAGCGGGGAGCGCATGCGGGGTGCCTTCGCGCCGGCCGGAAGGCCGGGCAGCTGGAGCAGGTAGAGGATCGCGGCCGACGCCGCGAAGAGCCCGGCCGCGAGATACGAGGCGAGCGCCACCTGGTGCAGGTGGAACCAGTCGATCCCGGAGCCCAGCAGATTGCCGAAAAGAGTGATGACGACGAGCGCGGCCGCCGCGAGGGGGAGGGCCACGAAGGTCGTGCGCAGCGACAGGCGCCGCAGCGCGTCGTAGTGGTCCGGCAGCGGGCGCACGGCCGCCCCCTCGGGCGGCGGAACGGGCAGCAGGGCGGGGGCGGCGCCGTCCTTGGCGACGGTCCACACGCGCTCGGCGACACCGATGAGGAAGGCCGTGACCAGCAGCCACGCGAGTGCCTTCGGCTGCGTCCAGTCGATCCAGGTGGGCGCCACGGCGAGCAGCGCGAGCCGTACGCCGTCCGCTCCGATCATGGTCCAGCGCCGGTCGAGGGGGCCCGCCGGCGCGAAGAGCGAGGAGAGCGGGTCCAGCAGGATCGCGCCGAAGAGCACGGTGGCGAGCAGCCGCGCGCCGATGACGGCGGCGACGGCGAAGGACGCGCCCCGGTAGCCGCCGCCGAACGAACCGGAGACGACCGCCGCCTGGAGCGCCAGCACCATCAGCACGAGGACGGCGAGGGCGTCCCCGGTGCTTCCGGCGAACTGTGCGCTCCACAACCGCCTGAGCGGACGGAAGCGCAGCAGAGCTCGTACGGCACGCTCGCGGGAGTCCGCGGCTAGGGCGCCGGATGTGGGGGTCTGCCCCGTTGGCTGCTCGGCTCGCGTCATCCTGCCAGCCTATCCGGAGTGCCCGAATACTCACCGGCAATACGAACGTATAAGCGAACAGCGGGTGGATGAACAGCGGGCGGGACGGCGTCCCTCACGAGGCGGCACACGAGGGGGCGGTGGCCCGGAATCCGGCCCACCGCCCCCTCACCGTCCTGCTCCTCGGCCCGGACCCGGCCGGCCACCCGGCCCGGCTGACGCCGGCTGCCGGCGCCCGGCCGGCGCTGCCTACTCGGCCTCGGCGGACGCCGCCGACTTCGCCGCCGCAGCCGTCTTCTTGGCCGTGGTGGTCTTCTTGGCCGTCGTCTTCTTCGCCGCGGTGGTCTTCTTCGCGGCCGTCTTCTTCGCCGCGGTCTTCTTCGCCGGGGCCTTCTTGGCGGCCGTCTTCTTCGCGGTCGCCTTCTTGGCAGTCTTCTTGGCCGGACCCTTGGCGCGCTTCTCCGCGAGCAGCTCGTAGCCCCGCTCCGGCGTGATCGTCTCGACGTCGTCGTCACGGCGCAGCGTCGCGTTCGTCTCGCCGTCGGTGACGTACGGGCCGAAGCGACCGTCCTTGACGACGACCGGACGCTCGCTGACCGGGTCGGTGCCCAGCTCCTTGAGCGGCGGCTTCGCGGCGGCGCGGCCGCGCTGCTTGGGCTGCGCGTAGATCGCCAGGGCCTGCTCCAGCGTGATGCTGAAGAGCTGGTCCTCGCTCTCCAGCGACCGCGAGTCCGTGCCCTTCTTCAGGTACGGGCCGTAGCGGCCGTTCTGGGCGGTGATCTCCACGCCTTCGGCGTCCGTACCGACGACGCGCGGCAGCGACATCAGCTTGAGGGCGTCCTCAAGGGTCACCGTGTCGAGGGACATGGACTTGAAGAGCGAGGCGGTACGCGGCTTGACGGCGTTCTTGCCGGTCTTCGGGGTGCCCTCGGGAAGGATCTCGGTGACGTACGGGCCGTAGCGGCCGTCGCGGGCGACGATCTGGCGGCCCGTCTCCGGGTCGGTGCCCAGCTCGAAGTCGCCGCTCGGCTTGGCGAGCAGCTCCTCCGCGTACTCCACGGTCAGCTCGTCCGGCGCGAGGTCGTCCGGGACGTCGGCCCGCTGGTGGCCCTCGGCCTCCTTCTCGCCGCGCTCCACGTACGGGCCGTAGCGGCCGACGCGCAGCACGATGTCGTTGCCGACCGGGAAGGAGGACACCTCGCGGGCGTCGATCGCGCCGAGGTCGGTGACGAGCTCCTTCAGGCCGCCGAGGTGGTCGCCGTCGCCGTTGCCCGCGTCGGCGGCGCCGCCCGCGACGCCTTCGGCTTCCTCACCGAAGTAGAAGCGGCGCAGCCACGGCACGGCCTGGGC
Organism: Streptomyces cinnamoneus; assembly: GCF_002939475.1. Lineage (NCBI taxonomy): Bacteria > Bacillati > Actinomycetota > Actinomycetes > Kitasatosporales > Streptomycetaceae > Streptomyces > Streptomyces cinnamoneus. The sequence continues at coordinate 3,784,675 of NZ_PKFQ01000001.1, read as the reverse complement.
CTCGCCGCGGGCGATGCGGTCGAGGTCCTCCTCCATGGAGGCGGTGAAGTCGTAGTCGACGAGCCGGCCGAAGTGCTTCTCCAGCAGGTTCACCACGGCGAAGCTCAGGAAGGACGGCACGAGCGCCGTGCCCTTCTTGAAGACGTAGCCGCGGTCGAGGATCGTGCCGATGATCGACGCGTACGTCGACGGGCGGCCGATCTCGCGCTCTTCCAGCTCCTTGACCAGCGATGCCTCGGTGTAGCGGGCCGGGGGCTTGGTCGCGTGGCCGTCGGCGGTGATCTCCTCGGCCGTCAGCGCGTCGCCCTCGGAGACCTGCGGCAGGCGGCGCTCGCGGTCGTCCAGCTCGGCGTTCGGGTCGTCGGCACCTTCGACGTAGGCCTTCATGAAGCCGTGGAAGGTGATCGTCTTGCCGGAGGCGCTGAACTCGGCGTCCCGGCCGTCGCTCGCCCGGCCGCCGATCTTCACGGTGACGGAGTCGCCGGTCGCGTCCTTCATCTGGGAGGCGACGGTCCGCTTCCAGATCAGCTCGTAGAGCCGGAACTGGTCGCCGGTGAGGCCGGTCTCCGCGGGAGTGCGGAAACGATCACCCGAAGGACGGATCGCCTCGTGCGCCTCCTGGGCGTTCTTGACCTTCCCGGCGTACGTGCGCGGCTTCTCCGGCAGGTAGTCGGCGCCGTAGAGCTGGGTGACCTGGGCCCGGGCGGCGCCGATCGCCGTCTCGGACAAGGTCGTGGAGTCCGTACGCATATAAGTGATGAAGCCGTTCTCGTACAGCTTCTGGGCCACCTGCATCGTGGCCTTCGCGCCGAAGCCCAGCTTGCGCGAGGCCTCCTGCTGAAGCGTGGTCGTACGGAACGGGGCGTACGGGGAGCGGCGGTACGGCTTGGACTCGACGGACCGCACGGAGAAGGCCGACTGCGCAAGCGCCGCGGCCAGCGCGCGGGCGTTGGCCTCGTCCAGGTGCAGGACCGTGGAGCCGCCCTTGAGCACGCCGGTCGAACCGAAGTCACGGCCCTGGGCGACGCGGCGGCCGTCGACCGAGGTGAGCCGGGCGGCGAAGGTGCCCGGGTCGCTCGCGTCGCCGCCACGGCCGGTGCTGAAGGTGCCGGTGAGGTCCCAGTACTCGGCGGAGCGGAACGCGATGCGCTCGCGCTCCCGCTCGACGACGAGGCGGGTGGCCACGGACTGCACCCGGCCGGCGGACAGCCGGGGCATGACCTTCTTCCAGAGGACCGGCGAGACCTCGTAGCCGTAGAGGCGGTCGAGGATGCGGCGGGTCTCCTGGGCGTCGACGAGCTTCTTGTTCAGCTCGCGCGGGTTCGCCACGGCGGCCTGGATGGCGTCCTTGGTGATCTCGTGGAAGACCATCCGGCGCACCGGGACCTTGGGCTTGAGGACCTCCTGGAGGTGCCAGGCGATGGCCTCTCCCTCGCGGTCCTCATCGGTGGCGAGGAAGAGCTCGTCGGACTCCGACAGCAGTTCCTTGAGCTTCTTGACCTGGTCCTTCTTGTCGGCGTTGACGACATAGATGGGCTGGAAGTCGGCCTCGACGTTCACGCCGAGGCGGGCCCAGGACTCGCCCTTGTACTTGGCCGGGACCTCTGCGGCCCCGTTCGGCAGGTCACGGATGTGCCCGACGCTCGCCTCGACGACGTATCCGGGGCCGAGGTAGCCCTTGATCGTCTTCGCCTTGGCAGGCGACTCGACGATGACGAGTCGGCGGCCGCCCTTTGCGGTCTCGCTGGTCGGGGACAACTTCGCTCTTCTTCCGGTCGACACTCGGTGTGGGCGTTTCGGTGTGGGCGTTACGTGACGCTGCGGAGTGTGACGGTACATCCCGCCCCCGTGTCAAACGGAAAAAGCCCGCAACGCCACTCGAACGGTAACCCGACAAGCGTCCTGTCTGCCGCCCGGACCGTCACACCACCCGTGTGACGGTCCTGACACAACCAGTCACCACCGGGGTGGAGGGGCTGGCTGCCGGTGGGACAGATGTGACGCGAACACGACCCCTCCTTTTCCTCTTCTCGTGAGTCGTCTTCGTCTTCTCGCGCGTCGGCCTCCTCTTTCACCGGCCCCTTTCACCGCGCCGGCCCGGTGAAAGGCGGCTCCGCCGGCCGGGCTCAGCCGGCCGCCGGCTCCAGGAATCCCTGCTCGACGAGCATCCGGATCGCCTCCGGCGTACGGTCCCGCAGGAGCACCGGGTCCTCGCCCACGAGCTGGGCGATCGCGTCCAGGATCCGGCCCGCCTCCAGGGTGCCGTCGCACACGCCCGCGAAGCCCGCACCCACAGTGTCCACCTTGGTGGCCCGTCGCATCCCGCGGTTCTGCCGCAGCACCACGTGCTCGGGGTCCTCGGCCCCCGGCAGGCCCACCTGTTCCTGCACCACCTCGTCGGCCAGCCGGAAGCGGGTGGCCAGAAGCGCCGCGTCGTCGTGCGTACGCAGGAAGTCCTGCCGCTCGAAGTGCGCCGCCACGGTCGCGCCCAGCGGCTGCTCCACCGGGTGGGGCCACTCCTCCGCGATCGCCGAAGGGCGCTCGGCACCCGATTTGCGCAGCGTGATCCAGCCAAATCCGATGGCCTTGGTCCTGCGGGCCTCGAACTCGGCCAGCCACGCGTCATAACGCGCCACGTACTCCTCGGGCGTGGAGCGGTGGTCGCCCGCGTCCCGCAGCCACAGCTCGGCGTACTGCGCGACGTCCTGCACCTCGCGCTGGATGATCCACGCGTCACAGCCGCGCGGCACCCAGGACGCCAGCCGGTCCCGCCAGTCCTCGCCCTCGACGTGCTGCCAGTTGGCGAGCAGCTGGCAGTAGCCGCCCTCGTTGAGCCGGTCGGCCGCCTGCCGCACCAGCGTGCGGCACAGGTCGTCGCCGCCCATGCCGCCGTCGCGGTAGGTCAGCCGGGCGCCGGGCGAGATGACGAAGGGCGGGTTGGAGACGATCAGGTCGAACGTCTCCCCCGCCACCGGCTCGAAGAGCGAACCCTGGCGCAGGTCCGCCTCCGGTGCGCCGGACAGCGCGAGCGTGAGCCGGGTGATGTGCAGCGCGCGCGGGTTGAGGTCGGTGGCGGTGACCTTGGTGGCGTGCTGGGCGGCGTGCAGCGCCTGGATGCCGGAACCCGTCCCGAGGTCGAGGGCGCTGCCCACGGGCTTACGGACGGTGATCCCGGCGAGCGTGGTGGAGGCGCCCCCCACGCCCAGGACCAGCTCCGAGCGGTCCACCCCGCCCGCTCCGTCGGCGCCCCCGGCGATGCCGCCGGCCCCGCCGACGGCACACCCCAGGTCGGAGACGATCCACCAGTCCTGGCCCTCGGGGCCGCCGTAGGGGCGCACGTCCAGGCTGGCCCGCACCGCGTCGGCGTCCGAACCGTCACGCACCAGCCAGCCGTCGGCCAGGCAGTCGTCGACCGGGAGGGCGGCGGCCGCGCGCTCGTAGGCCACCGGCCGCTGCAACAGGAAGAGCCGGACGAGGGTCTCCAGCGGGCTGTCCCCGCGCGTGGCGCGCAGCGCGGGCACGGTCTCGCTGCGGGCCAGCGCGGCGTAGGCGGGGGCACCGAGCAGGTCGAGAAGGCCGTCGGCGGTGAAGGCGGCGGCCAGCAGCGCCTCGCGCAGCCGGGCCGTGCGCGCGGGGTCAGGGGCGGGGAGGTGCGTGGTACTCACGGGACCATTGTCGGGGGCGGCACTGACAAATGGCGAAAGCCCGGCGCCCAAGCCCAACGGGGCGCGGGCCCACCCCTCGACCGCGTCACCCCGACGAGAGCGTCACTTCTTCGACGGCGTCGCGGCTCCGGTCTTCTGACAGCTCGGCTGCTTGGCCATGGCCTTGCCCACATCCCCGGCCTGCAGCTTCGTCAGCGCCTCGTCACTGCGGCTGCGCAGCTTGCCGATGTCGCCGGCGATGAGCTTGAGCCCCGCGCCGAACTTCGCCTGGTCGCCGGTGTCCAGCCCGTCCACCCGCGTCTTCAGGGCGCCGTACGCACCGGAGAGGTCGTTGAGCGCCTTGACCGCGTTCGTCTTGCTGCTCTCGCCGTCCTTGACCGGCGGCGCGCCTGCGTCCTGCACGGAGGCGGCAAGCCCCTTGTAGGCGTCCACGTTGGACTGGAAGGCGACGGAATCGGTCTGCTGGGTCTTCTTCGAGTCCGTCTCGTTCTGGACCGAGGCGATCGCCCGGTTGGCGTCCTCGATCTTCTTCACCTGAGGCTGCATCTGGTCGCAGACCTTCTTCGCCCAGTCATCCAGCTTCTTGTTGGTGCCGTCGTCACCGCCGCAGCCGGTCAGCGCCAGGACGAGTGCCGCCCCGCCGGACAGTGCAGCCACAAGCTTCTTGTTCACCGGATTGGTCCCTTCAATGGCTCTCGGCCCCGGAACTTACACGGCCGGGCGACAGGAGCCGGGAGCCAAGCATCCCGTACGTACCCTTTTGAAGCCATTTGCACCAAGCTTGGCGTGGCGTTCACCGCACCTGGGAACCGCGGAGCGGCTGTCCGGGCGCGGGCGGATACGTACGGGTGCTCGCCGTGCTGTTCGCTTCCTCACCTGCCTTCGGTGCCTGCCGGTGCTCTTCTGTTTCTCCGCGGTGCTCGTCGGTTTTCCGCCGGTGCTCTGCGGTCTTCCGTCGGTGCTCTGTGGCTCTTTCCGGTGAGCGGCCGTCAGCTGTCCGACCGCGTCAGGACACCACCGCCGGATCCACCGGCTTCGCCGCCCGTTCGGCGTTCCCGTCGTCGCCGTCCACCGCGACACCGCGCCGCTTGGAGACGTACACCGCTGCGACGATGACGACAATTGCCAGCGCGGCGACGCCGATTCTCACTCCCCTGCTGGCGTCGGCACCGTACGAGAACTTCACCACTGCCGGCGCGATCAGCAACGCCACCAGGTTCATCACCTTCAGCAGCGGGTTGATCGCCGGACCGGCGGTGTCCTTGAACGGGTCGCCGACCGTGTCACCGATGACCGTCGCCGCATGCGCCTCGCTTCCCTTGCCTCCGTGGTGCCCGTCCTCCACCAGTTTCTTCGCGTTGTCCCAGGCGCCACCGGAGTTGGCGAGGAAGACTGCCATCAGTGTGCCCGTACCGATGGCGCCCGCCAGATACGAACCGAGCGCCCCGACGCCGAGCGAGAAGCCCACCGCGATGGGCGCCATGACGGCGAGCAACCCGGGCGTGGCCAGTTCGCGCAACGCGTCCTTGGTGCAGATGTCCACCACGCGCCCGTACTCGGGCTTTTCGGTGTAGTCCATGATCCCGGGGTGCTCACGGAACTGCCTGCGCACCTCGTAGACGACCGAGCCCGCCGAGCGCGAGACCGCGTTGATGGCCAGCCCGGAGAAGAGGAAGACGACGGCCGCGCCGAGCACGAGCCCCACGAGGTTGTTGGGCTGCGAGATGTCCAGACTCAAGCCCATCTCCCCGGACTTTGCGTGCACGTCCTGTACCGCGGTGGCGATCGCGTCGCGGTACGAGCCGAAGAGTGCGGACGCCGCCAGGACGGCCGTGGCGATGGCGATGCCCTTGGTGATCGCCTTGGTGGTGTTGCCGACAGCGTCGAGGTCGGTGAGCACCTGCGCGCCCGCGCCCTCGACGTCCCCGGACATCTCCGCGATGCCCTGGGCGTTGTCGGAGACCGGCCCGAAGGTGTCCATGGCGACGATGACGCCCACCGTGGTCAGCAGACCCGTCCCCGCCAGCGCCACGGCGAACAGCGCCAGCATGATCGACGTGCCGCCCAGCAGAAAGGCGCCGTAGACGGCCAGGGCGATGAGCACCGCCGAGTAGACCGCGGACTCCAGGCCGACGGAGATGCCGGCGAGGACGACGGTCGCGGGGCCGGTGAGGGACGTCTTTCCAATGTCCCGCACCGGACGCCGGCTGGTCTCCGTGAAGTAGCCGGTGAGCTGCTGGATGAGCGCCGCCAGCACGATGCCGATGGCGACCGCGACGAGCGCGAGGACACGCGGGTCGCCGTCGTGGCCGCGCACGGTCTCGTCGGTGATGCCCTTCAAGTCCGCGTAGTCGGAGGGCAGGTAGGCGAACACGGCCACCGCCACCAGGACGAGGGAGATGACGGCCGAGATGAAGAAACCCCGGTTGATCGCGCTCATGCCGCTGCGGTCGCTGCGGCGCGGTGCGACCGCGAAGATGCCGATCATCGCCGTGATCACGCCGATGGCGGGCACGAGCAGCGGGAAGGCGAGCCCCGAGTCGCCGAAGGCCGCCTTGCCGAGGATCAGCGCGGCGACGAGCGTGACGGCGTACGACTCGAAGAGGTCGGCCGCCATGCCCGCGCAGTCGCCGACGTTGTCCCCGACGTTGTCCGCGATGGTGGCGGCGTTGCGGGGGTCGTCCTCGGGGATGCCCTGCTCGACCTTGCCGACCAGGTCGGCGCCGACGTCCGCGGCCTTGGTGAAGATGCCGCCGCCGACCCTCATGAACATCGCCAGCAGCGCCGCACCGAAGCCGAAGCCCTCCAGCACCTTGGGAGCGTCCGCCGCGTACACCAGCACCACGCACGAGGCGCCCAGCAGGCCGAGGCCGACGGTGAACATGCCGACGACCCCGCCCGTGCGGAACGCGATCTTCATGGCCTTGTGCGAGACGGCGGTCAGGTCCTTCTCGGGCTCCCCCTCGGCGGGCGTGGCCTCGCGCGCGGCCGCGGCGACCCGCACGTTGCTGCGCACCGCGAGCCACATGCCGATATAGCCGGTGGCCGCCGAGAAGAGCGCGCCTACCAGGAAGAAGACCGAACGTCCCGCGCGCTGCGACCAGTTGTCGGCCGGCAGCAGCATGAGCAGGAAGAACACGATCGCGGCGAAGACGCCGAGCGTGCGCAACTGCCGGGCGAGGTAGGCGTTGGCACCTTCCTGTACCGCCGCGGCGATTTCCTTCATGCGGTCGGTGCCCTCGCCTGCCGACAGCACCTGACGCACCAGCACCACGGCCACCGCGAGCGCCGCGACGGCGACGACCGCGATCACCATGATCAGGGTGCGATTGCCGCTGGTCAGTTCGACGGCGAGTCTTTGAGTGGAGTCCACCTGTTCAGGGGTAAGAGGCCCCGCCATTCGTCCTCCTTGACGTTTGGCACATGGGCGCGCAGCTGACCCGCGACCGCGAGAACAGCCGCCACGCTCAGGCGTCCTGAGCTCAAGATGGACGGATTGTAGGGAGCATGGCGAGATCAAAACAGAGCGCGGGAAACGGAATGAGTCTGCTCGACTGAAGGAAAGTGAAGATCGAATGCGTGAATACGGAGGACCGCGGAGGCGGCCCGCGGCGTAATCGATCTCCCGGTGTTCGCTCGTGAAGATCCCTCGTGAAGATCCGTGGCGCCCTTGGCGGACCCCACGAAACGCATTCCCGTCACCTACGCCCGGCGCGAAAAACCGGATCAGCCACCCTGCTTACGCCATTCGAGGCAGGCAGAACTACGGAAATGCGCTGAGCACCGCAAGAGTGGCACTGCGGCACCCACACCCCGGCAGCCGGCACTGCCCGGCCACTCTGGCTCCTGCCGCCAGGGACCAGCGCCTTGCCGGCCTTGCCTGACGGCCCTGGACGGGGATCCGGGGCCTTAGGCCGACAAGAGGACGCTAGGCGCGGAAACGAGCTGTGGTGACCCCAGGGGAGGGGGAAACGGCCACTGCGGCGCTGGGAACGCGGTGGTCCTCTACGGCGGTGACGCCAGAGACGCGGGATCCTCTACGACGCGACGGACGCCGGGGTCGTCGGCCAGCTCATCCGGATCAGACCCCCGGCCTCGTCGGCCGTGACCTCGACGTCGTCGACCAGCCCGCTGATGACGGCGAGACCCATGTCGTCCTCGCTCTCACCACCGCCGTCCTCCGCTCCCGCGGGCGCGGAGGGCACGCCGGAGGGCGAGGCCGCACCGGAGGCGGTCGCGACGGCCAGCGGGACGGGGCGGGGCGCCTCGTCCCCGACCTCGATGGAGAACTTCTTCTCGTCCTCGGTCAGGACGACACGCACAGGGCTGGAGATCCCATGGTTGACGTGCAGACCGACCGCACGCGAGCACGCCTCGCCGACGGCCAGCCGGACCTCGTCCAGAACGGCCTCGTCGACCCCGGCCCGGCGCGCCACCGCGGCCGCGACGAGCCTGGCCGTCCGGACATGCTCGGGAAGGGCACTGAAGAGCAGTTCGACGGTGGCCATGCCATCCCCCTCGGTGGTACGTGCCCTCGCGCCCACAGGGGCCAGGGCTGACTCGCAGAGAGGACGGACCCTCGCGCCCGTAACCCCCCGGCGTGACTGTGTGCCTGACTGCGCGGCTGCCGTCGGGCGGGCGGACGGCCGACAGCGCGGCCGGCCCGCCACCCGGCCGTCAGTCGGTCGCCTGCACCGCGTCCTCGACCGAGGTGTGGATCGGGAACACCTTGGTCAGGCCGGTGATACGGAAAATCTTGAGAATGCGCTCCTGGTTGCAGACCAGCCGCAGCGAGCCCTCGTGGGCCCGTACGCGCTTCAGCCCGCCGACCAGGACGCCGAGCCCGGTGGAGTCGAGGAAGTCGACGCCCTCCATGTCCACGACGAGGTGATAGCTGCCGTCGTTGACAAGCTCGACCAACTGCTCACGCAGCTTGGGCGCGGTGTACACATCAATCTCGCCACCGACCCGGACAACCGTACGGTCGCCTACGGTCTCGGTCGACAGGGACAGGTCCACGGATCCTCCAGCACCTTGCATCGAGCGGTCGCCCCCCATGGATCGGCAGCCGCGATGGCATTCAATCACTTACCGGCAGGCGCGCACGACGCCTTGACGCCATTGTCCGTCAGCCCAGTGACACACTCGATGTCGATGGCCAACGATCAACTCCCGCCGGAGGCGGGCGTACACCCGCCTCCCCGCACGGTCCTCGACCGACTGACCGCCGGGGCAGCCCGGGCTGCACGCATCACTCATACGGAGCACTTGCCCCCTCGTCCCGGACGTCATGCCCCCTGGCCCGAGAAGATCCGGCCGGAAGTCATCGACGCCATCCGGGCCGCCGGCATCGACCGGCCCTGGGCCCACCAGGCGAGCACGGCCGAGCACGCCCTGCGGGGCGAATCGGTGGTGGTGGCCACCGGCACCGCCTCCGGCAAGTCCCTCGCGTACCTGGCCCCTGTCCTGAGCACCCTCCTGGACGGCTCGGAGGCCCCCAACGGTCGCGGCACGACCGCCCTCTACATCGCCCCCACCAAGGCCCTGGCCGCCGACCAGCGCCGCGCCGTACGGGAACTCGCCGGCCCCCTCGGCAGGAGCGTCCGCCCCGCCGTCTACGACGGGGACACGCCCGTCGAGGAACGGGAGTGGGTGCGCCAGTACGCGAACTACGCCCTCACCAATCCCGACATGCTCCACCTGTCGATCCTGCCCGCCCACGCCAAATGGGCCTCCTTCCTGCGCGCACTGCGCTACGTCGTCATCGACGAGTGCCACACCTACCGCGGCGTCTTCGGCTCGCACGTCGCCCAGGTGCTGCGCCGGCTGCGGCGTGTCTGCGCCCGCTACGGCTCGGACCCGGTCTTCCTCCTCGCCTCCGCCACCGCGTCCGACCCGGCCACCGCCGCGAGCCGGCTCACCGGCGTGCCGGTCACCCAGATCACCGAGGACGCCTCGCCGCGTGGCGAACTGGTCTTCGCCCTGTGGGAGCCCCCGCTCACCGAGCTCCACGGCGAGCGCGGCGCCCCCGTCCGCCGTACCGCCACCGCCGAGACCGCCGACCTCCTCACCGACCTGGCCGTCCAGGGCGTCCGCACCGTCGCCTTCGTACGCTCCCGGCGGGGCGCCGAACTGGTGTCCCTGATCGCCCAGGAACGCCTGGCCGCCGTCAACCGCTCCCTCCCCTCCCGCGTCGCCGCCTACCGCGGCGGCTACCTGCCCGAGGAACGCCGCGCCATCGAGCGCGCCCTGCACTCCGGCGAACTGCTCGGCCTCTCCGCCACCTCCGCCCTGGAGCTGGGCGTCGACGTCGCCGGCCTCGACGCCGTCCTCCTCTCCGGCTATCCCGGCACCCGGGCCTCGCTGTGGCAGCAGGCCGGCCGCGCGGGCCGCACCGGCCGGGGCGCGCTCGCCGTGCTCGTCGCCCGGGACGACCCGCTGGACACCTATCTGGTCCACCACCCAGAGGCCCTGTTCCGGCAGCCCGTGGAGGCCACGGTCCTCGATCCGGACAACCCCTACGTCCTCGCCCCCCATCTGTGCGCGGCCGCCGAGGAACTGCCGCTCACCGAGTCCGACCTGTCGCTCTTCGGCCCCGAGGCCATGGTCGTGATCTCCCAGCTCGAAGCCCGCAAGCTGCTGCGCCGCCGGGCCGCGGCCTGGCACTGGACCCGCCGCGAGCGCGCCGCTGACCTCACCGACATCCGCGGCGGGGGCGGCCGCCCCGTCCAGGTCGTGGAGGAGGGCACGGGACGGCTGCTGGGCACGGTGGACGCCTCCGCCGCCCACACCACCGTCCACGAGGGCGCCGTCCATCTCCACCAAGGCCGCACCTACCTCGTGCGCCAGCTGGACCTGGAACAGTCCGTCGCCCTGGTCGAGCAGGCCGACCCGCCCTATTCCACGACCGCCCGCGACACGACCGCCATCTCCATCCTGGAGACCACCACCGAGATCCCCTGGGGGGACGCCCGGCTGTGCTTCGGCTCGGTCGAGGTCACCAACCAGGTGGTCTCCTTCCTGCGCCGCAAACTCATCACGAGCGAGGTGCTCGGCGAGACCAAGCTGGACCTGCCGCCTCGCACGCTGCGCACCCGGGCCGTGTGGTGGACGGTCACCGAGGACCAGCTCGACGCCGCCCGCATCACCCCCGAGGCCCTCGGCGGGGCCCTGCACGCCGCCGAACACGCCTCCATCGGCATACTCCCCCTCTTCGCCACATGTGACCGCTGGGACATCGGGGGCGTCTCCATCCCCCTGCACCCCGATACGCTCCTTCCCACCGTCTTCGTCTACGACGGCCACCCCGGCGGCGCCGGCTTCGCCGAACGCGCCTTCCACACGGCCGCCGGCTGGCTGGAGGCCACCCGCGAGGCGATCGCCTCCTGCGAGTGCGACTCCGGCTGTCCGTCGTGCATCCAGTCCCCCAAGTGCGGCAACGGCAACGACCCGCTCGACAAACGAGCCGCCATCCGCCTGCTGACCCGCCTCCTCGCCGGAGCCCCGGCCGACGCCCCGTCGGCCCCCTCGTCAGCCCCCTGGCCGGAGGATCCACCCGGAAGCCGGGACGAGCCCTCCGGCGAAACTCCGGAAGTCACCTCCGGCGATCCCTCGAAGGAGCGGTCCGGCGATCCCTCGGAGGACCGGTCCGATATGACTTCGCAGGACACCCCCCGCGACGCTTCACAGGAAACGTCCGGCCATCCAGCTGCCGGACCTCCCTCGGTTGAGGGACCGGCAGCGGAGGAGGCCGGCTAAGAAGCCGGCTGCTGCCGGTACAGCTACTGAGGGCCCGACTCCGGCGGAGACGGCCACCGAGGAGGGAACCCCCGGCGTCACCCCTGACCGGCGCCTCCGCTCCGCAGCGCGTACGCAGCTTCCGGCGGTCCCGCGCGGGCCCGTACGCGCACGGCGTAGGGGCCCGCCCTCGCCTCGGCCGCCACTTCGGCGATCTCGCCGCTCACCGCGCACCGCACCACCACGGCGCCCTGCGCCACCGCCACCTTCCGGGCGAGCCCGCACGCCGCCGGCTCACCGGAAAGAGCGTGGTCGGCGGCCGCCAGTGCCGCAAGGTCCGCCGCTCCTCCGGCACGGTGACGGGCCGCCACGGCCTGCCCCATGGCCAGGACTGCCGTGAAGACCACGCACAGCGCCATCGCCGCTACCGCCGCCCACACCGTCGCCGAGCCGGCGTCACCCCACCGTCTCCTCTGCAAGAGCCACCGCCTCTCCCCGCAGCGACACCGCCAGTGGACCGGGGCCCGCTGCCCGGGACTCGACCCGCACCCGCACGAGGTCGCCCTCCCGGGCCAGCCCGACCCGGGCGCCGCGCGGAGCCGCCGCCCGGGCCGCGGCGACGGCGGTCGCCGGAGGGTCGGACCGGGCCGCCGCCCTCGCTCCCGCCCGGGCCGCGTCCACGCACTGGATCTGCGCGGCCGCAGCCATCAGCGCCCAGACCAGGGCCAGGGCGAGCAGCGTCAACGTCGGCAGCACCACCGCGGTCTCGGCGGTCACATAGCCGTCGTCAGAACGTCGCATGGAGCGCCCTGACGATCAGCTGCTGGAGCGCGCCGCTCACCGCACCGCTGGTGACCACCTTGTAGAGCACCGCCGCGAGCGCACACGCCGCCAAAGTCCCCACCGCGTACTCGGCGGTGGTCATACCGGCCTGCCCGGCGTCCGCCCTCAGCCGGGCTCGCCGACGCGACCACCACGACGTCGCCTTCACCGTCGCACCCGTCGGCGCTGCCGCCATCGCGGTCGTTTCCGTCATCGCTGCCATTGCCACTCCCCCGCCTTGTCCGTCTGCCTCTTCTGCCACCAGTCGCCACCAGTTGACGTCCTGGATCCCTTGTCCCAGCCCGCCGTCCGTGTCTCGACGGGTCCGCGTCCCGACCGCTTCAGCCTGGTTCGTCTGCTCGCTCTCCCTCCCGGCTTCGCCCGCCGCCCGTTCTGCCACCACGTCAATCTCCGTCCGTCGCCGTGGCGTCACGGCCCGGTGCCGCGCATGAGCCCACTCGCCAGTCCGATGACCACGGGCACCACACCGACCGTCAGGAATGCGGGCAGGAAGCACAGACCCAGTGGGGCGGTGGCCAGAACCCCCGCGCGCCGGGCCCGGATGGCCGCCGCCCTGCCCTGCTCGGCACGCAGCCGCTCGGCCAGTCGCGACATCGGCTCGACCGCGGGAACGCCCGTGGCCTGTGCCCGTTCCAGGCAGCGGGCCAGCCCTGCCGCCCCGGGCACGCTTCCCAGCCGCCCCCAGGCCGTGGCGGGCTCACCGCCGAGCCGGACCTCGGCGGCAGCCTGGGCCAGCCGCTCGCCGACCGGGCCGCCCAGTGAGCCCCCGACCGCTTCGGCGGCCTCCCGGGGGCTCGCGCCGGCCGCCAGACACGCGGCCAGGAGATCGGCTGCCAGGGGAAGCTGCGTCGCCGCTTCCTCCGCCGTGACCTCTCCCTCAGCTCGCGCGGTCTTCCTCCGCCGCCTCCACAGGACGTACGCGGTCGCGACAAGCGTGACCACACAGCCGGAGACCCCCACTGTGAACGCGACGCATGCGACGCCGCCGGCCCCGGCCGCCACGACAGGCAACCTGCCGCCTCTCGCCACACCACCCCGGCCCGGCCACTGGCGTCGCCGACCGCCCCGGCTCGCCACCGCTCGTTCCCCGAAGAGCGCCGCACCACGGCGACGAGCCGACCTTCTGGCACGCACCCGACGCCCCATGACCACCACACACGCTGTCGCGGCCACGGCCAGCATCACCGCCCACAGGCTGTGGACAAGTTCTGTCCGCATCTCCCGTCTCCCCCTCTCGTGTCACCGGCCACATGCCCTGCGTCCCCTCTTCATGTCCTCAACCCGCGCCCGGCCGCTCGGCGGCCTGGACGATCCGCCCCGTCCAGGCGATGCCCGCCGCTTCGAGCAGGCCGCCGAGGGCGAGACAGCCGAGCCCGGCCGGGGTGTGCAGCAGCACCCTCAGAGGACCGGCGCCCAGCGCACTCCCCATCGCGAGGGCGAGGGCCGGGAGCAGCGCGAGCATCACGGCGGTGGACCTCGTGCCCGTCAACTGGGCGCTCAGCTCCTCCCGCTGGTCCCGCTCGGCGGCCAGCGCCGCCGCGACCCGCTCCAAGCCGGCGGCCAGCCCGGCGCCTCCGTCGACCGCCACCCGCCAGCAGGCGGCCACGCCGTTGAGCCCCTCGGCCCCCGGTGCGAGCGCGGCCTGCCGCAGCGCGTCCGGCACATCACCCCCGAACCGGGCCGCCGCGGGCACCGCCGGCCAGCCCGGCCCCAGCGCCGCCCCCGTCAGCCCCGCCATGGCTTCGCCGGGCTGCCGGCCTGCTCTCAGCTCGCCCGCGACGGTGCCGCACATGTCGATCACCGCCGCCTCGCACCGTTCCCGTTCGCACCGCCGGTGTCGCGCCACCAGCCAGCGGCGGACGAGCGGCACGGCCAGCGCCGCCGCGATCACCGGCAGGACCGACGAGCCCATCAGGGCGACGGCACACCCGACCGGAAGGCAGAGCAACTCACGTCTCGCCCCTCCAGCCCGCCGCAGGCGTTCGCCCCAATCACCCAGCCGGGCGAGCGCTTCCGGCCCGCCGCCGCTTCCCGCCACGCCCCCGCCCGCAAGCAGGAGCCGGGCCCGCCGCAGCCCCGGGCGGGCCCGTACCGCTGCCCCCACGGCGGCCACGGCACACAGCGCCACCCCCCATGACACGGCCTCCAATACGGAAGGTGAAGCGGTCATGGCGTGCTCCCGCCGCGCTCGCACAGCGTCGTGAGCCGCTCCCAGCCGGGCGCCCGTTCGAAGCCGGCGGGACCCCAGACGGCTGCCGGGACGGTGGTCACGAACCCGGCGCGGTCACGGTCCAGTACGTGCACCTCCGCGATCCGCCGCCGCCCCGTGGGCTCCCGGACCAGGTGGATCACCAGCGACAGGGCGGCCGCCAACTGGCTGTGCAGCGCCGCGCGGTCCAGCCCGGCCGTCGATCCCAGCGCCTCCAGCCGGGCCGGGACGTCGGGCGCGGCGTTGGCGTGCAGCGTGCCGCACCCGCCTTCGTGTCCCGTGTTCAGGGCGGCCAGGAGGTCGGTGACCTCCGGGCCGCGCACCTCGCCGACGACCAGCCGGTCCGGGCGCATGCGCAGCGCCTGACGCACCAGGTCCCGGAGGGTAACCAGTCCGGTTCCCTCCTGGTTCGCGGGCCTGGTCTCCAGGCGGACGACATGGGGGTGGTCGGGGCGCAGTTCGGCGGAATCCTCGGCGAGGACGATCCGTTCGTGCGGCGCGACCAGCCCGAGGAGGCTGGAGAGCAGCGTGGTCTTGCCCGAGCCCGTGCCCCCGCTGATCACGAACGACAGCCGGGCGTCCAGCACGGCTCGCAACAGGCGCTGTCCTCCGGGCGGCACGGTCCCGGCGGCCTCCAGTTCGTCGAGGGCGAAGGCGCGGGGCCGCACGACGCGCAGGGACAGGCACGTCGACCCGACGGCGACGGGCGGCAGCACCGCGTGCAGCCGGGTGCCGTCCGGAAGCCTGGCGTCCACCCAGGGGCGGGCGTCGTCCAGCCGGCGGCCGGCGACCGCGGCGAGCCGCTGTGCGAGCCTGCGCACGGCTGCGGCGTCGGGGAAGGTGACGCTCGTCAGCTCGAGTCCCCGGCCGCGGTCCACCCAGACCCGGTCGGGTGCGGTGACCAGCACATCGGTGACCTCGGGCTCGGCGAGCAGCGGCTCCAGCGGTCCCGTGCCGACCAGTTCGGAGCGCAGTGTGGCCACGACGCCCAGCACTTCGGCGTCCCCCAGCAGCCGCCCTTCCCGGCGCAGGGCTTCGGCGACGCGGGCGGGTGTCGGCTCGGCCCCGCTCTCGGCCAGCCGCAGTCGCACCGCGTCCAGCAGCGCGGCGCTCACGCGGGGACACCCCCCTCGCCGACGAACGCCCGCGCCCAGAACTCCGCGCTGAACCGGGCGAGCGGGCTCCGACGGCTCCCACCCGGGGGTTTGCCGGCGTGCAGAGCCTCCGCCAGACCTGGCTCCGGAGGGAGCTCACCGGCCAGCGGCACCCCCAGCAGCCGCGCGATCTCCTCGCCGTCGAGTCCTGAGCCGCACGGGCCGCGGACGACGGCCCGCAGATCGCTCAGCATCATCGCCAGCGTCGAGGAGACCCGGTGTGCCGACGCGACGGCCCGCAGCTCGGCGGGCACGACCAGCAGGGCCATGTCGAGCTGCCCGATGGCCTCCATGGCCGCCTCGTCCAGCCTGCGGGGAAGGTCGACGACCACTGCCCCGCCGCGTCTGCGGGCGGCGGCGAGCACGGCCCGCATGGCCTCGGGCGGGACGGCCGCGCAGTCGCCCCGGTCCCAGCTCAGGACGCGCAACGAGTGCAGTTCGGGCAGGGCCTCCTCCAGGGCCCGGCCGGCCATGCGGCCCCGGGAGTCGGCGAAGGCGGGCCACCGCAGTCCCTCGGCTCTCTCCCCGCCGAGGAGGACGTCGAGGCCGCCGCCCAGCGGGTCGCCGTCGATCAGCATCGTGCGCCGTCCGGCGCGCGCCGCGCCGACGGCCAGGGCACAGGCGAGGGTGCTCGCCCCGGCGCCGCCCCGGCCGCCGATCACCCCCACGGTGAGGGCGGGGCGGCCGGCGCCTTCCACGGCGTCGGCGATCCGGTCGACCAGCCAGCCCTCGCCGTCGGGCAGCAACGCCACGTTCAGTGCGCCGATCTTGACGGCCCGGCGCCAGACGTCAGGGTCGTCGCGATCCCTGCCGACGAGCACGACGCCTTCCCGGCGGAGTGCGCCGCCGAGCCGGGGCGCGCAGTCTTCGCCCACCAGGATCAGCGGGGCCCTCTCCCAGCTGCCCCTGCGTGCGGGCATGCCGTGCACGACCTCGGGCACGGCCCCGGCCGCCGCGCACAACCGCAGCAGATCGTCGAGCAGCCCTTCGTCCTCCGTGACGATCAGAGGCCCGGCCAGCCTTCCGTCCACGGAAGCGGGCCTAACGGATGCGTGGGATCCGGTCACGGTGCCCTCCCCTCTCACTACGCGCTCTCGCGTCCGCGGGCATCGCGGAACTCGCGGGGAATCACCGTGCAGCGAACTGGGAAATGGTGTGGATCTTGGTCAAAAACTGTGGACAACTCAACGGTTGTGAATATCCCCCTCACCTATACCGGTGACTTCCGGAGAGCAGCCTCGCGATTACCCTGCGTAACGGGCAGGATGGGGGCAGCCAGCGCGCCGATCGCGGCGCGAGAGGGGAGGGAGGGCCCGATGGCGATGCGCGAAACGCATCCGGACATGCGACGACCCCCGCCGGGGGGGAGAGCGGGGGTCGTCCCCACGGCCGACTCGGGGGGGGAGGAGTCGGACCGGGTTAGACACGGTCGCGAACGATCCGTGACTTCCATGGTGTACCCGAGAGCCTTCTCAGGCAAACCCACACGCCTCAGCTTACGCCGAATGGAGGGCCCCTATGCTCGGCGGAGTGGAAAACCACTCCTTGCCTCGGACCGCCGCGTTCTTTGATCTGGACAAGACGGTCATTGCGAAGTCGAGCACGCTCACCTTCAGCAAGTCCTTCTACCAAGGCGGCTTGATCAACAAGCGCGCCGTGTTGCGCACCGCCTATGCGCAGTTCGTCTTCATGGCGGGCGGCGCCGACCACGAGCAGATGGAGCGGATGCGCCAGTATCTGTCCGCGCTCTGTCAGGGCTGGAATGTCCAGCAGGTTCGCGAGATCGTCGCGGAGACCCTGCACGAACTCATCGACCCGATCATTTACGACGAGGCCGCCTCCCTCATCGAGGAGCACCATGCCGCCGGGCGCGACGTCGTCATCGTCAGCACCTCCGGCGCCGAGGTCGTCGAGCCGATCGGCGCGCTCCTCGGCGCCGACCGGGTGGTCGCCACCCGCATGGTCGTGGAGGACGGAGCCTTCACCGGAGAGGTCGAGTACTACGCCTACGGCCCCACCAAGGCCGAGGCCATCCGCGAACTCGCCGCTTCCGAGGGATACGACCTGACGCGCTGCTACGCCTACAGCGATTCGGTGACGGATATCCCCATGCTCGAGTCGGTCGGCCATCCGCACGCCGTCAACCCGGACCGGGGGCTGCGCCGTGAGGCCATGGCTCGCGACTGGCCGGTCCTCTCCTTCAGCCGGCCGGTGCGGCTCAAGCAGCGCGTGCGGGCGCTCCCCATGCCCTCGCGACCGGCACTGGTGGCAGCAGCGGCTTTCGGTGCGGCCGCCGCCACCGCGGGGCTGGTCTGGCTCGCCAACCGCCGCCGCACACCCGCGTCCGCCTTGTCCGCGTTTAGCGTGAAAAGCAAAGAACTACGGCCTGGACTTCCGCTTCCGTCAAGACAGGAGTAGAAAGGACTTAACGGCCCGCGAGACCAGGGACATCCGGGAGGACGCCCTTCACGCACCAAGGCCCCACGGACCGAGCACGAACGTTGAGCACCCACGCGACGCCGACCCGTCGATTACGGGCCAGCCGCACCAGGTGACGGGCGAAGTCCCCGACCTGATGGGCAAATATCGTGCACGCATGGTAACTCGGCGAACGTGCCAGCGGCGGCACCAAAGCTTCACGGGTGCCGCCGCAACCCTTGTCCGGGCCTTTCCCCGGCGATCCCCTCAAGCGGCGCCGCGCTGAAGCGCCTCACACACCGCCGTGCTCTCCCGGACGCCGAGTTCCACGGCCTTGGCGCAGTGCGCGATCCAGGCCGCCATGCCCCCCGGCGTTCCTGAGACATAGCCGTCGAGCGCCGCCACGTACGCCGCACGGCCCAATTCCGCGTGACCCACTTCGGACGGGCAGATCGCCTTCGGGTCCAACCCGCTGCCCACCAGGACGATCCGTTCGGCCGTCCGGGCGACGAGGCCGTTGTACGAGCCGAACGGGCGCAGCGCGAGCAGCTCGCCGTGGACGACGGCCGCCGTCACGAGCGCCGGCGCCTCGGTACCGGCGATCAGCAGGTCCGCCAGCCCCTCCAGCCGTCCGGACATCTCGTCCGCGCCGGGCAGCGCCAGCTCGAGAAGCGGCTCCTCCACCGGCTCCCCGGGCAGCCGCGGCCGTCCGATCGTCTCGTCCGGCCGGTCACCGCCGGCGGCCACCAGGTGCAGCCGGGCCAGCACCCGGAGCGGCGACTGCCGCCAGACGCTCAGCAGTTGACCCGCTTCCGCGGTGAGCCGCAGCGCGGCGCCCACGGTGCGCGGCTCGCCCTCGCCCCCGAAGTCGGAACGCCGGCGCACCTCTTCGAGCGCCCAGTCGGCGCCGGAGAGTGCGGCCGAGCCGCGCGCGCCGCGCAGCGCCGCCTCCGCGGTGACCTCGTTGCTGCGGCGCCGCATGACGCGGTGCCCGTACACCCGGTCCACCGCCTTGCGCACGGAGTCCACGGAGTCGGCGACGCCCGGCAGGGAGGCCAGGGCGGCAAGCGGATCGGCTGTCGTACTCATGGGTACGACCCTACGCACTTCAGCTCTACACCCCTCGAAAGAGTGGTCCTCTTCACTCACCACTCTCACTCAGAGCACCCTGCCACCTACCCTTGGTGAACATGAAGATCGCTTTCGTGGGGAAGGGCGGCAGCGGCAAGACCACGCTGTCCTCTCTGTTCATCCGCCACCTCGCCGCCGGCCGCGCTCCCGTCATCGCCGTGGACGCGGACATCAATCAGCATCTGGGCGCGGCGCTGGGGCTCGACGAGGCGGAGAGCGCCGCGCTCCCCGCGATGGGCGCGCGGCTGCCCTTGATCAAGGACTATCTGCGGGGCACGAACCCGCGCATCGCCTCCGCCGACACCATGATCAAGACGACGCCGCCGGGAGAGGGCTCCCGCCTCCTGCGCGTCGGCGAGGACAACCCGGTCTACGCGGCGTGCGCCCGGACCGTACGGCTGGACGACGACGCCTCCGTCCGGCTGATGGCGACGGGACCGTTCAACGATTCCGATCTGGGTGTGGCCTGCTACCACTCCAAGGTCGGCGCGGTGGAGCTGTGTCTGAACCACCTCGTGGACGGGCCGGACGAGTACGTGGTGGTCGACATGACCGCCGGCAGCGACTCGTTCGCGTCCGGGATGTTCACGCGGTTCGACATGACCTTCCTGATCGCCGAGCCCACCCGCAAGGGCGTCTCCGTCTACCGCCAGTACAAGGAGTACGCCCGCGACTTCGGTGTCAGCCTGAAGGTCGTGGGCAACAAGGTGCAGGGGCAGGACGACCTCGACTTCCTCCGCACCGAGGTCGGCGAGGACCTGCTCACCACGGTCGGCCACTCCGACTGGGTGCGCGCCATGGAGAAGGGCCGGCCGCCCCGCTTCGAGCTGCTGGAGGAGGCCAACCAGCAGGCTCTGCGCACCCTGCGCGCGGCGGCGGACGGCATGTACGAGCACCGCGACTGGCAGCGCTACACGCGCCAGATGGTGCACTTCCACCTCAAGAACGCCGAGAGCTGGGGCAACGCGAAGACCGGTGCCGACCTGGCGGCTCAGGTGGATCCCGCCTTCGTCCTGGACGAACGGCTGCTCGCCGCGCCCCAGCCCGCTTGAGCCCGGCGCGCGCGGTTCTTCCCGGAGTCCTCGTCGTCCCGGGAGTCGTCCGAGGCGTCGTCGTCCGCGGAGGAGTGCCCGCCCCGCCCGTGCGAGCCGTGGCCGTGCGAGCCCCGCTCGTGCGGCCCCCTCTCCGAGAAGTCCTCGTCCGGGTCGTGACTTTCGGCCGGTTCGTGCGACCGGCCGGGCCGCTCGGCGGGTTCGTGCGACTTACCCGGCCGCCCGGCCGGCTCACCGGCCTCCGTGCGGCCTGAGAGGAAACGCTCCCAGCCGCCCTTCGGCGCCTCACCGACGTCCAGCTTCCGCAACCTCGCGAGCACCGCGGGGTCCTGTGCGTCCATCCAGTCCGCCAGCTGTTTGAAGGACACGCACCGCACGTCTTCCTTCGTACAGACCTTCTTGATGACGCTCTCGACGGCACGCATGTACGTACCGCCGTTCCACGACTCGAAGTGGTCGCCGACGAAGAAGGGTGCGCGGTTGCCGTGGTACGCGCGGTTGAAGCCGGCCATCAGGCCGTCGCGCATCTGCTTGCCCCACGCGTCGTAATGGTCGGGATCACCGTTGGTCGTGTCCGACTGGTTGGCGAGGAAGTTGTAGTCCATCGAGAGCGTCTCGAAGTCGCGCCCGGGCACGGGGACGTCCTGGAGCGGGAAGTCCCACAGGCCGTGGATCTTCTTCGGCCAGACCTGGCGGCCGCCCTCCGAGCTCGCGTCGTAGCGGAAGCCCATGTCCTTGGCGGCGGGGATGAGGCGGCGCTGCCCCTCCAGGCAGGGGGCGCGCCCGCCCACCAGCTCCTTGCTGTAGTCGAAGGGCAGCGACGGCTCGTCCTTCAGACCGGCGTTCGTCCTCCAGTGCTTGACGAACGACTCGGCCTGGCGGATCTCGCTCGTCCACTCCTCGGTGGACCAGGTGCCGACCCCGCGGTCGGCGCCGCAGAAGTGGCCGTTGAAGTGGGTGCCGATCTCGCTGCCGTCCAGCCAGGCGCCGCGGAGCTGCTCCACGGTGGCGCGGACTCCCTTGACGTCGTTGAAGCCGATGTCCGACGCCCCGCGCCGGTGCCTCGGCGGGTCGTAGAGCTTCCTCTTCTCCTCGGGGAGCATGTAGACGCCGCTGAGGAAGTACGTCATGGCCGCGTGGTACTTCTTGCCGACCGCGCGGAAGTGCGAGAACAGCTTCTGCCCGTCCTCCCCCGCGCCGTCCCAGGAGAAGACGACGAACTGCGGGGGCTTCTCGCCGGGCGCCAGGCGCCGCGGCTTGGGCTGTCTGGGCTGGGGTCCGGTCTCGGCGGTGGAACCGTCGCCGATGAGGCGGGCCGGCCGCTTGGCCGCGTGGGGGTCGGAGACCATGCCCGCGCGGGAACCGCCGGGGCGGCCCTCCTCGCCGCTCCCGGAACATCCGGCCGCGCCCGTGGCCAGCGCGAGGGCTGTCAGGCCGCCCAGCGCGGTTCTCCATGCAGCAGCCATCAGCCACCTCGTCCCTCGGCTCGCTCAGCCGCTCCAAGCGATCAGGAGTTCACGCGACGTCAACCTCGCACGAACGAACGGGAGAACGAGGGAGGACGAGCTGATAAAAGTACAAGTTCACCCAATGGGGGGAAGTCGGCCTTCATCACCCCTTCACCTCTTCCACCCCGCCTTTACTCTCCATTACGATTCATTTACCCAGAGTTGAGAATCCCCCGCCGCAGCAGCCACTCCCGGCTTCACTGCACGCCGTGACCACGGGCGCGCCCCGAGCGCGACCGCGCCGCCCCGACGACGACGGGAACGACCATGCAAGCTCAGCCTGTTCAGCCTGTTCAGGTGGTTCCACCGCCTTCGGCGCGACCACCCGACGCCCTCCTGGTAGCGGAAGGCGAGAAGCGCCCGCGTTCCACCTGGCGGCGGGATCTCACCGCTTCCCTGGTCATCTTCCTGATCGCCGTCCCCCTCTCCCTGGGGGTCGCGCTGGCCACCGGCGCACCGCTCCAGGCCGGGCTCGTCGCGGCGGCGGTCGGCGGGGTCGTCGCGAGCGTCCTGGGCGGTGCGCCCCTCCAGGTCGGCGGGGCGGCCATGGGCCTGGTGATGGTGGCGGCCGAGCTGGTCCAGCGCTACGGCTGGCGGGCCACCTGCGCGATCACTGCCCTCGCCGGGCTCGCCCAACTCGCCCTGGGAGCCGCACGGGTGGCCCGTGCGACGCTGGCGATCAGCCCCGCCATGGTGCGGGGGCTTCTCGCCGGGATCGGCGTCACGGTCGCGCTCGGCCAGCTGCCCGTGGTCCTGGGTGGCGGTCCGGCCCATTCCGTGCCGGCGAGCGTCGCCGGGCTGCCCTCACGTCTGGCTCATCCGCTCCCGGCGGCGCTGCTGGCCGGTGTGGTCACAGTGGCGGTGCTGATCGCCTGGCCCCGGCTGCCCGGCCGGGGCGGCCGGTGGGCGCGCGTGCTGCCGGCGCCACTCGCCGCGGTGGCCGTCGCGACGGCGGGGAGCCTCGCCCTGGACCTGCCCCGGGTCTCCCTCCCCCAGTGGGAGGGACAAGCGTTGCCCACCCTGCCGGACGGACCGGTGCTCGGCGTCTTCGCGGCCGTCCTGACGGTCACGCTGGTGGCGAGCATGGAGTCGTTGCTCTCGGCGGTGGCGATGGAGCGACGGCGCGCGGCCCAGGAGGGGGACGGAGAAGCGGCAGGCCCCACCGGGGCGGCCCAGGAGCCGGCCGGCCAGGAAGCGGCGAACGTCCTGTCCGAGCTCCTCGGCGGCCTGACGGTCGCGAGCAGTACGGCCAGGGGGCCGTCCGGTGGTGCGGCAGCGGC
Organism: Streptomyces cinnamoneus; assembly: GCF_002939475.1. Classification (NCBI taxonomy): domain Bacteria; kingdom Bacillati; phylum Actinomycetota; class Actinomycetes; order Kitasatosporales; family Streptomycetaceae; genus Streptomyces; species Streptomyces cinnamoneus. Next base: position 3,761,678 of record NZ_PKFQ01000001.1, on the reverse strand, counting down.
CGGCCACCGCAGGTCCACGGTGCTGCGCGGGGCGGGGGTGCTGGCGTGCGCCGGCCTGCTCGCGGCGTCCCTGGAGCTGATCCCGCTCGCCGTCCCGGCCGCCCTGGTGATGGTGTTGGGGGTGAGGATGGCGACCTTCGCGCACATCAAGCACGCACGGGGGCAGCGGGAACTCCCCCTGTACGTCGCCACGCTGGGAGCAGTCCTCACCCTGGGCGTCCTGCGGGGCGTCGCTGTGGGGGTCCTCGTCGCGGGGTGCCTCTTCGTGCGGCGGCTGTCCCACACCCGGATCGTCGTCAGCGAGGAAGAGGGCCGCCACCGGGTGGGCGTTCATGGGTAGCTGACCTTCCTGGTGGTGCCCCGGTTGAGCCGGGCACTGGCGCAGGTGCCGGACGGCTCGGACGTGGTGGTGGAGCTCGGCGGCTCCTTCATGGACCACGCGGCGTACGACGCGCTGCAGAGCTGGTCCAACGCCCACCGGGAGCGCGGTGGCCGGGTCAGCCTCCTGGGCCGGTACGGGCGTCCGGTCGCCGAGCCGGCCAGCGCTCACGCCTGCCGCCCCTGGACGCCGTGGCGCAATCACCACTGCACCCGGCCCACCACTGCGGGGCGGGACCTCGAAGGCGCCGCCACGACGGCCGGCGGAGGTCAGCTGCTGGGCGGGGTGAGCGCTTTCCAGCGCAATACCGCGCCTCTCGTGCGCGACGAGCTGGCCCGGCTGGCCCGTGAGGGGCAGCAGCCCAGCCAGCTGTTCCTGACCTGCGCCGACTCACGGCTGGTGACCAGCATGATCACCTCCAGCGGTCCGGGGGACCTGTTCACCGTGCGCAACGTCGGCAATCTGATGCCCCCGCCCGGCAGCGACAGCTCGTGCGACTCCGTCGCGGCGGCCGTGGAGTACGCCGTCGAGGTCCTGCGGGTCGGCAGCATCACCGTCTGCGGCCACTCCGGGTGCGGTGCGATGCAGGCCCTGCTGGACAGTGCCGCCTCCCCGGCCGGTCACGGCCTGGCGCCCGACGGTCAGACCCCGCTCACCCGCTGGCTGCGGCACGGCCGCCCGAGCCTGGCGCGGATGCAGCGGATCGGACGGCTGGGGCGCGGCGAGGTCGCCCTGACCGACAGGCCGGTGGCCGACGACGTGGAGCGGCTGGCGCTCGTCAACGTGATGCAACAGCTCGACCACCTCATGGCCCACTCCTGTGTGGCCCGCCGGGTGGCCGAGGGGTCGCTCCACCTCCAGGGGATGTACTTCCATGTGGCGGAGGCGCAGGCGTACGTACTGGACCGGCGCTCCCGCACCTTCAGCGCCGTCCGGCCCGAGGTGCTCGATGCCGTCTGACCTCGGGCGACGCCCCACCCACCCGCGTGGCACAGGTCTAAACCAGTATTTGCCGATACCCCTTGTCAGGGTGTGCCCCGGGCTGATGAGCTATGGCCGGGACGCAACGGACCCCCTGGGAAAGGGAGATGTCGTGAGCAACGAAAGCCTGGCCAACCTCTTGAAGGAGGAGCGCCGCTTCGCGCCGCCTGCCGGCTTGGCCGAGAAGGCCAATGTCACCGCGGAGGCGTACGAGCAGGCGACGGCTGATCGGCTGGGCTTCTGGGCCGCACAGGCCCGCCGCCTGAGCTGGGAGACGGAGCCGACCGAGACCCTGGACTGGTCGAACCCGCCCTTCGCGAAGTGGTTCGCCGACGGCAAGCTCAACGTGGCGTACAACTGCGTCGACCGCCATGTGGAGAACGGCCTCGGCGACCGGGTGGCGCTGCACTTCGAGGGCGAGCCGGGCGACTCCCGCTCGATCACTTACGCCCAGCTCCAGCGCGAGGTCTCTCAGGCCGCCCATGCTCTGACCGAGCTGGGCGTCCAGGCCGGCGACCGGGTCGCGATCTACCTGCCGATGATCCCCGAAGCGGTCGTCTCCATGCTGGCGTGCGCCCGCATCGGCGCCCCGCACTCGCTGGTCTTCGGCGGCTTCTCCGCCGACGCCCTGGCGACCCGCATCAACGACGCCGACGCCCGCGTCGTCATCACCGCCGACGGCGGTTTCCGGCGCGGCAAGCCCTCCGCCCTCAAGCCCGCCGTGGACGAGGCCCTCACCCGCCCCGGCACCGAGAACGTCCGCAGCGTGCTCGTCGTCCGCCGCACCGGCCAGGAGGACATCGCCTGGACCGAGGGCCGCGACGTGTGGTGGCACGACCTGGTCGCGCGCCAGCCCGAGCAGCACACCCCCGAGGCCTTCGACGCCGAGCACCCGCTGTTCATCCTCTACACCTCGGGCACCACGGGTAAGCCGAAGGGCATCCTCCACACCTCCGGCGGCTACCTCACCCAGAGCTCCTACACCCACCACGCCGTCTTCGACCTCAAGCCCGAGACCGACGTGTTCTGGTGCACCGCCGACGTCGGCTGGGTGACCGGCCACTCGTACATCGTCTACGGCCCCCTGAGCAACGGCGCGACCGAGGTGATCTACGAGGGCACGCCCGACAGCCCCCACCAGGGCCGCTGGTGGGAGATCGTCCAGAAGTACGGCGTCACGATCCTCTACACCGCGCCCACCGCGATCCGCGCCGCCATGAAGTGGGGCGACGACATCCCCGCCCGGTTCGACCTGAGCAGCCTGCGCGTCCTCGGCTCGGTCGGCGAGCCCATCAACCCCGAGGCCTGGGTCTGGTACCGCAAGCACATCGGCGCCGACGTCACGCCCGTCGTCGACACCTGGTGGCAGACCGAGACCGGCAGCATCATGATCAGCCCGCTGCCGGGCGTCACCGAGGCCAAGCCCGGGTCGGCCCAGGTGCCGCTCCCCGGCATCGCCGCCACCGTCGTGGACGACGACGGCCACGAGGTGCCCAACGGCTCCGGCGGCTACCTGGTCCTCACCGAGCCGTGGCCCTCCATGCTGCGCACCATCTGGGGCGACGACCAGCGCTACCTCGACACCTACTGGTCCCGCTTCGAAGGCCGCTACTTCGCGGGCGACGGCGCCAAGAAGGACGAGGACGGCGACATCTGGCTGCTCGGCCGCGTGGACGACGTCATGCTGGTCTCCGGCCACAACATCTCCACCACCGAGGTCGAGTCCGCGCTCGTCTCGCACCCCAAGGTCGCCGAGGCCGCGGTGGTCGGCGCGAACGACCCGCAAACCACCCAGGCCATCTGCGCCTTCGTCATCCTGCGCGGCAACGTGAACAGCGAGGAGGAGGGCCTGGTCGAGGAGCTGCGGGCGCACGTCGCCAAGCAGCTCGGCCCCATCGCCAAGCCCAAGCGGATCCTGCCGGTCGCCGAGCTCCCCAAGACCCGCTCCGGCAAGATCATGCGCCGCCTCCTGCGCGACGTGGCGGAAAACCGGACCCTCGGCGACGTGACCACCCTGACCGACTCCTCGGTCATGGACCTCATCCAGGCCAAGCTCCCGGCCGCCTCCAGCGAGGACTGACCGCGCGTCGCGGCGCCGCCCGACCGTCCGTAAGGGCCTCTGACAAGCCCGAACGCGCCTGCGACGAGTGAAGGGCACCCGGCAGTCCGCCGGGTGCCCTTCACTCTTTTTGGTTAGAGTGAGTATCTGTCGCATAAAAATCGCGACAAGATTCAAGGGCGCGCCGGGAAGTCTGGTCGGCATTCAGCACGCGTGTACGCACACACACGCGGCTGTTTCCAGTCGACCGCTGACACCAGGAGGTCCACCATCGTGGCCGCGCCCAAGAACCGCCGTTCCGTCTTCCTCGGCCGGCTTCCGCTGCCCGAGCGGAACTACCTCGCGGACGCGCTGCGCACCGAGACCGTCGGCGGCGTCCTGCTCCTCGCCGCCGCGGTGGCCGCCCTGATATGGGCGAACACCCCCCTGCGCGACAGCTACGAGTCCGTGCGCTCCTTCCACCTGGGCCCCGGATCCCTCGGGCTGGACCTCTCCCTGGAGCACTGGGCGGCCGACGGCCTGCTGGCCGTCTTCTTCTTCGTCGCCGGCATCGAGCTCAAACGCGAGCTGGTGGCCGGCGAGCTGCGCGACCCCAAAGCCGCGATCCTCCCCGTCGTCGCCGCGGTCTGCGGCATGGCGGCGCCCGCCCTCGTCTACTTCACGACCGCCGCCAGCGGAGGCGGCTCACTGGGTGGCTGGGCCGTGCCGACGGCCACCGACATCGCCTTCGCCCTCGCCGTGCTCGCCGTCATCGGCACGGCGCTCCCGTCGGCGCTGCGCGCCTTCCTGCTGACCCTGGCCGTCGTCGACGACCTCTTCGCGATCCTCATCATCGCGATCTTCTTCACCTCGAAGATCAACTTCGCGGCGCTGGGCTTCGCCGTGGTGGGCCTGGCGGTCTTCTGGCTGCTGCTGCGCAAGGGTGTCCGCGGCTGGTACTTCTATGTACCGCTCGCGGTGGTCAACTGGGCACTGATGTACAACAGCGGCGTCCACGCCACCATCTCCGGCGTGGCCATGGGCCTGATGCTGCGCTGCACCCGCCGGGACGACGAGCGGCAGTCCCCCGGCGAGCGCATCGAGCACCTCGTGCGCCCCCTGTCGGCCGGCCTGGCCGTGCCGCTGTTCGCGCTCTTCTCGGCGGGGGTGGCGATCTCCGGTGGCGCGCTCTCGGACATCTTCCACCGGCCCGAGACGCTGGGCGTCGTCCTCGGCCTGGTCGCCGGCAAGACCATCGGCGTCTTCGGCGGCACCTGGGCGGCGGCCCGTTTCACCAGGGCCGAACTCAACCCGGACCTGAAGTGGCCGGACGTCCTGGCCGTGGCGACCCTCGCCGGCATCGGCTTCACCGTCTCCCTGCTGATCGGCGAGCTGGCCTTCAGTGACGACCCCGTCCTCATGGGCGAGGTCAAGGCAGCCGTCCTCGTCGGATCCCTGATCGCCGCGGTCCTCGCGAGCACTCTGCTCAAGCTGCGCGACAACAAGTACAAGAAGCTCTGCGCAGAAGAGGACCGGGACGACGACGAGAACGGCATTCCGGACATCTATGAGCAGGACACCCCTGAATACCACCTCCGGATGGCCGCCAAGTACGAAGCGAAGGCCGCCGCGCACCGCAAGCTCGCCGAAGTCGCCGGGCACGGCACCACCGACGACGACGGTCCGGCATGATCTGAGAGTCTTGCGTTTGCGGTGCTCTGCCCGAAGACGCGCAGACGCGGACCCGCGGACCCGCAGACGACGAAGCTGATGACGATGAGGGAGCAGCCGATGAGCGCAGCCGACGACGGTGCGAACCGCAGCCTCGGCCAGCTGATGGCGACGGCCACCACCGAGCTGTCCGCACTGGTGCACGACGAGATCGCGCTGGCAAAGGCCGAACTGCGGGAAGACGCCCGGCGCCTCGGCATCGGCGGCGGCGCCATCGCCGGCGCGGGTGTCCTGGCCCTGTTCTCCCTGCCGGTCCTGAGCTTCGCGGCGGCGTACGGCATCCACAACCTCGGCCTCGGGCTCGCCTGGTCCTTCCTGATCACCGGCGGCGCGTTCCTGCTGCTCGCGGCGCTGCTCGGGCTGCTGGCCGTGACGAAGTTCAAGAAGATCAAGAAGCCGGAGAAGAGCATCGCCTCCGCCAAGGAGACGGCGGCGGTGCTGGGCACCGTCAAGCCGCACCCGCGTCCTGTGGTCGGCACGAGCCAGGCGGACGCATCTGTGACACGCTCGTCCGTATGACGGTGCCCGATACTCCCGCAGCGCCCCCGTCCCCCGAACCCGACCGGCCCGCTCCCCATCCGGCGGCGGGCTCCCCGGCCCCGGGACCGGGCGCCCCGGGGGTCTCGCCCACCGCGGTCGTACGGGCGGAGGGCCCCTGGACCCACCGGGACGTGGCGGCGAACGGAGCACGGTTCCACATCGCCGAAATGGGCGAGGGCCCGCTGGTGCTGCTGCTGCACGGCTTCCCGCAGTTCTGGTGGACGTGGCGGCATCAGCTGCCGGCGCTCGCGGAGGCGGGCTTCCGGGCGGTGGCCATGGACCTGCGCGGGGTCGGCGGCAGCGACCGCACCCCCCGGGGCTACGACCCGGCCAACCTCGCCCTCGACATCACCGGGGTGGTGCGCTCCCTGGGCGAGCCGGACGCCGCGCTCGTCGGTCACGACCTGGGCGGCTACCTGGCCTGGACGGCCGCCGTCATGCGGCCCAAGCTCGTACGCCGCCTCGTGGTGTCCTCGATGCCGCACCCGCGCCGCTGGCGCTCGGCCATGGTCGGCGACCCCAAGCAGAGCGCGGCGAGCTCGCACATCTGGGGCTTCCAGCGGCCCTGGCTGCCGGAGCGGCGGCTGGTCGCGGACGACGCGGCGCTGGTGGGGCGCCTGATCCGGGACTGGTCGGGCCCGCGGCTGCCGGACGACGCGGCAGTCGACACCTACCGCCAGGCGATGTCGATCCCCTCGACCGCGCACTGCTCCATCGAGCCCTACCGCTGGATGGTGCGCTCGCTGGCCCGCCCCGACGGCCTCCAGTTCAACCGGCGCATGAAGATGCCGGTGCGCGTCCCGACGCTGCACCTGCACGGGTCGCTCGATCCGGTGATGCGCACGCGCAGCGCGGCGGGCTCCGGGGAGTACGTGGAGGCGCCGTACCGCTGGCGGCTCCTCGACGGGCTGGGACACTTCCCGCACGAGGAGGACCCGGCGGCGTTCTCCGCCGAGCTCATCAGCTGGCTGAAGGACACGGAGCCGGACCGCCGCTGACGGGCGGGCCCACCGCGACCCGTCGGAGGGCGCCGTCGCGAGGGCGGACGGACGTCCTGAACATCCGTTCGCCGAACAGCCAATTGCCCGGCGCATAGGCCAATTGCCGGACCCGGGGGCGATTACCGACCACTGGGCCCGGGCAGAGCATTGGGTATGGGCTGGACGCACGACTACCGTGACGTGACCGATGTGACGCATGAGCGCGGCGCCGAGGGCGATGCCGCGCTGGTGGTGACGGAGGTATCCGAGCGTGGCGAATACCGGCCGGGGGCCGGATCCGACCCCCGGGTCGGCATTCCGCGCATCATCCACCGTCGCGCCCGCTGGGTGTCGGCGCGGCTGCGCCATCCGCGCGCCCGCTGAGCCGAGCCACGGCAGGACCGCCTCCACAGGCCGCCGCGAGGCCCCGGGACCGCGAACCTCAGGTGACCAGAACCCTCAGGTGACCACAGGCCCGGAACGGGCCGTAGCCCTGGGATGTCCACAGGCCCGGGGCCGCCGTAGTCCCAGGGCGCCCATAGGTCCGGAGCCTCCGTAGCCCCAGGTTGTCTACAGGCCCGGGCCGGCCGTAGGTCACCGACGGTCAGCGCATCCTCGCGGTTCGCCCGCCGTACGCACGCCCCCGCCGACCGCAGGACGCGTTCGGACCGGAGGGGCCCTCCGCGGCCCTCGGGGCGGTCTCCCGTGGCTCAGAGGGCGCAGCCCTGGGTGTTGACCCTGGCCGTGGCGGTGCGACCGCTCAGGGCGTCCTGACGGACTTCGGCGGCGGTCAGCGCGTAGCCGGTGTCAGGGTCGTCGAGCGACTTGGCGAAGACCACGCCGTAGACCTTGCCGTCCGGCGTCAGGAGAGGGCCGCCGGAGTTCCCCTGCCGCACGGTGGCGTAGAGGGAGTAGACGTCGCGGCGGACGTTGCCGCGGTGGTAGATGTCCGGGCCGTTGGCCTGGACGCGGCTGCGGACGCGGGCGGCGCGCACGTCGTACGAACCGTTCTCCGGGAAGCCCGCGACGATGGCGCTCTTGCCGCTCTCCGCTTCGCCCGAGGCGAAGTGCAGCTCGGGTGCGTCGAGCGACGGCACGTCCAGGACGGCGATGTCGCGCTTCCAGTCGTAGAGGACGACCTTGGCGTCGTGGAGCCGGCCCTGGCCGCCGATCTGCACGGTCGGCTCGTCGACGCCGCCGACGACGTGGGCGTTGGTCATCACGCGGTGCGGGGCGAAGACGAAGCCCGAGCCCTCCAGGACCTTGCCGCAGCTGGGGGCGTTGCCGACGACCTTGACGATGCTGCGCTGGGCGACCGTGACCACGGGGCTGCCGGCGAGCTCGGGGTCGGGCGGGGGCACGGAGGTGATGGGCTCGGTGGAGAAGGGTGCGAAGACCTGCGGGAAGCCGTTCTGCGCGAGCACCGTGCTGAAGTCGGCGAACCAGGTGTTGGCCTGCGGCGGGACCACCCGGGCGACCCCGAGCAGCACCTTGGAGCTGCGGACCTCCTTGCCGAGCGTCGGCAGGGACGTACCGGCGAGGGCGGAACCGATCAGCCAGGCGACCAGCAGCATCGCGACGACGTTGACGAGGGCGCCGCCGGTGGCGTCGAGGGCACGCGCCGGTGACCACGTGATGTGACGTCGCAGCTTGTTGCCGAAGTGGGTGGTGGCGGCCTGGCCCACGGAGGCACAGACGATGACGATGGCGACGGCCGCGATGGCGGCGATCGTGCCCGGCTGCGCGTCGTCGGTCGTGCTGTCCCAGATCACGGGAAGCGCGTACACGGCAACCAGGCCACCGCCGAGGAAGCCGATCACCGAGAGCACGCCGACGACGAACCCCTGGCGGTAGCCGATGACCGCGAACCACACGGCGGCGATCAGCAGCACGATGTCCAGCACGTTCACCGAAAGATGCCTCGCATTGAAGTCGTCGTGACGCGGCGGCCGCCGGCGCCGGAGGTCACCGTCTCATGCCCGTCAGGCGTGCCAGTCCAGGGGGACCCGCCGGTCCCGGTCCCAGGGGCGCTCCCAGCCGGCGTAGTGCAGGATGCGGTCGATCACACCAGCTGTGAAGCCCCACACCATCGCCGACCCCACCAGGAAGGCGGGGCCGACGTGGCCGCGGGGGTGGACCGCCGTCGCGCGGTTGCCCGGGTCGGTCAGCTCGGCGACCGGGACGGCGAAGACACGGGCCGTCTCCCTCGGGTCCACCGGCGTGACGGGGCTGGGCTTGCGCCACCAGCCGAGGACGGGCGTCACGACGAATCCGCTCACCGGGATGTACAGCCGGGGCAGCACGGCGAAGACCTGCACTCCGCTCGGGTCGAGCCCGGTCTCCTCCTCCGCCTCCCGCAGGGCGGCGCGCACGGGCCCGTCGCCCTGCGGATCGCCATCCTCCGCATCGAGTGCGCCGCCGGGGAAGGAAGGCTGGCCGGCGTGCGAGCGCAGGTTGCCGGCCCGCTCCAGGAGCAGCAGCTCGGGGCCCTGCTCGCCCTCGCCAAAGAGGACGAGCACGGCGGAGGGCCGGCCGCCCGTCTCCGGCGGCAGGAAGCGGCTGAGCTGATGCGGCTCGACGGTGCGGGCGGCCCGCTCGACGGGCGTCAGCCACTCGGGCAGGCCCGCGGCGGTGACCGTCACCGCCCGGCCGCCCTCGGGGAGGACGTCCTCCCGGGGCTCCCTGCCGAATGTGCTGGTCATGCGCTTCCCCCACATTTCTCCGCGTTTTTCGCCGTCTGCTCGGTCACTCGGCTCCCAGGGGACGGGCGGGCAGGCCCGGATAGTCCGGCGGGGGCTTCAGCCGCTGGCCCGGCTGGCCGCCCATCTCGTACTTCAGCAGCTTCTTCGCCTTCTCGGGATCGGTCTCGCCCTCCCCGTACGACGGGCAGAGCGGGGCGATCGGGCAGGCGCCGCAGGCGGGCCGGCGGGAGTGGCAGACGCGGCGGCCGTGGAAGATCACGCGGTGCGAGAGCATCGTCCACTCGCTCTTGGGGAAGAGCGAGCAGACCTCCGCCTCGACCTTCTCCGCGTCCTCGGCGACCGTCCACTTCCAGCGCCGCACGAGCCGGCCGAAGTGGGTGTCGACGGTGACGCCCGGCACGCCGAACGCGTTGCCCAACACCACGTTGGCGGTCTTCCGGCCGACGCCGGGCAGGGTGACCAGATCCGCTATCCGCCCCGGCACCTCGCCATCGAAGCGGTCGCGCAGGGCGACGGAGAGGCCTATCAGCGACTTGGCCTTGGCCCGGAAGAAGCCGGTGGGCCGGATCAGCTGCTCCAGCGTCTCGGGGTCGGCGGCCGCCATGTCCTCGGGCGTGGGGTAGGCAGCGAAGAGGGCGGGGGTGGTCTGGTTGACCCTCAGGTCGGTGGTCTGGGCGGAGAGGACCGTGGCCACCAGGAGCTGGAACGGGTTCTCGAAGTCGAGCTCGGGGTGGGCGTACGGATAGACGTCGGCCAGCTCGCGGTTGATCCGGCGCGCCCGGCGGACGAGCGCGGTCCGGGACTCGGCCCGAGCAGGCTCGGTGGCCACGGCTTCGGCCACGGATCCGGCCGCGGACTTCGACGTCGACTTCGCGGCGGACTTCGCCGCGGGCTTTGAGGTCGCCTTCGAGGTCGACTCCGACGGGGACTTTGAGGCCGACTTCGAGGTCGACTTCGAGGTGGCGTGCCCGGCGGACCCGGCGGCGGACTTCGGCGCGGCTGCGGCAGCGGACTTCGAAGCCCGTTTCGCGGCGGACTTCGGCGCCGGCTTCCCTCCGTCCCCAGCAGCCGGCTTCGCGGCGGCTCTGGCGGCCGGCTTCGGGGCGGCCTTGGCGGTGCCGGCGGCAGCCGGCTTCGCGGCGCTCTCGGTCACCGCCTCCCCGCCCGGCGGTTTTTTCCCATTTGCCGCTTTTACCTTCTTCGCCGCGGAGTGTTCGCCCACAGCGGAATCACGCGTCGCCGTCACCCTCCCGGCCCCCTTGCCCTGCGCTCTCACCGGCCTATTGGACACCCGGCCAGACTAAGGCCCGGCACTGACATCCGCCCCGAGCGCAGGAAAACCACAGCCCAATCGGACCCCTGCCGTAGGGCTTCAGTCGACGATGCGCCACACTTGTGTTTGATCACACAGTTTTACCGACGGGCATCATGGGGACCACGGTCCTCTGTGCATGTCGACAAGGAGAGAACTCGTGGACGACGTTCTGCGGCGCGCCCCGCTCTTCGCGGCGCTCGATGACGAGCAGGCCGCTGAGCTGCGCGCCTCCATGGGCGAGGTCACTCTCGCGAGGGGCGACGCCCTGTTCCACGAAGGCGACCCCGGTGACCGCCTCTACGTGGTGACCGAGGGCAAGGTGAAGCTCCACCGGACCTCCCCCGACGGCCGCGAGAACATGCTGGCGGTCCTGGGTCCGGGAGAGCTCATCGGTGAGCTCTCCCTCTTCGACCCCGGCCCCCGCACGGCCACCGCCACCGCCCTCACCGAGGTCAAGCTGCTCGGCCTCGGCCACGGCGACCTCCAGCCGTGGCTCAACGCGCGGCCCGAGGTGGCCACCGCCCTGCTGCGCGCCGTCGCCCGCCGACTGCGCCGCACCAACGACTCGATGTCCGACCTCGTCTTCTCCGACGTCCCGGGCCGGGTCGCCAAGGCGCTGCTGGACCTGTCGCGCCGCTTCGGCGTGCAGTCCGAAGAGGGCATCCACGTGGTGCACGACCTCACGCAGGAGGAGCTGGCCCAGCTGGTCGGCGCCTCGCGCGAGACCGTCAACAAGGCCCTCGCGGACTTCGCCGGCCGCGGCTGGCTCCGCCTGGAGGCCCGCGCGGTGATCCTGCTCGACGTCGAGCGCCTCGCGAAGCGCTCGCGCTGACGCGGGAAGGCGTACGGGTCCGCGGCGCACCGCGCCCCGCACGCCGCCACAAGCACGACAAGGCCCCCGCCGGGACTCCCGGCGGGGGCCTTGCCCGTCGTCGCCCCTCTTGGGTTCACCGGGTGCCCGTGTCTCATCACCGCATCAGGGCCGGGGCCTCAGCACGCGATCGTGCCGAACGGGGCGTCATGCCAGGCCGACCAACGGCCCGTCAACGGGCCCGTCAGTGGTCAGATCAGCCCGTGCTCGTCCAGATAGTCCAGCTGCGCCCGCACCGACAGCTCCGCCGCCGGCCACAGCGACCGGTCGACGTCCGCGTAGACGACGGCCACGACCTCTTCCGCGGTGCGGTGCCCGTTCTCGGCCGCCGTCTCGACCTGGGCGAGGCGCTTGGCCCGGTGGGCCAGGTAGTACTCGACGGCGCCCCGGGCGTCGTCCAGCACCGGCCCGTGCCCGGGCAGCACCGTCTCCACGCCCTCGTCGACCGCGAGGGCCCGCAGCCGCCGCAGCGAGTCCAGGTAGTCACCGAGCCGCCCGTCGGGGTGGGCGACGATCGTGGTGCCGCGGCCGAGGACCGTGTCACCGGTCAGCACCGCGCGGTCCGCCGGCAGGTGGAAGCACAGGGAGTCCGACGTGTGGCCGGGGGTGGAGATGACGTGGAGCTCCAGGCCGCCCGTCGTGACGACGTCCCCGACGCCGAGCCCCTCGCCGCCCAGCCGGAGGGCCGGGTCCAGCGCCCGTACCTTCGTCCCCGTCAGCTCGGCGAAACGCGCGGCGCCGCCCGAGTGGTCCGCGTGGCCGTGCGTGAGGAGGGTCAGGGCGACGCGGTTGCCCGCCGCCTCGGCGGTGGCGATGACGTTCCGCAGGTGCTGCTCGTCCGGCGGGCCAGGGTCCACGACGACGGCAAGGCCGGAGTCCGGCTCGGCCAGGATCCAGGTGTTGGTGCCGTCCAGCGTCATGGCGGACGGGTTGGGCGCGAGCACACAGGTCGCGCGGGCCGTCGCGGGGCCGCTCGCGGCGGCACCGCGCGGCTGTCCGGGCAGGTCGGTGGCGTACGTCATGCGTCGGCTCCCGCGGGTCCTGAAGCGGAGTGGTGCTCGGTGTGGTCGTCGGCGAAGCGGTGCGCGGCGTCGTCGTCACGGCCGGCCACGACCGGGTCCGAGGCCGTCGGCCCGGTCACGTCGACATGCCGGGTGAACTCATCATGCCCGGGCCAGCTCAGCACGATCTCCTCCCCCTCCAGCCGCGCCCGGGCGAGGACGGGCGTGAGGTCCCGGTCGCCCGAGGCCGCCAGCACCTCCGGAACCGTGGCGTAGGGCACCAGGGAGCGCAACGTGGAGATGGTCGGCGGCATCATCAACAGCTCGCCGCGGTCGTAGCCGGCGGCCGCCTCCGCGGGCGCGGCCCAGACGGTGCGGTCGGCTTCCGTGGAGGCGTTGCGCGTGCGCTGGCCCTCGGGCAGGGCGGCCACGAAGAACCACGTGTCATAGCGGCGCGGTTCGAACTCCGGTGTGATCCAACGGGCCCACGCGCCGAGCAGGTCGCTGCGCAGCACCAGGCCGCGGCGGTCCAGGAAGTCGGCGAACGCCAGCTCGCGGCTGACCAGCGCGGCCCGGTCGGCCTCCCAGTCCTCGCCCGTCGTGTCCGCGACGACCGTGTCCGGCGCCGGGCCGGCGAGCAGCACGCCCGCCTCCTCGAAGGTCTCGCGGACGGCGGCGCAGACGATGGCCTGCGCGGTGGCCTCGTCGGTCCGCAGGCGGTGTGCCCACTGCGCGCGGGACGGCCCCGCCCAGGGCACGTCCCGCTCGTCGCGCGGGTCCACCGAGCCGCCCGGATACGCGTACGCGCCTCCGGCGAAGGCCATGGAGGCGCGTCTGCGCAGCATGTGCACGGCGGGGCCGGCGTCCCCCGAGCGCAGCAGCAGCACGGTCGCGGCACGGCGGGGCGCCACGGGCCGCAGCGTGCCCTGGCTGAGCGCTCTGATCCGGTCCGGCCACTCCGGCGGGTACCACTGGCCGTTCGAAGGTGACATGGCCGGATGCTATGCGCTTACGGGCGGATGTTCGAGAGGGCCAGGTCGGAGAGGCTTCGCCCCTCACGACCTGCTCTCACGACCGGCTCTCACGGCGGCGCTTGTCACCACTTCCGCCCGGAGCCGGACACGGTCAGTGCCGGCGGTCCAGGTCGATGCCGGTCAGGGCCCTTCAGTCCCGGACTTCCACCAGGAACTCGACCTCGACCGGCGCGTCCAGCGGCAGGACCGCCACGCCGACGGCCGAGCGCGCGTGCACGCCCTTCTCGCCCAGCACCTCACCCAGCAGCTCGCTCGTGCCGTTGATGACACCCGGCTGACCGGTGAAGTCCGGCGCGGAGGCCACGAAGCCCACGACCTTGACGACGCGCACGATCTTGTCGAGGTCGCCGATCACCGACTTCACGGCGGCCAGGCCGTTGAGCGCGCAGACGGCCGCCAGCTCCTTGGCCTGCTCGGCGCTGACCTCGGCGCCGACCTTGCCGGTCACCGGGATCGAACCCTTGACCATGGGCAGCTGGCCGGCGGTGTGGACGTACGCGCCGGAGCGCACGGCCGGCTGGTACGCGGCCAGCGGCGGCACCACGTCCGGCAGGGTCAGGCCGAGCTCGGCGAGCTTGTCCTCGACGGCGCTCATGCCTTCTCCCGCTTGAGGTAGGCCACGAGCTGCTCGGGGTTGTTGGGACCCGGCACGACCTGGACCAGCTCCCAGCCGTCCTCGCCCCAGGTGTCCAGAATCTGCTTGGTCGCGTGCACGAGGAGCGGCACGGTCGCGTATTCCCACTTGGTCATGGGCCCGACTGTAATGCCTCGCGCCGACAGCCCCGCGAACGCCCGGAGCGGCCGGCCGGACCGTGACCGGTCAGGCCGCGCTCCGCTCGGCGGCGCCCGCCTGCCACTCGCGCCCGATCGTCCGCAGCAGCGCCGGGTACACCAGCAGGTACCGGAAGGGCTTGATGGCCGCCATGTACGCGACGCCGAGCAGGCCGTTCGGCTTCACCAGGACGGCCATCTGGCCGCGGTAGCCGCCTGCCCCGTCCGGGACCCAGCCGATGTGCATCAGCGCGTGCACCGTCCGGTTGCCCATCTCGGCGACCCATTCGTCGTGCGTCTGGTAGACGGAGGTGAACGGAGTCGACGCCGTGTCGGGACCCCTCGGGCCGTCCCGGAGGTCCGCCGGCAGCCGGTCGTGCAGCGTCGGCACCCGGGCGCCGACGCCGGAGTCGTCCTTGTCCCAACCGAGCAGCTTCCCGAGCTTCCAGCGGACCGCGAAGAGGAAGCTCGCCACGGGGGAGGAGACGGGCGACGCCGCCTCCGGGTCTCCGTTCGCGAACTGGCGGACCAGCCAGGCGAGGTCGTCAGGCCCGCCCGGTGTGGGCAGGGCCCAGACGTCGTCGATCCGGAAGTCGCCGGCGATCTCGTGGATCCGCCAGGGGCGGGAAGTGTGTGCGGAATTGGGCAGTCTCATGGGTGGCCCCCCGTCTATACGATGCCGTATAGAACGAGGTTAGACCCATCTATACGGCACCGTATAGATGGGGGCAGACGTGAGGGGAGACACACCATGGGCGCGGCCCGCACGCCTCGCGGCGCATGGATCGAAGAGGGCCTGCGGGCCCTGGCCTCCGGCGGCCCCGACGCCGTCCGCATCGAGTCGCTGGCGCAGGCGCTCGGCGTCAGCAAGGGCGGCTTCTACGGCTACTTCCGCAACCGGGGAGCACTGCTCACCGAGATGCTCGACACGTGGGAGCACGAGGCCGCCGAGGGGATGGTCGAGCGGGTGGAGGCCGGGAGCGGGGACGCCAGGGCCAAACTGGACCGGCTGTTCACCTTCGTCGCGTCCGCCGAAGGCCCGGCGACGGGCGTCGCCACCGAACTCGCCGTCCGCGACTGGGCCCGGCGCGACGAATCCGTCGCACAGCGCCTGCGGCGCGTGGACAACCGGCGGATGGACTATCTGCGCTCGCTGTTCGGCTCCTTCTGCCCCGACGAGGACGAGGTAGAGGTCCGCTGCATGATCACCTTCTCGCTGCGGATCGGCACGCATCTCATCGCGGCCGACCACGGAGCATACGACCGCGACGCGGTCATGGCGCTGACCAGGCGCCGACTCCTGGCGTAGCCGGAGGCTGGAGGACAGCCGGAGGGCAGCCGGAGCGCCGCTGGCGCCAGGGGACGCCGTCGGCCCGCACCCGGCCCTGGGCGGGCCGCCGCCGAGCCACCGAGCCGCCGAGCCGACAGTCCAGCGGTGCGGCGGTCCAGCAGCCCGGCGGTCCGCCAGTCCGGCAGTCCGGCAGTCCAGCAGTCCAGCAGTCCGCCGCCAAGTCCGCGGGATACCGGGGGCGGTGGGCGTGGAAGGCGCGTGGCCGCCCTCGCCGCGTGCCTCACCCCTCACCCCCCGTGCCTCACCCTCCGCGCCTCGCCACTCGAACGACCTGAAGTCACCACCTGGCGCCACGCGGCCGTTGCGGACGAATTAGGCTCCGAATCATGAGCAGGCTCCATGTCGTAAGCGGCAAGGGCGGTACCGGCAAGACCACGGTCGCCGCGGCCCTCGCGCTCGCCCTCGCCTCCGAGGGCAAGCGCACCCTGCTGGTCGAGGTCGAAGGCAGACAGGGCATAGCGCAGCTCTTCGAGACGGAGGCGCTGCCCTACGAGGAACGGAAGATCGCCGTCGCACCCGGGGACGGCGAGGTGTACGCCCTCGCCATCGACGCCGAGCAGGCCCTCCTCGACTACCTCCACATGTTCTACAAGCTCGGCAGCGCCGGGCGGGCGCTGAAGAAGCTCGGCGCCATCGACTTCGCGACGACCATCGCGCCGGGGCTGCGGGACGTCCTGCTGACCGGCAAGGCGTGCGAGGCGGTGCGCAGGAAGGACCGTACGGGCCGCTTCGTGTACGACCACGTCGTCATGGACGCGCCGCCCACCGGCCGGATCACCCGCTTCCTCAACGTCAACGACGAAGTGGCCGGGCTGGCCCGCATCGGGCCCATCCACAACCAGGCGCAGGCCGTCATGCGCGTGCTCAAGTCACCCGAGACGGCGGTGCACTTCGTGACGCTGCTGGAGGAGATGCCGGTTCAGGAGACGGCGGACGGCATCGCGGAGCTGCGGGCGGCGAACCTGCCGGTGGGCGGCGTCGTCGTCAACATGATCCGGCCCGCGATACTCGACGAGGCGGCCGTCGAGGCCGCCTCGAACGGCCGGCGTGAAGACGTGGCGCACGCCCTCACGTACGCCCTGGAGCGCACCGGCTCGGGCGGCGCGCGGCGCACGGGACTCGTGGAACCGCTCGTCGACCCCCTGCTGGAGCAGGCGCGCGAGCACACGGAGCGCCTCGCGCTGGAACAGCGGGGCCGCGCCGACATCGCCCGTCTCGGCCTGCCCACCTACGAACTCCAGCTGCTCGGCGACGGCGTCGACCTGGGCGGCCTCTACGGCATGGCGCGCGCACTGCGGAAGCAAGGATGCCCGTGACCGGCACCCACGCGACGGCCGCGCCACGGACGACGACGACCGAGACAGCCGTACCCCCGCGCCGCACGGGCGGGAACGGGGGGAGCCCCCGGCCGGAAACCGGGGCAGAAGCAGACAAGGGGGGCTCAGTGAGCCTCGACTCGGCAGCGGCGCCGCTCGACATCGACACCGTTCTGGACAACCCGCGCACCCGCATCGTCGTGTGCTGCGGCTCCGGCGGCGTCGGCAAGACCACCACCGCGGCCGCCCTGGGCGTACGGGCGGCCGAGCGCGGCCGGAAGGTCGTCGTCCTCACCATCGACCCGGCGCGGCGGCTCGCCCAGTCGATGGGCATCGAGGAACTCGACAACGTGCCCCGGCGGGTGCCCGGCGTCGACGGCTCCGCCGGCGGCGAGCTGCACGCGATGATGCTCGACATGAAGCGGACCTTCGACGAGATCGTCGAGGCGCACGCGGACAAGGAGCGCGCCCGGGCCATCCTGGAGAACCCCTTCTACCAGTCCCTGTCGGCCGGTTTCGCCGGCACGCAGGAGTACATGGCCATGGAGAAACTCGGCCAGCTGCGCGCCCGCGACGAGTGGGACCTGATCGTCGTCGACACCCCGCCCAGCCGCTCGGCACTGGACTTCCTGGACGCGCCGGGGCGGCTGGGGTCGTTCCTGGACGGCAAGTTCATCAAGGTGCTGATGGCCCCGGCGAAGATCGGCGGCCGGGCCGGCATGAAGTTCCTGGGCGTCGGCATGTCGATGATGAGCGGGCCCCTGAACAAACTGATGGGCGGCCAGCTGCTGCGCGACGTACAGACCTTCGTCGCCGCGATGGACACCATGTTCGGCGGCTTCCGTACCCGTGCCGACGCCACCTACCGGCTGCTCCAGGCACCGGGCACGGCCTTCCTGGTAGTCGCCGCACCGGAGAGCGACGCCCTGCGGGAGGCCGCGTACTTCATCGAGCGGCTGGCCGCGGAGCGGATGCCGCTCTCCGGGCTGGTCCTGAACCGGGTCCACGGCAGCGGGGCGGACCGGCTCTCCGCGCAGCGCGCGCTGGCCGCGGCCGAAACGCTCACGGACGTCGCCGGGCCTCCTTGCGATTACACAGAAAATCTTGCCGGTTCCGGCATTGTGGATCGTGGCAGCGGGCAGGCTGGCTCACGTACCGCTGATGGCCCTGGCACCCTCGCTCCCACGGACACGTCCTCTCCCGGCGCTCCCACTGTGCTCGACATTCCCGAGAGTGGCTTCCCCCAGCCCACGCACTCAGGAGCCACAGAGCCGGGAGACACGGAGCCGGTGGTCACAGGCTCGACGGTGGCGATCGATCCACAAGATCCAGAAGATGCAGAAAATGCAGAAGCATCGCCCGATCCAGAAGCGTCGCCCGAGGGGGCGCCCGAAGGCGACTCCAGGGCGCCCGTGGAGGCGGCCTCGGCAAGGCTGGCGGCGGGACTGCTGCGTCTGCACGCCGAGCGCATGCAGGTGCTCGCCCGCGAGCAGCGCACGCGCGACCGCTTCACCGCCCGGCACCCGGAGGTCCCGGTGGCACAGGTGCCCGCCCTGCCCGGCGACGTGCACGACCTGGCGGGCCTGCGGGCCATCGGCGAACGCCTCGCGGACCAGAGCCGGCCGGAGGATTGATCACCGGAAGCACCGGAAGCACCAGCCGCCGGAAGTACTTCCTGCCGGAAGCGCCGATCGTCGGCAACGCCGGCTCAGCTCAGGGACGGACGGACCGCCCGGCCCGGAGGCCTGACCGCCGGGAGCGCTGACTGTCCGAAGCGCTGACCTGCCGAGCACCGGGCTGCCGGAAGCGCCGGCTGCAAAAAGCCGCCGAAGGACCGACCCGCGGAAGACTGCTGCTCATGCGTCGCCTGTGCACGCGTCGACCGTTCACACAGCGACCGCTCACGCACCGACCACTCATACGTCACCCGAGGACCGGACGGCGGCCGGGTCGGGGGTGCCGGGACTCCTAGCCGACGGCCGCGTACTCGTCGTACTCCGGGTCGCCCAGCGGCAGGATGCCGGCGCCGCGCTCGTACTCGCTCCGCGCGGTCTCCAGGAGCCTGCGCCAGGAGGTGACCGTGGGCCTGCGACGCAGCAGAGCGCGCCGCTCCCGCTCAGTCATCCCGCCCCACACGCCGAACTCGACGCGGTTGTCCAGCGCGTCGGCAAGACATTCGGTCCGCACGGGGCAGCCGGTGCAGACCGCCTTCGCCCTGTTCTGCGCTGCGCCCTGAACGAACAGTTCATCCGGATCGGTAGTGCGGCAGGCGGCCTGCGCACTCCAGTCGGTTACCCAGCCCATGCTGGCGCCGTCCTCTCCCGAATCGGGGCTCCCCCACGGCGGCAGCGGCATATTCACCGTTGCCAGTTGAGGACGTTACGGAAGGCGGGCAGGGGGCAACACCCCCTTCGGGCCCAATCTTGAATGGCCCGAACGGACTATGCGTACGCGGCAGATCACCCAACGGAGTGAGCTGGCGACATCAGCGACTTTCCCTGACACAAATGGGTGATTCACCCACCTCGTGAAGGGCAGCCGGTGACACAGGTGGCAATACGGGCACATCTCATCACTCACAAGAGTGAGAGCAGTGGTGATGCTGAACCGCATCGCAGTGACTGGCGTGAAACAGCGTAGGCGAACACACCTGCGTCTGTCCGCCGAATGAGAACGTAGGCTTCGCCCCATGGCTATGAAGCGCTCGGGCGGGGGTCCGACAGTGACCAGGCAGGCCGCGAAGTTCCTCGGCGTCAGCGTGCTCTCCGGAGTCGTGCTGGCGGGGCTGGCCCTGCCGGGCATCGGAGCTTTCGGCCTGGCCGCCAAGGGATCGGTCGAGGGGTTCGACGAGATCCCCGCAAACCTCAAGACCCCACCGCTCAGCCAGCGCACCACCATCCTCGACGCCCAGGGCGGAGAGATCGCGAAGGTCTACTCCCGGGACCGCACGGTGGTGCCGCTGAACGAGATCTCGCCCTATATGCAGAAGGCGATCGTCGCGATCGAGGACTCGCGCTATTACGAGCACGGCGCGGTCGACCTCAAGGGCGTCCTCCGCGCGCTCAACAAGAACGCCCAGTCCGGCGGCGTCTCCGAGGGTGCCTCCACCCTCACCCAGCAGTACGTCAAGAACGTCTTCATCGAGGAGGCCGGCGACGACCCCGACAAGGTCGCCGTGGCCACGCAGCAGACCCTCGGCCGCAAGGTCAAGGAGCTGAAGTACGCCATCCAGGTCGAGAAGGAACTCGGCAAGGACCGCATCCTCAACAACTACCTGAACATCACCTTCTTCGGGCAGCAGGCCTACGGGGTCGAGGCAGCCTCCCAGCGCTACTTCAGCAAGCACGCCAAGGACCTCACCCTCGGCGAGTCCGCGCTGCTGGCCGGCATCGTCCAGTCCCCCAGCCGCTACGACCCGGTCATGGCCCCCAAGGAGGCCACCAAGCGCCGCAACACCGTCCTCCAGCGCATGGCCGAGCTGAAGAACGTCACCCCCGCCGAGGCGGCCGCCGAGCAGGCCAAGCCGCTGAGCCTCAAGGTCAGCAGGCCCAAGAGCGGCTGCATCACCGCCGTCGACGGGGCCGGCTTCTTCTGCGACTACGTCCGCGAGACCTTCCTCCAGGACCCGGTCTTCGGCAAGACGAAGGAGGCCCGGGCCAAGCGGTGGAACGAGGGCGGCATGACCATCCGCACCACCCTCGACCCGCAGACCCAGAAGTCCGTCCAGAAGTCGATCACCGATCACGTCTACCAGAGCGACCCGGTCGCCACGGCCGTCTCGATCGTCGAGCCCGGCACCGGCAAGGTGCTCGGCATGGGCCAGTCCCGCCCGTACGGCTTCGGTGAGAACCAGACGCAGATCAACCTGTCCGCCGACCACGCCATGGGCGGATCCAACTACGGCTTCCAGGTCGGCTCGACGTTCAAGCCGATCCTCGCCGCGGCGGCCCTGGAGGAGGGCACCTCCCCCAACAAGACGTACTCCTCGCCGTACTCGATGCCCTACCCGAGCGAGGTGGAGACGTGCGGCAAGCCCTGGAAGAACGGCGGCGGCGAGACCGTCAACAATGAGAACCGCAGCGAGCGCGGCCCGTACGGGATGAAGGAGGCGACCGCGAAGTCGGTCAACACCTACTTCATCCAGATGATCGAGGACATCGGCATCTGCCCGGTGACCAAGATGGCGGACAAGCTGGGCGTGAAGCCCGCCGACGGCAGCAAGCTCCAGCAGGTGCCGTCGATCGCCCTCGGCACCTCGGGCATGTCCCCGCTCACCATGGCCTCCGCCTACGCGGCCTTCGCCAACCGCGGCACCTACTGCACCCCGGTGATCGTCGAGTCGGCCACCGGCCCCGACGGCAAGGCGCTGCGGGTGCCGAAGACGAAGTGCTCGCGGGCGATGTCCGAGCAGACCGCCGACACCGTCAACACCCTCCTCCAGGGCGTGATCGAGGACGGCACCGGCAAGGAGGCCGGGCTCTCCGGCCGTGACAGCGCGGGCAAGACCGGCACGACCGACGAGCGCAAGGCCGCCTGGTTCGTCGGCTACACCCCCAACATGGCGGGTGCCGTCTGGGTCGGCGGCCCGGGCAGCAAGAAGGTGGAGATGGAGAACATCACCATCGGCGGCGTCTACCACGACAAGGTCTACGGCGCGGACACCCCCGGCCCCATCTGGCGCGACGCCATGGCGGGCGCGCTGGACGGCAAGGACGCCCCCACGTTCGGCACGGTGAAGGTCTCCGACTCCGAGCGGGACGCGGGCGGCGACAAGGGCGACAAGCGCACCCCGAACCGCCCCGCCAAGCCCGGCAACAAGCCCGGCGCGAACAAGCCGGGGTCCGGCAAGCCGGGCAAGCCCGCCACCAACAAGCCGCGCAGCGCCACCGACGGCGACCAGCCCGACCCGGCGCAGCCGAACGGCATCCTCCCGGGGATCATCGGCGGCCCCGACGAGCGGTGACAAACCTTCCGCCTGCGGAAGAGAAGAGGGGCGCCCGGACCGTGATCACGGTCCGGGCGCCCCTCTTCTTCTGGTGTCCCGTGGAGTCCGTACGGGGGCGGTCAGCCGGTCCGTACGGGGGCCGGTCAGCCGGTCGTCCGTACGGAGGCGGTCAGCCGGCCAGCCGGCGCTTGACCTCGGCGGCGACGCGGCCGCCCTCGGCGCGGCCGGCGACCTTCGGGTTCACGATCTTCATGACGGCACCCATGGCCCGCTGGCCCTCGGCGCCGCCGGCCTTGGCCTCGGCCACCGCGTCCGCGACGATCGCGGCCAGCTCCTCGTCCGACAGCTGCTTCGGCAGGTACTCGGCGAGCAGGTCGCCCTCGGCGCGCTCCCGCTGGGCCGACTCGGCCCGGCCGCCCTTGTCGAACGCCTCGGCGGCCTCGCGGCGCTTCTTCGCCTCGCGGGTGATGACCTTCAGCACCTCGTCGTCGGACAGCACGCGCGGAGACTTGCCCGCGGTCTCCTCGTAGCTGATCGCGGAGAGCGTGAGGCGCAGCGTGGCGGAGCGCAGCTCGTCTTTCGCCTTGATGGCGGCCGTGAGGTCGTCCTGAAGCCTGGACTTGAGCGTGGTCATGCCGCAATCTTCGCATCCCGCCCCGGCGCGCGCCCCGCATTAACCGCCGGCCGCCCCGCCCGGCGCGGCTTCCCGCCACCCCGGTGGGGGCAACTCCCTTGCCCCCACCGGCCGGTGAACCAGCACCCCGCACCGTCTGCGACGATGGGCACCATGCGTGCGCGATACGGAGTACCCCTGGGAATCACGGCGGTCGGCGCGGCAGGCCTCGCCTATGCCGCCGGCTACGAAGTCCGCTCCTTCCGGCTGCGCCGGGTCACCGTGCCCGTGCTGCCCGCCGGCATGCGGCCGCTGCGGATCCTCCAGGTCTCCGACATCCACATGGTCGGCGGACAGCGCAAGAAGCAGCGCTGGCTCCAGTCCCTGGCGGGCCTGCGCCCCGACTTCGTGATCAACACCGGCGACAACCTGTCCGACCCGGAGGGCGTGCCCGAGACCCTGGACGCGCTCGGCCCGCTGATGGACTTCCCCGGCGCGTACGTCTTCGGCTCGAACGACTACTACGGCCCCAAGCTGCGCAACCCCGCCCGCTACCTGCTCGAGAAGGCCACCGGCCGGCACGGCCTGAACGGCAACGCCCCGGCCGTCGGCGTGATCCACAACCCCTGGGAGGAGCTGCGCGACGGCTTCGACGCGGCGGGCTGGGTCAACCTGACCAACACCCGCGGCTCCCTCAAGATCGACGGGCTGGAGATCGCCCTGACGGGCCTCGACGACCCGCACATCAAGCGGGACCGGTACGAGCACGTCTCCGGGGGCCCCGAGGAGGCGGCCGACTTCTCGCTCGCCGTCGTCCACGCCCCCTACCTGCGGGTCCTGGACGCCTTCACGGCCGACCGCTACCCGCTGATCCTCGCCGGCCACACCCACGGCGGCCAGCTGTGCATCCCCTTCTACGGGGCCCTGGTCACCAACTGCGACATCGACACCCGCCGGGTGAAGGGCCTGTCCACCCACCGCGCGGGCGGCCACCAGTCGTACCTGCACGTCTCGGCCGGCTGCGGAACGAACCGCTACACCCCGGTCCGCTTCGCCTGCCCCCCGGAAGCCACGCTGCTCACGCTCGTCGCCCGCGACTGAGCCCCCACCGGCGCGGGTGAGGGCCTTCCACCCCCTCACCTGCGCCTCCCCGGGGAAACCGGATTTCGCCTCCGCGCTCCGGTCCGCTAAAGTAGTTCTCGTTGCACCGGGGTGTAGCGCAGCTTGGCAGCGCGCTTCGTTCGGGACGAAGAGGTCGTGGGTTCAAATCCCGCCACCCCGACTGGCGTAACAGCAGCTCAGGGCCGGTCTCCTTATCAAGGAGACCGGCCCTGAGTCGTTTTTGGAGTGCCTGGGAGTCCCGCGGGGAGTGAGCGGGGAGTGGATCAAGGAAAGCGGAATCCCATAGGTCACCCCTGGGGTGCCCGCAGCAGCTCATCCAGGACGCGCACAGGTGATGTAGGGCACATCGCGCGTCGTGTAGCCAGCGCTGCTTCCCAAACCTCGGTCAGCCCCTCCATCAGTCTCCGGCGCATCCCCGGGGTGATGTGGTCGTACCGAGCCTGAACCGAACCGTCCAGGTGGCCCAGACGCTCGTCCATCAGCTTGGGCGGCGTCCGGAGATCCCGCATGATCTTCTTGTTGGTGTGCCGGAGCCCGTGCGGAGTCAACCCCTGTGCAATCGGCACCCAGCACATCTCAGCACGGCTGGCGGCGTTCCTCCCCCGTGCCGGCACCCCCGGCCATGGATCAGTCAGCAGCGGCACCGGGCGCGCCACCTGTGGGGCCTTCTTCGGGTACCACCCGGTGGCAGCCGGCTGGAACAGCCAGGTGGCGAATCCCGATCTACGCCAGTGAGCCGCGTGCTGCCCCGGCACGCCTCTGCCCCGCACGTAGCCCAGCTCTGCGATAGCCGCCTCCACCCTCAGCCGAGTCTCCTCCTTCACCGCCCCGGGCCTCCTCGTACGAGGCCACCAGCAGCCCGCCCGGCCGACTGGAGGTGGGGGTGTGACGGTCGTCGTCGCCGCTCTGGCCGTCGGTGCCTGATGATTCGCCGGGCAGTCCGTGGCGGGCCGGATCAGGCGCGACCACTTGCCGCGGCCGCCATGAGCGGTTCCGCGGCCTCCTCGGTCGTATCCGGAGGCACGACCAGCAGGTCCCAGCGCCCCCGGCCGGGGGCGAGCAGGATGATGGTGTGCGGGGCGGATGCCGCCACGGTCCTGCGCAGGCGTACGACCTGGTTGAAGACGAGCGTCCGGCCGGGCACCGCGGACCACGTCGTTCCGTTGACGGTGACGCTGGTGATGTGGCCCCACGCGCGCGGCAACCCGGCGAGCAGCCAGGGGAGTTCGGCGAGCAGGTCGTGCGAACGGGGCCACCACGCTCCGTCGATGGGCCGGGGCATGCCCGCGTGGGGAGCCAGGCGCAGGCGGAGAAGAGGTCGGGACGGAGGAGGGGGTTGCAGCGCGGTGGTCATGAAAGCTCCTGTCGACTGCCGTGCGGCGGAGGAGGTGAGTGACCGGTGTCAGGCGCGGCGGGCGGCCACGCGGTCCGGAGTGGGCCAGCGCACGTCGTGCACCCAGCCGAGGCGTTCCAGGAGGCGGATGACGGCGGCGGAGGGGTCGAGCTGGCCGCGGTCGACGCCGTGGCGGGCGCTGGTGGGGTCGGCGTGGTGGAGGTTGTGCCAGCTCTCGCCGAACGACAGCAGGGCGAGGGGCCACAGGTTGGTTGCCCGGTCGTGACGCCGGGTGCGGAACGGGCGCTCACCGACCATGTGACAGAGGGAGTTCACGCTCCAGGTGACGTGGTGAAGCAGCGCGATACGCACAAGTCCCGCCCACAGCAAGGCGGTTACGCCGTACAGCCACGTACCGCCGATGACCCAGCCCACCGCGAACGGCAGGGCGAGGGTGAGGACGCACAACGCCGGGAAGGCGCGGGCGACGGCGCGGATGTCGCGGTCGGCCAGGAGATCGGGGGCGTAACGCTCCGGCGGCGTATGGTCGTTGCGGAACAGCCAGCCGACGTGCGCGTGCAGCAGACCGCGCAACTGGCCGCGCAGATGCGTGCCGTAGCGGTACGGGGAGTGCGGATCACCCGGCCGGTCGGTGAAGGCGTGATGGCGGCGGTGGATGGCTACCCATCCGATGACGTCACCCTGGAAACTCATCGAACCGGCGACCGCGAGCGCGATCCGCACGGGGCGGACGGCCCGGTAGCCGACGTGGGTGAGGCCACGGTGGAAGCCGACCGTGACGCCGAGGCCCGTGATCGCGTAGAGGACGAGGGCGAGCACGATGTCGGCGGGATGGATGAGACTCCCCCACAGCAGCCAGCCGGCCAGGCCGATCGCCACGAACGGCAGGACGACGATCACCGCCGTCACCGTGACGTACAGCCGCTCACCGCCGTCGCGCGCGGGCGCCGGGCCGTCCTGTGGGAAGGGGGACGTCCCGTCGTAGCCCTGAGGCGGCAGGACGGGGGCCGACGGTGTGACCGTCGTGGACCTGGTCGGACTGAGTGGCATACGTTGCTCCTCGGCCTGGATGCGGATGGCGCGGCCGGGGTCACGGGCTGCCCATGTGAGGGGAGTCGCGAGAACGGGGCCGGTTCGGACACCGGCATTCGAAGAGCCCTCGCCTTCTCCACCGTACTCCCGCACGCTCCGTAACGAGGCGGGCCGAATCGCGTGGCCGCCGCGTTGACACGGACCGTTGCCGGACGTTGACTGGCAGCACGGTGCAGGGCCATGCCACCCCGGAACGCACGGCGAAGCATTCCGCCTTCCCGCCTCGCCCAGCCCCCGCGGGAACCCATCTACCGGACAACAGCGAGGCCGGCCATGACCGTTTCACGGGCCATCAGGAACCAGGCGCAGACGATGCAGGGAAGGATCACGGAAGAGCTCGGACGGGTCGCCCGCAACAGGCGACTGCAACGCCGGGGCGGGGCCGACCGGGTCTCCGGAGGCCTGAAACAGGCCGTCGAGAAGGCCAAGGAAGCCTTCAGGCGGAACGGAAGCGGTCCCCGATGATGTACGACCAGACGCGCGCCCAGCAGCCCGCGGGCCGAACTCCGGATCCGGCCGGGCGCCGCGGCCCGGGCCCGGAGCCGCTGCTCCCGTCGAACGAACAGGACGAGATCATCCAGCGCCTCCGGCACGCCCTCAACACCTTCGCCGACGCCCCGCTCGAGGCGCTGGAAGAGGCCGAGAGCGCCTATGACGAAGCCACCGCCCAGCTCGTGAACGCCCTCGCAAAACGGCGGCGTCTCCTGCGCGCCGGCTGGCAGGACCAGGGCCCCGGAACACAGTCCGACGAACTCCGACACGCGCTGAGGCAGTACCGGGAGATCACTCAACGACTGCTCCACATCTAGGCCGCCGCATACTCCGCGCGGCGGCGGAGCGCGGAGTAGTGTGGGCAGTACCGAGAGCATTTCGCACACCGGCTTCCACGCCGGGTCGTTCTCGGCGAACCATGAAACCCGGGCCGCCGCAGAAGCGGCCCGGAGACGGGTCCGCATCATGTTGGCGACCTTGCTTCCACCTCTGCCGCACACCGAGCCCGTCGCAGCCCCGGCCGCGCGTCTCACCCTGAAGACCGACGGCACCTCACGCGGGCTCCTGGACGGTGCCTGGTGGCCCCGCTCCCGGGATCTGATGAGCGAACTACCCGCACTGACCGACGTGTTGGACCCCTTGTGGGGCCGCATCACCCGCATCGCCGTCAACCCGAAGCACTGGCCGGTCGTCCCCCGCAAGATTCCCGTGGACGGGCACATCGTCAAGGTCGGCTGGTTCGCCCCGGAGATCGACCCCCACAAGCTGCTGCTGCTCTCCTACAGCACCGGCCGCTGGGACCTGCTGATCATCCCGCCCGAAACCGGGGCGGAGTCGGCGGCCCGGCTGATGGCTGCCGCGTCCGACTTCGATGGCCCACCACTGACCGCGAGCGCGCTCATCGCCGCGGACGAGGCCCGGCACGGCGTGTTGGCGACGCACGGCGTGTTGGCGACCGACGAGCCACTGGACCCGGACGAGGCATGGGAGTTCGAGGGCGGCGCCGCCGCGGTGTCCGCAACCGTTCCCCGACAGACCGGTCCGCCCGGCCGGGCCAGCCGCCTGATCATCGGTATGTGAGGTGGCCGCCATGAACGCCTTCCTGACAGCCGCCTCCTTCGTGGTCCTCGTCGCAGCGGCGGCGTACCTGATCCACCGGCTCAACATCCAGCACGCCGACAGAATCGCCGTGCACCAGTACAGCGCCCGCCTGCCCGGCCGCCGCGGCCGCGGCACGCCGCAGCCCCTGGTGGAACCGGGCCGGTTCGCGTCGCCGACCACCGGCGAACGGCAGGACTATCGCGACGGGGGCCGCGGCCGTACCACTCACCACGGGTGACCAGCCAGCTTCCGTCAGCGGCCTCGCGCACGGACCATCGACTCCACTCGTACCCCCGCGTGTGGGCTGGGGGGTGCGGACTCTTCGTCTGTCACCCGGCGCATCCCTGGAGGGAACGGGGTGGGTCCTCTGTCCTGCTGCGCAGGCTGTCGGACCGGCCGTTGCTCCGCCTCCGCCGAAAATACGCCCCTGCCGGAGCGGGCACCGGGAGCCGGAACTCCGGCTCCCGGTGCCCCCCGGCGGATGGTCTTCCGAACCGAGGCGTCATGTCCCTCTCACAGCTCACCGTCCACCTTCCGTCCGGCCACCTACGACCTCCCCTCGGCGACACCCCGGACGCACCCCTTTCGGCCCCGCCGCACCGGTCTGTCCCCCTTGCGCCTGTTCTCCCGGGAGATGCGCGATGAAGGCCGAACCAGGGCGGGGACAGACACGGAAGCCGGGGGACGGCGAGCTCTCAGCCATGACTCCGGTGCGGTTGCGTCGGCTGAGCCGCTGGCTGGTGGAGGACCTGCGTGAGGATCTGGCGGGGCTGTACGTGGGGTCCCGCGCAACGCCGCCGGGTGATCCGTACCGCCGCCCCAGCCGCCAGAACTTCGTGGACCGCCTCATCGTGGACATGCGCCGACCGGAATTAGCCATGGTGATCGCCGAGACGGACCGCCTCATGGGATGCGCCTTCGGATTGCCGGTACAGTGCGACGGCTCCTGGTGGCTCGGCTTCGAAGGGACACTGCCGCGCAGCGTCGGGCAACTCACCGTGTCCGGGAACGCCTTCGCGTTCACCGGCATTCTGATCCGGCCGCATCCGCAGGACCGGGGACTCGCCCGTCAGGTGCAGGAGCGGCTGCTGACCGGCCATCAGGCCATGCTCGGCGCGACCCTGGTGGACCGGGCCGATCGCCCGACCCTCGCTGCGTTCCGCTCCTGGGGGTGGCTGGACATCGGAGAGCTTCGCAGGCCCCTGGGCGCCGCCACGCTCCGCGCGCCGGTGTTTCCCCTCGGGGAACGCACCACGGTGAGGCTGGAGGGCCTTGTCACCATGCCGGGAGACGGTGGCCCGGGTGGGGCCTGACAGGCGGTCGGCCCGCGTTCGGATGCTGGTGGCCGAGCAGGCGGTCCGACGAGGTGCCCGGGTGAGTGTGGTGGACGTGTGCACCGCGGCCGTGGCCGCGCTGCCGGTCGGCGGGGCCGGCCTGTCGGCGATGTCCCGGACCGCGGCGAGCCATCCGCTGTGCAGCACCGACGACATCAGCGAGCAGTTGGAAGAGCTCCAGCTCACGCTGGGCGAGGGGCCCTGCGTGGACGCCTATGTACGTGGCTCGGCCGTCCTCACACCCGATCTGCTCACCAGCGGACTTCAGGATCACTGGGCCGTGTTCGCGGACGCGGCCCTGGAGGCCGGAGCGCGCGCGGTGTTCTCGCTCCCCCTGCAGAAGGGGGCGATCAGCCCCGGGTTCTGGACCTGTACGCCGGCGTTCCGACCGTACTGGACAAGGAGGAACTGGCCGACGCGCTGGCGTTCGCCGATCTCGCGACGCTGCTCCTGCTCGATACGAGGATCGACGAGGCGGGCGCGCCGACCGGCGGGCCGATGCCGGACCGCGGCTTCGAGGATCTGGGCACGTACCGGGCTGAGATCGACCAGGCGAGCGGGATGCTCACGGTTCAGCTCGGAGTCGGCATCGAAGAAGCCTTCGTCCGGCTCCGCGCCTACGCCTA
Source organism: Streptomyces cinnamoneus (assembly GCF_002939475.1). Taxonomy (NCBI): domain Bacteria; kingdom Bacillati; phylum Actinomycetota; class Actinomycetes; order Kitasatosporales; family Streptomycetaceae; genus Streptomyces; species Streptomyces cinnamoneus. The sequence goes on along the minus strand of NZ_PKFQ01000001.1, from coordinate 3,731,989 downwards.
TGCGCAGGGACGCCGGCTCGCGGACGTGGCCGCCGACGTGGTGGCCCGACGGCTTCGTTTCTCCCCGGACGCGGAGCCGGATCAGGCCGAGGAGGAACCCTGACGCATCGGTCCCGGCCAAGGAATGTGCCGTACTTCCCGTCCCCTCGGGCAAGGACTAGTCTCGATCGAGGGTGCCCACGATGGATCAACAGCTTCTGGCCAAGACCTTCGTCGAGCTGGCCGACAACCTGGTCGCCGACTTCGACCTCATCGATTTCCTGCGCCTGCTGACCGACCGGTGCGTCGGCATGCTCGACGTCAGCGCCGCCGGGGTACTGCTCGCCGACCGGGACGGCAAACTCCGCGTCATGGCCGCCTCCGACGAACAAGTGCGCCTGCTGGAGCTCTTCCAGCTGCAGAACGATGAGGGCCCCTGCCTTGAGTGCTTCCGCACCGGCGTACCGGTGATCGTCTCCGACCTCGGTACGGTGACCGCCCGCTGGCCGCGCTTCGCGGTGGCGGCCCGGCGCAGCGGGTTCGGGGCGGTCCAGGCCCTGCCGATGCGTTTGCGGGACGAGGTCGTCGGCGCCCTGAACCTCTTCAGCACCGCCCCCGGCCCCTTCGACCCGGCCGCCGTACCCGTCGCCCAGGCCCTGGCCGACGTGGCCACCATCAGCCTGCTGCAACAACGCACCGCCCAGCGCAGCACGGTGCTCAACGAGCAACTTCAGACGGCGCTGAACAGCCGGGTACTGATCGAACAGGCCAAGGGGAAACTCGCCGAACGCCAGGGCATCGATATGGAGCAGGCGTTCACCGCACTGCGCGGTTACGCCCGCTCCCACAACCGGCGCCTGGCCGATGTGGCCCGCGCCCTCATCGACGGCTCGGAACCCCTCGCCGGTCTGGGGTCCTGACCCACGCCCTTGCCGGGGCTCGCTCCGGCGCCGCCTGTGCCCCGAGCGTCGTCACACTGCCCTCCTGCGATCGTGGGCCTCGGCCATCACCTGGTCGCGCAGGCGCGCACAGGTGCGGTAATCAGCCCGGAGACGTGCATCTGCGAGAGACCGAGTTGCAGGGTGATGCGGCCTCGGTCCGCAGATCCCACCGCTCCTCTTGGATCACTCTTGTGCGCTGCGCGGCATACACCTCTCAACGATCAAAACGCGTCCGGCCGGGCTGAAGCCGTCCCGGAACCTCCGTCTCCCGGGCCACTCCACGGATCACTTGCGGAGTTCGCGGTCCCTACGGTCCTCGCGCCGCCAACGCGCCCGGTGCTGACGGCTGTAGCGGCGGTCCCAGCGGTCCTGACGATCGCGGCGCGCCTGGTAGTCCCGATAGTTCCCCAGACCGGAACCGTCGTCGTGGATCCAGCCTCCCCCTCGTGCGCGGCCGTGCCGGGTGACGCCGAAGACCAACACGGCCGCAGCCACCCACCAGATGGGGCTGAAGAAGCCGAGGCCGAACAAGACCACGATGAGGATGAGGAGCAGCACGAACACGGTGGGCCTCCCCGGGAGCGGGACACAGCATCGATACCGGGGACTGGGGCTTCACCCCACAGCGTAGTCCTGCCGCAACGGTTGTGGATACCGTGCGTCGTCAGAGCGTCCAGTGCGGCATGAATGGCTGCTTGACACCTGTCGGGGGACTGCGGCGAGGGCTAGCGTCGACATGCCGCCCCTGCCCCCGGCAGCGTCGCACCGCCAGATCCCGCCACCCCGACTTGGTCGCGCCAGATCAGGACCCTGATCCTTTCGGGGGTCGGGCCCTGGTCCCTTTCCTGGGCTGTTCGCGGATCCGGGGTTACCCTCGCTCCTGCCAATGATCTTGAGGTTGGGGGAGTAGAACCGTGCGCAGCGCCACCGTGACACCCGAGGGCGACAGGATCCGCTGGGCCGAGCTGCCGGGGCGTGAACCCACCCGTGTCTACGTCCATGGCCTGGGCTCCACCTCGCCCGCCTACTTCGCCGAGGCGGCGGCCCATCCGCTGCTGGCGGGGCACCGTTCCCTGCTGATCGACCTGCTCGGGCACGGCATCAGCGATCGGCCCGGCACCTTCGACTACACCCTGGAAGCCCACGCCGACGCCCTTGCCGAGGCGCTCACCTCCGCGAACGTCGCCGGTGCCGAGCTGATCGCGCACAGCATGGGCGGGTCGGTCGCCATCGTCCTGGCCGCCCGGCACCCGCACCTGGTCTCCCGCCTGGTGCTGATCGACGCCAACCTGGACCCGATGCAGCCAACGCCCGGTTCCGGTGGCAGCAGGGGCATAGCCGCGTACTCCGAGGAGGAGTTCCTCGCGGGCGGCTGGCGGGAGGTGCGCGACCGGGCGGGGGCGCACTGGTGGTCCACCATGCGCCTGGCCGGGCGGGAGGCGCTGCACCGCAGCGCGGTGCACCTGGTGCGCGGCAGCGTTCCCACCATGCGGGAGCTGCTGCTGGACCTGACGATCCCCCGCACCTACCTCGTGCCGGAGGCCGACGGTCCGGTGGTCGGCGGCGATGCGCTCGCCGAGGCCGGGGTCGCCGTGGTGCCGGTCCCCGACTGCGGGCACAACATCATGCTGGACAACCCGGAGGCCTTCGCCCGCGCGACCGCCGAGGCGCTCGGGGGGCCGGACGCCGAGGAGTAGGGTCAGCCGGCCGCGTTGCGGCGCAGGCGGCCGGGAGTGGTGCCGCGGCGTTCCCTCAGGAGCGAGGTGAGCGTCGTGGCGTTCTCGTAGCCCACCCGGCGGGCCACCGCCTCGGTCGGCAGGTCGGTGGTGCGCAGCAGGTGGGCGGCCTGTTCGAGGCGGATGCTCTGGGCGAAGCGCAGGGGCGAGACGCCCATGACGCGGTCGAGGGCGCGCTGGAGAGTGCGTTCGCTGGTGCCGAGGGCACGGGCCGCGTCAGCGATGCGCAGGGGCTGGTCGAGGTGTTCGCGCACCCAGCGCTCGTAGGCTCCGACGGTCGGGTCGGCGCGGGCGAGGTGCCCGGGGATCGCGTAACTCGCCTGCGTGGGGCGGCTGTCGATGACCAGATAGCGCGCCGCCAGGTCGGCGAGGGGCGGACTGCTCTCGCGGACCAGGGCGAGCGCGAGGTCCAGGTGGGCCATGGCGGCGCCCGCGGTGGTGACGCCGGGGGCGTGGGTGAGCATGTGGGTCTCGTCCAGGGCCACTTGGGGATAGCGCTGCCGGAAGTCCGGCGCCAGCCACCAGCTCGTGGTCGCCTGCAGCCCGTCCAGCACCCCGCTCTCGGCGAGGACGAAGGTGCCCGTGCAGGCGGCGGCCAGGGGCACCCCGGCCGCGCGGGTCTCGGCCACGATCTCGCGGACGGCCTTCTGGGCGGGCGCGCTGACCCAGTCGGTGAGCGGTCCGGGCTGCCTGTGCCCGACGCCGGGGACGACCAGCAGGTCCGGGCCGGGGGCCGCTTCGGGTGCCACCGCGTTCACCCGGTGCCCGGCGGCAGTGCGCACCGGCCCGTAGGGGCTGACGCACGTCACCTGCCAGGGCGCCGGGGGCTGCGACAGCTCGCCGCGGAGTTCGTTGGCCGTCTGGAGCACGTCGAGCACCGAGGCGAGCCCCGAGTCGAAGACTCCGTCGACCACCAGCACCGAGATCTTCATGTCGGAAACGGTAAGGGACGTGTCGGCTACGCCACCGGGGAGGCACTCCGGCAGTCCATAGTTTGATCACATCGGATGACGACGGAGCCGAACGGACGGCAGGCGAGGGCACGGTCAGGGGTACGGGCGCGGGCGAGGCCGAGCTGTACTGCTCGGTCCTCGGCCTGCCCGTCAGCGCCGGAGCAGACGGCGCGTTGACCGAACTCTGCGTACGTACGGACGAGGAGCCCCGCCCTACGAGCACTGACACCGCCGCCGTCACCGCCGCCGTCACCGGCACCGGCACCGCGGTGAGGGCCCCGGGCGGGAACCGACCGGGAACCGGCCGGGACTACCGCGTCAGGCGGTTCTCTCCTGACCGCCTGCGTCCGGTCCCTTCTGACCGCCGGCGGCCGGTCTCTCCTGACCGCCGGTGTCCGGCCGGCCCATGGCCTCGGGGTTGATGAAGGTGAACATCTTCTCCGCCTCGATCCGGGCCCACGGCATCTCGTGCATCCACTCCTCCCACGCCGTCCGCCCGTAGACCTCGATCAGGAACCGTTCCAGAACGGGGTCCTCGGCCGGGCTCACCTCCACCGCCTTGCCGTGGACGGTGATCTGGAGCAGCTCACCGTCGAAGACAGTGGCGCTGACGGCCGGGCGGGCGCGGAGGTGGCGGAAGCGGGCGGAGTCCGGGCCGGAGCCGAAGAGGAAGTGGCCCCGGAGGAAGAGACCGTCGACGGGTCCCACCCGGGGCTCGCCGTGAGCCGTCACGGTGGCGAGGGCCATGGTGGAGACGCCTCGCAGGCGCGCCACGACACCGGCGGCGTCGAGACGGCGGTCCTCGTCGATGATCGACCGCAGGTGCGGACCCGCGGTCGCGTAACTGTCGTCCAGGAGCCGCTGGAGGGCGGTCATGTCTTCTGGAGTCTCGTACATGCTGCCGATTGTGGGGGGCGCGACTGACAACGGGACGGCTCCCGGCGGTTGCCTGGCCCACTCCCCCTCGACCGGGTGAGCGAGTTGTGCACAACTGCCGAGTAATCCACAGACTGCGACGCTCCGGCCCGAGTCGTCAGCCGTCCGGCGCAGAATGGGGGGCATGACTGAGAGCAACGGGTCCCCGCGGGGCGATACGGCCATGCCGGACTGGGAAACGCGCTTCCGGGCGCCGCGCGTGGGACTGCCGCGATGGGCGAAGGACGCGCCGGACCGGTCGCTGTTCACGTCCAACGCCACGGGGACGTTCGAGCTGTACGCCTGGGACCGCACCACGGGCGAGCACCGGCAGGTAACCGACCGGCCGAACGGGACGACGGGCGGCGTGCTCTCGCCCGACGGCGAATGGATCTGGTGGTTCTCCGACACCGACGGCGACGAGTTCGGCGTCTGGGTGCGGCAGCCGTTCCACGGCGGCGAGGACCGGCCGGCGACGCCGGGGCTGGAGCCCTCCTACCCCGACGGCCTGGCCCTGGGCCGGGACGGCACGGCGGTCGTCGGCCGCTCCACGGACAAGGGCGGGTCGACGGTCCACCTCGTGCGCCCCGGCCAGGAGCCCGTGGAGATATACCGGCACCAGCAGTCGGCGGGCGTCGGCGGTCTGTCGCACGACGGGTCGCTGATCGCCGTCGAGCACACCGAGCACGGCGACGCCATGCACGCGTCGATCCGCGTCCTGCGGGCGGACGGCAGCACCGTGGGCGAGCTCGACGACACCCGCGGCGGCACCGAGGAGCTGGGCCTGTCCGCGATGGGCTTCGCCCCGGTGGACGGGGACTCCCGGCTGCTGGTCGGGCACCAGCGGCGCGGCCGCTGGGAGCCGATGATGTGGGACCCGGTCACGGGAGAGGAGACCGCGCTGGTCATCGACCTGCCGGGCGACCTCGACGCCGACTGGTACCCCGACGGCACCGCACTGCTGATCGACCACAGCCACCACGCGCGCAGTGAACTGTGGCGGTACGAGCTGGCGAGCGGCGAGCTCACCCGCCTCGACACCCCGCCGGGCACGGTGTCCGGGGCGCTGCCCCGCCCCGACGGGACCGTGGAGTTCCTCTGGTCCTCCGCGGCCAAGCCCCCGGTGGTGCGGTCGACGGCCGGCCACGTCGTGCTGACCCCTCCGGCGGTGCCGCACGGGATCGCCCAGGCTCCGGACTCGGTCCCGGTCTCCGACATATGGGTCGAGGGACCCGGCGGCAAGGTGCACGCGCTGGTGCAGAAGCCCGCCGGGGAGGGGCCGTTCCCGACCGTCTTCGACATCCACGGCGGCCCGACCTGGCACGACAGCGACGCCTTCGCGGCCGGGCCGGCAGCCTGGGTGGACCACGGCTACGCGGTCATCCGGGTCAACTACCGCGGCTCGACGGGCTACGGGCGGGCCTGGACCGACGCGCTCAAGCACCGCGTGGGGCTGATCGAGCTGGAGGACATCGCCGCGGTGCGGGAATGGGCCGTGGCGTCCGGCCTCGCCGACCCCGAGCGGCTGGTGCTGGCCGGCGGCTCGTGGGGCGGCTATCTGACGCTGCTCGGCCTCGGCACTCAGCCCGAGGCCTGGGCCGTGGGGCTCGCCGCCGTACCCGTCGCGGACTACGTGACGGCGTACCACGACGAGATGGAGGCGCTCAAAGCCCTGGACCGCACCCTGCTGGGCGGCTCCCCGGAGGAGGTGCCGGAGCGCTACGCCGCCTCGTCACCGCTGACGTACGTCGACCGGCTCCGGGCGCCCGTGTACATCTCCGCCGGGATGAACGACCCCCGCTGCCCGATACGCCAGATCGACAACTACGTGGAGCGGCTCGAAGAACTCGGCCACCCCCACGAGGTCTACCGGTACGACGCCGGTCACGGCTCGCTGGTGGTGGAGGAGCGGATCAAGCAGCTCCGGCTGGAGATCGCGTTTGCGGACCGTCATCTGAACCCTCGGGGTTCTCAGGGCGGCCCGGCTGAGCCGGCCCTTCCGGGTCCTCGGGGGTGATGCCGAGTTCGAGGTCCCGGGCGGCCTCGGCCTCACGGCGGAAGAGACGGAACCACATGAAGAGGGTGAAGCCCGCGAAGACGAACCATTCGCCGGTGTAGCCGAGGTTCTGGAAGGCCTTGAGATCGAGGCCGCTGCCGGGGGCGGTGGCCGGCGGCACGGCGGTCAGGGGGGAAGCCGCCTTCGACACGGTGATCCACGCGTCGTACACCTCGTACGGCACGAGGTTCACCAGTGAGGCCGCGCTGATCACACCGAGCTGTCCGGCGGGCAGCCCGCCGGACGCCCGGACGCCCTTGGACGTGGGGCTCTCGGAGGACTGGAGCGCCCCCGTCACGGTGACCTGGCCGGAGGGCGGGGCGGGGACCTTGGCGGAGTCGTCCTTGGAACCGGCGTCGCCGGGCAGCCAGCCCCGGACGACGGGCACCGCCTTGCCGCCGTCCGTGCGCAGCAGCGTGAGCACGTAGAAGCCCTTGCGCTCGTCCAGATCGCGGTCGGGCACGAGGAGTTGGTGATCGGTGTCGTACCGGCCGGTGACGCTGGCCTGCCGGCCCGACGTCTCGGTGGTCACCGGCAGCAGATCGCGCAGCGGTGCCGCGTCGGCGGTGCGGGCCTCGTCGGTCTGGGCCTGCTGCTCACGATGGGTGTCGACACGCGTTTCGAAGCGGCCGAGCTGCCAGCTGCCCATGAACAGGCACACCGGGATCGCGAGCGCGGTGAAGACGTTGATCCCCCACCACCGGGGAGTCAGCAGGAACCGATACACACCACCACGGTACGGGCACCGTGGCGCGCCCCCTCCGGCGGGGGACGTCGTGGGGCACTCCGGCAGCCCTCCCCCGGCGCTCCCCCGGCAGCCCCCAAGTCGTCGGCTAAGACGTCGGCTAAGACGTCGGCGTCGTGGTCGCCAGGGGGCCCGTGCGGTAGATCGTGCCGGCACAGGCGTTGGGGATGGTCGTGTCGACGGCCTTCGGTTCGCCCACGTCCGGGGTGTGGCTGAGGACGACGCTCGCCGGGGGGCTGCTCGGGGCGGGGGCATTGGCCTGGGGCTTCCCGCCGGCTGCCGCCGTGCCGGAACCGGGGGCGGCCGAAGGGCTGGCCAGGGGGGCCGGGGTGGCGGGGGCGGGCTTGGCGCAACCGCTGGGGCCGCCGCCGGCGGCCGGCACCCAGGCGAACTTGACCTCGTACGCCTGCCCCGGCTGAAGGATCACCTGGCTCGGCTCGGTGGCGGGGTCGGGCAGGCCGGCGGCCGCGTCGCCCGCCGTGTGGTCGACGACCGAGACGCGCGTGCTCTCGGCGCTGCCCTTGGGGCGCGCGGTGACCTCTCCGGGACCGCCCACGGTGCAGACGGTGCGGGAGACGTTGACGACGCGGAAGACGCCGTAGACGCGGCCGTGATCGTCGGCGGCACCGACGCTGCCGCTGCCCTGTCCGAGCTGGTCGCGGTCACATGTGGGCGAGGCCGCGGCGAGCGTCGGGCCGGGGGTGGTGGTGCCGCCGGTGGCCGAGCCCGAGGGACTGTGGGCGTCCCCGCTCGGCTTCCGCTCGTCGCCCTTCGTCTTCTCGCCGTCCTTCTGCCCGTCCTGGCCGGTGGTGGTCTCCTCGCCGTCGGTGCCGTCACCGGACGCGTCGTGGTGACGCCCCTCAGCGGCGTCGTGGGTGCGTTGACGGCTGCTGGAGGCGTTGGCCGGGCGGTCCTCGGTGGCGTTGCCGGCCGTGGTGGCCGCATGGATGAGTACGGGCAGAGCCGTGGCCCCGAGGATCACCACCGCCGCGGCACCGACGACGGCCTGGCGGCGCCGGGTGCGCCGGACCGGAACGGCGTGGCGCAGCTTCTCCAGCGCGTCGCCGGACGGTTCGAGACCGCCGACGGTGTCGTGCAGCAGGCGTCGCAGCGCCTGCTCGTCGAGAGCGGGACGGGCGAAGTCGGAGCCCGGGCAGGCGGAGTTCTGGCCTGCGGAGCTCTGACCCGCGGAGCTCTGGCCGGCCGCAGGGCCGGTGTCCCCACCGCCTACGACGGCCGCGAGGCCGTCAAGCCCCGGGCCGGGCTCCTCGAATCCCCAGCCGGCGAAGCCGCCTCCGCGAACGTGCCCCTCACCCTGGCGCTGGCCCCGGGCACCAACCGACCCGGCGCCCTCAGACATACCGGTGCACTCGGGCACGTCAGGGCCCTCAGACCCACTGATGCCCTCAGACATACCGGCGCCGTCCTCGGGCACGCCAGCACCCTCCGGCATTCCAGAACCATCCGGAAAACGGCGGCTCATACCGGCGCCTCCATGGCGATCCGGAGCGCCGCGATGCCGCGTGAGCCGTACGCCTTGACCGAGCCCAGGGAAAGCCCCAGGGTCTCCGCGACCTGGGCCTCGGTCATGTCGGCGAAGTAGCGCAGGACCAGGACCTCGCGCTGGCGACGCTGCAGTCCACGCATCGCTTTGATCAATTGGTCGCGCTCCAGCTGTTCGTACGCCCCTTCTTCGGCGCTCGCCATGTCGGGCATCGGCTTGGACAGCAGCTTCAGTCCGAGGATGCGGCGGCGGAGGGCAGATCGGGACAAGTTGACGACAGTCTGCCGCAAGTAGGCGAGGGTCTTCTCCGGGTCGCGGACGCGCCCGCGCGCGGAGTGCACCCGGATGAAGGCTTCCTGCACCACGTCCTCACAGGAGGCGGTGTCGTCGAGGAGCAGGGCGGCCAGGCCGAGCAGCGACCGGTAGTGGGCGCGGTACGTCTCGGTGAGGTGGTCGACTGTGGTGCCGGCCGCCCGCGCCTCGTCAGCGTCCGCCGGCACTGTGGTCATCGAGGACACCGCGGACACGGACGGCATGGGCGACGCGGACGACATGGGTGACGACATGGGCGATACGGACGCCACGGACGGCATGGCCGACAGAGGCGACATGGACGGTACGGCCGGCATCGACGCGACGGATGTCACCGGCTGTACGGCCGCGACCGGCGGGACGGCCGAAACGGACGACACCGCCGCGGACGCCTGGGACGCCGGTGACGCCGCAGGCGCGGCGGACACCCCGGGCGCGCCCGGAGACATCTGCGGCGGCATCTGCGGAGGCGCAGCGGGCGAGGGGACGGACGGCGGCGGAGTCGCCGACGCCGGCGACTGTGCGGGGCGGGGGGCTGACCAGGGAGCGATCACCGGCATGCCGCCCGGACTGCCGGGACGTGAGCGCACCGGGGCGCCACCTCGTCTCGGGACGGTTGCGATGCTGATGACCTCTGCCACGCCTGTTGGACACGCTTCCCCCCGTCAGGGTTGTACGCGTGAGGCATCGCGGTGGCGATTGATGACGCGTCGGTCGACGATGCGCCCTTTGCCCTCATGCGTACCAGCTCTTCCTCGATGCCCCTGTTTTGGTCCCGCCGCGAGAGACGGCAACAAAGACGCTCCCCGCCCAGACCGCGGTTGCAGTTGGGCGGGGAGCGAAATCGTCGAACAGATCGTCTGCCCAGTTCAAGAGGTCTGGACCAACAAGTTGATCACACGACCTTCACGTTGGTCACGGGACCTTCACGCACCGCCCCAGTATTACGGAGCAGTCAGCTCCGACGCCACGGATTCCGCGATCTGTGCGGTGTTCAGAGCCGCCCCCTTACGGAGATTGTCGCCGCAGACGAAGAGCTCGAGCGCCTGGGGGTCGTCCAGTGACCGCCGCACCCGCCCCACCCACGTCGGGTCGGTCCCCACCGCGTCGGCGGGCGTCGGGAACTCCCCATCGGCCGGGCTGTCGCACAGCACCACACCGGGGGCGTTGGCCAGGATCTCGTGGGCCCGCTCGACGGTCACCTCGGTCTCGAACCGCGCGTGCACGCTGAGCGAGTGGGTGGTGATCACGGGTACGCGCACACAGGTCGCGCTCACCCTCAGATCCGGCACCCCGAGGATCTTGCGGGTCTCGTCGCGGACCTTGAGCTCCTCGGACGACCAGCCGTCCTCCTTCAGCGAACCGGCCCACGGCACCACGTTCAGCGCCACCGGCGCCGGGAACGGCCCGGTGTCGTCACCGACCGCACGCCGTACGTCGCCGGGCTGCGTCCCCAGCTCCGTGCCGACGACGGCCGCGAGCTGCGTGCGCAGGGCGTCCACGCCCTCCTTGCCCGCCCCCGAAACGGCCTGGTACGAGGAGACGACCAGCTCGCGCAGCCCGAACGCGGCGTGCAGCGCGCCCACCGCGACGATCATCGACAGCGTGGTGCAGTTGGGGTTGGCGATGATCCCGCGCGGGCGCAGGCGTGCGGCGTGGGCGTTGACCTCGGGCACGACCAGCGGAACGTCCGGGTCCATCCGGAACGCAGCCGAATTGTCCACGACCACCACGCCCTTGGCCGCCGCGATCGGCGCCCACTGCGCGGCGACGGCCTCCGGCACGTCGAACATGGCGACGTCGACGCCCTCGAACACGTCCTCGCTCAACGCGACGACCTCGACCAGCTCCCCCCGGACGGTCAGCTTCCGCCCTACCGAGCGCGCGGACGCGACGAGACGGATCTCGCCCCAGATGTCCGCGTGCTGGGAGAGGATCTCCAGCATGACCTTGCCGACGGCGCCGGTCGCGCCGACGACGGCGAGCGTGGGCCCGGCGGCGCGGCCACGGGCGCCCGCGCCGAGGCCCGTACGGGTACGAGCCTCCGCACCCGGACGGTCATCCGCACGCTCACTCCCGGGGTCACCGGCACGGCCACCCGCATGACCACCTGCACGGTCACCTGCATGACCACCCGCACGGCGACCTGCGTGGCCGTCCGCGGGGCCACCCGTACCGGCGATCCCACCGACAGCCCCACCGCCGAAACCCTCGACGCGCTCGAAGCCCTCGGAGCCACCCGGCAGGACCGGACGGCCCTCCGGGTGGGCGGCCGTCATCGGCCGGTGCCTCCGTACACGACCGCCTCGTCGCTCTCGCTGTCCAGGCCGAAGGCGGTGTGGACGGCGCGGACGGCCTCGTTCACGTCGTCGGCGCGCGTGACGACCGAGATGCGGATCTCGGAGGTCGAGATCAGCTCGATGTTCACGCCGGCATTCGACAGGGCCTCGAAGAACGTCGCGGTGACGCCCGGGTTCGTCTTCATCCCGGCGCCGACGAGCGAGATCTTCGCGATCTGGTCGTCGTAGCGCAGCGAGTCGAAGCCGACGCGCGTCTTCGTCTTCTCCAGCGCCTCGATCGCCTTGTGGCCCTCGGTCTTCGGGAGGGTGAAGGAGATGTCGGTCAGGCCGGTGGACGCCGCGGAGACGTTCTGGACGACCATGTCGATGTTGATGTCGGCGTCCGCGATCGCACGGAAGATCGTCGCGGCCTCGCCCGGCTTGTCGGGCACCCCGACGACCGTGACCTTCGCCTCGGAGGTGTCGTGAGCGACACCCGAGATGATCGCCTGCTCCATCGGCTGGTCCCCTTGCGGCTCGTTGCTGACCCAGGTGCCCTTCAGTCCGGAGAAGGACGAACGGACGTGGATCGGGATGTTGTAGCGGCGGGCGTACTCCACGCAGCGGTGGAGCAGCACCTTGGAACCGGAGCTGGCCAGCTCCAGCATGTCCTCGAACGAGATCCAGTCGATCTTGCGGGCCTTCTTCACGACCCGCGGGTCGGCGGTGAAGACACCGTCGACGTCCGTGTAGATCTCGCACACCTCGGCGTCCAGCGCGGCCGCCAGCGCGACGGCGGTGGTGTCGCTGCCGCCGCGGCCCAGGGTGGTGATGTCCTTCTTGTCCTGGGACACACCCTGGAAGCCGGCCACGATCGCGATGTTGCCCGCGTCGACGGACTGCTGGATCCGGCCCGGCGTGACGTCGATGATCCGCGCTTTGTTGTGGACCGAGTCGGTGATGACTCCGGCCTGGCTGCCCGTGAAGGACTGCGCCTCGTGGCCGAGGTTTTTGATCGCCATCGCCAGCAGCGCCATGGAGATGCGCTCTCCGGCGGTCAGCAGCATGTCGAACTCGCGCCCGGCAGGGATCGGCGAAACCTGCGCGGCGAGATCGATCAACTCGTCCGTCGTGTCACCCATCGCGGAAACCACGACGACCACCTGGTGGCCGTTCTTCTTGGCTTCCACGACTCGCTTGGCGACCCGCTTGATGCCTTCGGCATCGGCAACGGAGGAGCCTCCGTACTTCTGCACGACAAGGCCCACGTGCGCTCCTAGCAGCTATACGTCTTGCGGTCGGTTCAGTCTAACGAGCGCCCCGAACCGGCCATGCGGATATCGCATCGTGAGACAGGCCGCCCGGCGAACCCGACGAGCAGGGGCGCGCGGGCGTGACACCGCCCCGCCGCGCCGGCATCGGGCCCCAGGTCGTACGGGCCCAGGCCGCGAGGGGCCGGGCGTCGTACGGGGCCGGGCGTCGTACGGGTGCCGGCGTACGGGTCCGGCGTACCGGGCTTACCGCGGCCCGCCCTCAGGACCCCGCAGCCCCCGACGCCCGTTTCGCCGCTCCGCCGATCTCCGCGGCCATGAGCCGGCCCGCCTCCTCGGCCAGCTGCTCCTCCGTGCCGACCGCGTCCGTGTCCAGGCCGTCCAGCTCGCCCAGCGGCTGGTCCAGCCGTACGTGCGCGACGAGGGACTGGAGGGCGCGCAGGCACGCCGAGGCCGTCGGGCCCCAGTTGGTGAGGTAGGAGAACTGCCACCACCACAGGGCCTCGTTGACGCGGCCGTCGCGGTAGTGGGCCATCCCGTGGCGCAGGTCGGTGATGATGTCCGCGAGGTCGTCGGAGATCCGGCAGGCCACGGGGGCGCTGCGCGGCACGTACGGGTCGAAGAGCTCGGAGTAGACGTCGATCGGGTCGAGCATGGCCGCGAAGCGTTCGCGCAGCTCGTCGACGTCCGGCTCGGGCCCGACGTCCGGCTCGTAGCGCTCGTCCGGCACGAAGTCCTCGTGCGCGCCCAGCCGGCCGCCGGTGAGGAGGAGCTGGGAGAGCTCCAGGAGCAGGAAGGGCACCGCGCTGTCGGGCTCGTCGCCGCGGGACACCTCGGTGACGGCCACGATGAAGCTCTCGACCGAATCCGCGACGGAGACCACGAAGTCGTCGGGGTCGCGCTTCGCGTCGTGCAGGGTTGCGTCAGACATCGAGAAGTCGTCTCCCTTCGAAGGCACGCCCGAGCGTGACCTCGTCGGCGTATTCGAGATCCCCGCCCACGGGCAGCCCGCTGGCGAGCCTGGTGACCTTCAGCCCCATGGGCTTGACCATGCGCGCGAGGTACGTGGCGGTGGCCTCGCCCTCCAGATTGGGGTCCGTGGCCAGGATCAGCTCGGTGACCGAGCCGTCCGCGAGCCGGGCCAGCAGCTCGCGGATGCGGAGGTCGTCCGGTCCCACGCCCTCGATGGGGCTGATCGCCCCGCCGAGCACGTGGTAGCGGCCGCGGAACTCTCGCGTCCGCTCGATCGCGACGACGTCCTTGGGCTCCTCCACGACACAGATGACGGCGAGGTCGCGGCGCGGGTCCTGGCAGACCCGGCACCGCTCCTCCTGCGCCACGTTGCCGCAGACCGCGCAGAACCGGACCTTCGCCTTGACCTCGGTCAGCGCGTGGGCCAGCCGGCGGACGTCGGCCGGTTCGGCCTGGAGGATGTGGAAGGCGATCCGCTGCGCGCTCTTGGGACCGACGCCGGGCAGCCTGCCCAGTTCGTCGATGAGGTCCTGGACCACGCCTTCATACACGGATCGGGTTCTCCTTCGGACTCTGCTTCTGCTTCGGCGTCCGCCTCTGCTTCTGCCTCTGCGATTGTGCTGTGGACTTCTGGGACGGCGCCCACCGGACTGCGATCTTCTGGGCTGTGATCTTCCGGGCTGTGATCTTCGCTGCGGAGGGCTTCGCCGTCGTGTCGGCCGGGTTACGGGTCCCGGAACGCCCCCGGAACGCCGCTCCGGCCGGACCGGCTAGAACGGCAGGCCGGGGATGCCTCCGCCGCCCAGGCCCTGCGCCAGCGGGCCGAGCTTCTGCTGCTGCACCTGCTGGGCGGTCGCGTTGGCGTCCCGCACGGCGGCCAGCACGAGGTCGGCGAGGGTCTCGGTGTCCTCCGGGTCCACGGCCTTCGGGTCGATGACCAGGCCCTGGAGCTCACCGGCACCGGTGACCGTGGCCTTCACCAGGCCACCGCCCGCCGTGCCCTCGATGAGCGTGCGCGCCAGTTCCTCCTGGGCCGCCGCGAGGTCCTGCTGCATCTTCTGGGCCTGCTGGAGCAGCTGCTGCATGTTGGGCTGGCCACCACCGGGGATCACGGTCTCGCTCCTGGCTGTCGACAACTGTTTCTTCATGCTTCGGTAGCCCGAGCCTACGTGCTAGCCGGGCAGCGCGCCCTACGCCGCAGGAAGGAGAACGTGTGGAGAGTGGGAGTGGCCGGGACGCGCCGGTGTGCGCCTGCCCGGGAGCCTTCCCGCTACTCGTTCTTCCCGCTTTCCCCGCGCTCCCGGCCCTGCCCGTCGCGTCCCTCGCCGCTCTCCTCGTCCTGCGCGTCCTGCCCGTCCTGCCCCTCGTCCTACTCGTTCGCGATCTCTTCGATGACCGTCGCGCCCAGCTCGCGCACGATCAGGTCGTGCCCGGTGAGGGCGGTGTCGTCGAGGTCCGGGTCGTCCTCTGCGGGGACGTCGTCCTCGATCGGGACGGGTGGCGGCTCCGGCTGGCGGTACTGCTGCGAGGGCCCGGCGGCCGGGGGCGCGGACTGCGCCGGGCGGGCCTCCGGGGCGGGGCCGGGGGGCGCCTGCTGGGGTGCGGGCGCGGGAGCCGGCGTCTGGGGCCGGGCGTAGGCCGGGGCGGCCGGAGGGGCGGCGGGGGCTCCCCCGCCGAATCCACCGCCCATACCGCCGCCGAAGCCGCCACCCGGGGGCGTGGCTCCTCCGCCGGGCGGGTTGCCGCCGCCGGAGGGGTCGACGAGCAGCTCGGTCTTCCACGGCAGGCCGAGGTCGCCGAGGGCCTGGCGCAGTACGTCCTCGCTGCCGCTGTTGGCGAAGCTGTCCCGCGCTCCGGCGTTGGAGAAGCCCACCTGGAGGGTGGTGCCGTCGCAACCGGCGACCTGGGCGTTCTGGCTGAGCAGGATCCAGGTGAAGCGGCGGCGGTTCTTGACGGCCTCCAGGATGTTCGGCCACAGCTGTCGTGCCTGTGTGGCGTCGCCCTGGGGTCCGCCACTGCCGGGTCCGGCGGCGGGCGCCGCCGGCGTCTGGGCCGGGGCCGGGGTCGCTGCCGTAGGCCAGGCGCCCGTCTGGGGGGCGGAGGCGGGGGTGAGGGCGCTGGTGGACGCGGCGGGACTCGCCGCAGCCGTGGGCCAGGCACCGGCCTGCGGTGTGGCGGGCTGCTCTGGGGGCTGCTGGCCGGGGGTCGCGGCCATCGGCCAGGCGCCGGGGCGGGAGCCGCCGGGGGCCACGGGCGGTTGTACGGGCTCGGGAGCGGCCGGCGCCGGGGCGGCGGGGGCCTGGGCCACGGGGGCGGGCGGGGCGGCGGCGGTCGGCACGCCGGTGCCCGACACCGCGGCACGGGCCGCGGCCGCGCCGGACAGCCCCGCGCCCGGCTCCACCACCGGAGCGTGCGCCTCCGGCCCGGGTACGTACCCCACGGCGCCGCCGGCCGGGACGCCCGCGGCCACGCCGCCGGCGAGGGCCCCCGCGGCCGCCCCGCGCTCGAGCCGGTCGAGCCGGGCCCGTACCGAGCGCTCGTCGTCGAAGGCGGCGGGCAGCAGCACCCGGGCGCAGATCAGCTCCAGCTGGAGCCGGGGGGAGGTGGCGCCGCGCATCTCGGTCAGGCCCTGGTTGACCAGGTCGGCGGCACGGCTGAGCTCGGCGGCGCCGAAGACGGAGGCCTGGGCCTGCATGCGCTCGATCACGTCGACCGGGGCGTCGATGAGGCCCTTCTCCGCCGCGTCCGGAACGGCGGCGAGGATCACCAGGTCCCGCAGCCGCTCCAGCAGGTCGGCCACGAAGCGGCGGGGGTCGTTCCCGCCCTCGATGACCCGGTCGACGACCTCGAAGGCCGCCGCCCCGTCGCCGGCCGCGAAGGCCTCGACGACGGCGTCGAGCAGGGAACCGTCCGTGTAGCCCAGGAGGGACGTCGCCATGGCGTACGTCACACCGTCCTCGGCGGCACCGGCCAGCAGCTGGTCCATCACGGACATCGAGTCACGCACGGAGCCGGCACCGGCGCGGACGACCAGCGGCAGCACGCCGTCCTCGACGGGGATCTTCTCCTGCTCGCACACCTCGCCCAGATAGTCACGGAGGGTGCCGGGGGGGACGAGCCGGAACGGATAGTGGTGCGTACGCGACCGGATCGTCCCGATGACCTTCTCGGGCTCGGTGGTCGCGAAGATGAACTTGAGGTGCTCCGGGGGCTCCTCGACCACCTTCAGCAGGGCGTTGAAGCCCGCCGAGGTGACCATGTGCGCCTCGTCGATGATGTAGATCTTGTAGCGGCTGGAGGCGGGTCCGAAGAAGGCCTTCTCCCGCAGCTCACGGGCGTCGTCGACGCCACCGTGGGACGCGGCGTCGATCTCGATGACGTCGATCGATCCGCGGCCGTTGCGCGCGAGGTCGAGGCAGGACTGGCACTCGCCGCACGGCGTCGGCGTCGGGCCCTGCTCGCAGTTCAGGCAGCGCGCGAGGATGCGCGCGCTGGTCGTCTTGCCGCAGCCGCGCGGCCCGCTGAACAGGTACGCGTGATTGACCCGGTTGTTCCGCAGCGCCTGCTGCAACGGGGTGGTGACATGCTCCTGCCCGATGACCTCGGCGAAGGACTCGGGACGGTAGCGGCGGTAGAGCGCGAGGGACGACACACCTACGACGATATCGGGCCCCACTGACAAGTGGCCTCGCTCACATTTTCCAGGCCCCCCCCACCAGGGCCGACCGGCGGAAACGGCCCGGGAAACACAAGGGCCCCCCACGTACCCGCCAGAGCCCACTTACCCTTGCTGCCTTCCGGCCCTGGGGGAGTTGGGTGAGATAGCGCCACGCGAGGGGCTTACCCCCACCCTAGCGGATCCCGGAGGGTGCGAGGACACCCCCGGCCCCCGGAGGGACCCCTCGGCGAATCGGGTTCGCGAGCACTGCTCCGGGTCTTGTATTGTTTGCGGCGGAGGATTCGCCTAGAGGCCTAGGGCGCACGCTTGGAAAGCGTGTTGGGGGCAACCCCTCACGAGTTCGAATCTCGTATCCTCCGCCAGTGCCTCACCGGGCACGATGTCGAAGGGCCCCACCGCTTGCGGTGGGGCCCTTCGACGTTCCGTGGTCTCAGTTTTGGTCTCAGTTGCGCGGGGTGGACGGCTGCGGAGCTCCACGGACAGACTTCCGGTGGGCTCCGCCGAGGAGCACGTCGCTGACCTGCGAGCGCGAGCCTCCTTCCCGGCCTCGCCGCAGCATCACGACAGCGATCGCCAGGCGCCCCCTTCCCATCCGCAGGGCGGGCAAGCTTGATCAACAAGCAGGCGCCTGATCACGATGCTTGTTCGGGTCGTTTGCTACTTTTCGCGGCCCTGGGGAGGGATATCGTTACTCCCCCAGCAGGACACGCCCGTCGTGTACATGCCGGACGCGCCCGAAATAGGGTGACCAGTGGGACCACCGCGGCCCTCGGTCGCCGCCCTTATGACGAGCAAGGACACCCCGACTGATGGCAGTGACCCAGCAGGAGATCGAGAACCGCTTGTGGGACGCCGCTGACGAGTTGCGCGTGGCGATGCCCGAAGCGCAGTACTCCTCGGTCGTCTTCCCGCTGATGTTCTGGAAGTACCTGTCGGACACCTGGGAGCACCACCACCAGGAGTTTCTGGCCGAGAATGAGGGCTTGGACGGCCTCTCTGCCGAGGAAGCCCGAGAGATCGAGTACCGCGACTACCAGTCGTTCGAGATCCCGTTCATCCACCCCGGTACCGTCCAGGAGCGTCGTGCCTCCTGGTCGTCCATCCTCGCCACCGTCACCCAGCCCGGCCTGGGTCAGCGGATCCGCGCCTCCCTGCAGGCCATCGAGACGGCCAACCCTGACAAGTTCTCCCGCCTGTTCGGCAACATGGCCTGGACCTCCGAGGAGGTGCTGTCGGGGGACGTGTTGGCGGCGGTCATGCAGGCGATGGATCGCACCCCGAAGATGCATGAGGGCAACATGTCCCATGACGTGCTCGGTGGGGCGTACGAGTACCTGCTGAAGCGGTTCTCCGACGGCTCCGGCACCCGCGCCGGCCAGTTCTTCACCCCGCGCGAGGTCGTCGAGCTGATCGTTGAGGTCCTGGAACCCAAGGGGTACGAGTCGGTGTACGACCCGACCTGCGGGTCGGGCGGCATGCTCATCGCCTCCGCGAACCTCCTGAAGACGCGTGGCGGGCGTGGCTACACGCTCAAGCTGTACGGGCAGGAGGCCGTACCAGACACTGCGGGTGTAGCACGCATGAATCTCTTCATGCACAACCTCACCCAGTTCAAGGTCGAGGTCGGCGACACCCTGAAGGACCCGCGCTTCACCAAGCCGGACGGGTCCGTGAAGCAGTTCGACGTGATCCTCGCCAACCCGCCCTACAGCCTGAAGTGGAAGCCCTGGGCCAAGGACCCGCGTGCCATCGGCGGGGTCGCCCCGCAGTCGACAGCGGACTGGGCGTTTGTGCAGCACATGATCGCAAGCATGGACCCGAAGAAGGGCCGTGCCGGTGTCGTCCTTCCCCACGGTGTCCTCTTCGCAGGGGCCAGGAAGCAGCCATCCGCCAACGCGTCCTGGACGACAACCTCCTGGAAGCCGTGATCGGTCTGCCGGCGAACCTCTTCTACTCAACCGACATCCCGACCTGCATCCTCGTATTCCGTGCCCCCGGCACCAAGGCCGAGGAGCGCCGGAACGGGGTGCTGTTCATCGACGCCTCCAAGCGGTTCACCAAAGCCAAGAACCGCCATGTCCTGACTGAGGCGGACATCGCCGATGTGGTGACTGCCTACCACTCAAAATTCGACGCCGCCGGCAACCCGGTGGACCCCAATGGACCAGATGGGCTCTCGGTGCGGCTCGTCCCCACCACGGAGATCGTGGCGAACGGGTACGACCTCAACATCGGCAGGTACATCAAGCAGGCCGCAGCTGAGGCCGAAGACCTCGACACCCTCATCAAGGCGTACAACGTCGCCCGAGCCGAGCGTCAGAAGACCGAGCAACGGATGCTCGAGGTACTCGTCGCCGCCGGGATCGAGGGCTTCAATGAGTGACGGCTATCCGATTCGTCCGCTCGGAGAGGTGATGCGCCTCGACATCCAGCGCACACCGATGGAGCCTGCAACCACCCACCGTCTGGCCGGGGTCCTGAACGCAGGACAGGGGCTGGTCGCAAAAGGCGAACTCGACGGCGGAGACACAGAGTACGCGGCGATGAACGTGCTGCACGTTGACCAGGTCGTGATGCGGAAACTGACCGCCTGGGAAGGCCCGATCACCGTAGTACCTGCCGAGTTCGACGGATTCGTCGTCAGCAACGAGTTCCCGACGTTCACGCTTGGCCCAGAACTGATGCCCGACTGGATGAGGCACGTCTGTCGCTCACCGCGACTGTGGGCAGAAATGAAGAACCGAGTAAGCGGGACAGTCCAACGGCGCAAGCGTCTCAACCCAGAGCAACTCTTGCAGATCCAACTGCCGATCCCTCCCCGCGAGGTACAGGCGCGGATCATCGAGATGCTCGACGCGGTCGACGACCAGATCACCGCACTCGACGCCGAGGCCGACGCCCTGTCTAAGGTCGAGTCGGGCCTCCGGCGCAACCTCTTCAACAGGCTCGTGGTGCCCGTGGTTCCGGCGGGCGAGAAGTTCGAGATGCGGCTCGGGCGGCAGAAGTCAGCCCGACAGTCCATTGGTGACCACGTACACCCATACCTGCGTGCGGCCAACATCGGTGTCGGGACGCTCGATCTGAGTGATCTGAAGACCATGAACTTCGAGCCTCGGGAGCAGGAGAAGTATGCCGTACACCCTGGCGACGTCCTCCTAGTGGAAGGCGGGTCGATTGGCCAGGCGGCGCTCTGGGCGGGCGAGGTCGACGGATTCGTCGGCTTCGACAAGCATGTCATCCGCATCCGGGCACGAGAGGGCGTCTCGACACCGGAGTACGCACTCCAGTGGTGTCACTGGGCACGCGAGGATGGTCAGTTTGCAGG
The DNA here is from genome assembly GCF_002939475.1 of Streptomyces cinnamoneus. NCBI lineage: Bacteria > Bacillati > Actinomycetota > Actinomycetes > Kitasatosporales > Streptomycetaceae > Streptomyces > Streptomyces cinnamoneus. The sequence continues at coordinate 3,711,322 of NZ_PKFQ01000001.1, read as the reverse complement.
GCAGGCCACCGGTATCACCATCAAGGCGCTCGGCTTCTCCCGCGCCAGCAACATGAGCGTTCCTGACCTCCCCGTCGCGCAGCAGGCCAGGTTGACTGGTCCCCTGGCGGCAGCCGCCGAGCAGGTGGTAGCGACACGCGCGGAGGCCAGCCGTCTTCGTCAGGTCCGGGCGGCGCTGCTGTCGGGATTGCTGGACCGCACCATCGACATTGAGTCTGCCGATTCGGAGGTCTAAGGCGTGGCGAAGGGCATTCGGGAACGCGAGTTCCAGAACCTGATGATCCAGTGGTCCCTCCCGATGGGCTGGGGCTTCACAGCGGGCAGGTCGCTACAGCGTGAGACCACGCAGACGGTAATCGCCGGACAACTGCGGGACGCCATCGTCCGGTTAAACCCCGGTGTAATCGACGGATTCGACGTGGATGCGGTGGTCGAGGAGATCGTCACCACGGTCAACGCCGTTGAAGGCGGACTCGTACGGGCCAACGAGCAGGTGCTGCGCCTGCTGCGCGGGTATAAGGAGTTCCGGGACACCGACGGCGTGTGGCACGCCCTGAAGGTCATCGACTTCGCACGCCCGACTGCCAACACCTTGGTCGTGTCGGACGAGGTGACCATAACCGTCCCCGGCAAGACCTCTCGCCGCTTCGACCTCGTGTACTGGGTCAACGGCCTGCCCCTGGTAGTGGTCGAGGTGAAGTCGCCGACCGCGAAGTCGGCCTGGGCCGACGCCGCCCGTGAGATCAACAACGTGTATGCCACCGAGTACCCGTGGTTCTTCACGCCCAATGTCTTCGCCGTTGCCTCCGACGGATTAAAGCTGCGGTTCGGTGCCGTCGGCTCGCCCACGAATCTGTGGCAACCGTTCCGGTCTACCGCCGACGACGAGAACTTGTCCGGGCAGGCAGACGTGCAGCGCTCCGCCCAGCTGCTTCTCAACCCGTCGACCGTCCTGGACATGCTCGCCAACTTCACCCTTTTCGACACCGCTGGCGGCGGGGCGGACAAGAAGTATCTGCCCCGCTACCCGCAAATGGAGGCCGCGCACCTGATCCACGAGCGGGTCCTGGAGGGCGGCTCCAAGGGCCTTGTCTGGCACCACCAGGGGTCCGGGAAGACACTGCTGATGGTGTTCGCCGCCTCGCTGCTGTTGGCCGACACCCGAACCGAGTCGCCCACGATCATCCTGCTCTCGGACCGGACCCATCTCGTCCGGCAGACCTCCGGGGTGTTCACCTCCGCGATGGGGGACGCCTACTTCCACCAGCCGGCCACCAGCAAGGAATTGCGCTCCCTACTGGCTGACGATGTGCGGGGCGTCATCTCCACGACCGTCCACAAATTCGCCGACGCCGGCAAGCACCTGTCCACCCGAAACAACATCATCGTGCTGGTCGACGAGGCACACCGCACCCAGTCCGCCAAGTCGAAATCCCTGGCCGGCCAGATGCGCGCAGCCTTGCCACACGCGAAGTTCTTCGGCATGACGGGCACCCCCATCAGAAACCTCGCCACCGACACCTTCGCCCTCTTCGGCGAGGAGGCCGACCCGGGCAGGGTGATGCACCGGTACTCAGTGTCCCGGTCCCTGCTGGACGAGGCGACCGTACCGGTCATGCTGGCCCCGCGCCCTGTCTCCTTCGAGATAGACGACCAGGCGTTGCAGGCCGAGTTCGACCAGTTCGCCGACGACTTCGATCTCGACGACCCCGACCGTGAGACCTTGTCCCGCAAGTTCGGTCGCCTCACCTCGGTGTTCGCCAACCCCGAACGCATCCACGCGGTCTGTCAGGACATCGTGGACCACTACCTGGCCGGCGCCTACCGCAACGGCCTCAAGGCCCAGGTCGTGGCGTTCAACCGTGAGCTGGCCGTGGCGTACACGGACAAGATCAACGAGCTGCTGGCCGGCTTCGAGGCGTCACAGGTGCTCGCCGAGGTCGGGAAGCATGGCCGGATCACCGCCGAGGTGAACATCTCCGTCTCGGACTCCAAGGATGAAGATCCCGCCATGCGGCCGTACCAGCTCTCGGAGACCGAGGAGGAGGAGCAGAAGCGCCGGTTCCTCGCCGCCGACGACCCGCTGTGCTTCCTGGTGGTGACCGCGAAGCTGATGACGGGCTTCGACGCCCCCAACGAGGGTGTCCTCTACCTGGACAAGCCGCTGAAGGCCCACACCTTGTTCCAGACGATCACCCGCCCGAACCGCACCTGGGTGTCTCCGACCGGGTTCGTTAAGACGTCGGGCGTGGTGGTCGACTACATCGGCCTGGCCGAGGAAGTCCAGCGGGCCGTTGTCGACCCGACCACAAGGGGGACCGGCAAGGGGGGCGGGTTCGTCACCGACCTGTCCGAGCTGGTCGCCGAATTCCGCACCATCTTCGCCCGTATCGAAGACCTGTTCGCGGACGTGGACGACCTGGATCTCACTGTCCACGGATACGAGTCCGTGCGAGCCATCAACGTCTTCCTGGACTCCAATCCCGGCGCCGCCGAGGTTTTCTCCAGGGACTACCGGCTCCTGGCCCGCCTGTACCCGCTCATCAACACCGACAAGCGGGTCGCCAAGTACCGTGACGGTTTCGCGCTGTTCGGATCCGCCTACACGACCCTGTTCAAGAAGTCGTCCGACGAGGAGAGGAAGGAACGGCTGGCCGAGCTGGGGCCGATGGTCCTGGACATCATCAACGCCCACGTTCACTCATTCTCCGTGGTCGCCTCCCAGGAGGAAGCCCTCGTCCTGGACGCCCAGGGCATTGCCATACTCAAGGAGCTGCTGGCCCTCGTCCGCCCCAAGAGCGACAAGGGCGGCGGCGAGGACAAGAGGCCGCCGTCCGCGGCGGAGATCCTGGCCCATATCAAGGCCGCCCTCGACAAGGGCGTCGAACCGGGGTCCGCAAAGTACACGGCCCTCGCGGAGCGGATCAAGCAGCTGCGAGACCGGATTATCCAGAACGCCCAGGACGCCCTAGAGTTCCTGTCCGAGGCACTTCGGATCGCCCGCGCCATCGTGAACGCCGAGAAGCACCCCGACGAAGCAGTCGTGCTCGACGACGACCATGTGGGTGTCCTGTCGCGGATCATCCACGACCACGCACCGTCCGGCCTCACGGTCACGGAAAGGAACCTGGCCGAAGAAATCGACCAGGTGGTCACTCGCACCCTCGCCCAGGCATGGGACAACGCGGACGCCCGCAACCGAGGCGCCCGGCGCGCAACCGCCGCGGTCTTCCGCCGATACATGTTGAAGCCGGTCGGGGAACCGTACGACTCCACCGTCGCTTACATCGAAGCCCACTACCTCGTCGACTGACGAATGCACGGAGGCCCGGCAACCCGTGGCAGTTGCCGGGCCTCGTCGCGCTGTGTGGGCCTAATGCGCTCCCTGGCGCTCACCTGGCCCGTGCTCCAGTGTGGTTCGGCCGCGGTGAGCGGCATTCCGGCGTGCTACCACTCGTTGGAGTCGCCATACCTCTTGTCCGAGCCCCACAGCAGGCCACCGACCTTGGCGGCGGTGTCCTGCAGGACGCGGCCCGTCAGGTGCTGGTAGCGGCGGCGCATGCGTGCCGACTTGCCGGGCTCCCAGCCCATGATGGCGTCGACGATCGCGTCGGGGACGCCGAGGATCAGCAAGACCGTGGCGGCCGTGTGGCGGGCGTCGTGGAGGCGGCCTTCGCGGACTCCGGCCGCCTTCAGCAGGTCCTTCCACTTGTGGTAGTCGGTGTTGGGGTTCAGCGGCTCACCCGTCGGTGAGGTGAAGACGTACCCCTTCTCCACCCACAGGTCGCGTGCCAGGCGGCGTTCCCGGTCCTGTTCCTCCTTGTGCCGTCGGAGGAGCTTCATCAGCTCCTCCGGCACGCCGATGGGCCGCTTGCCCGCGCGGGACTTAGTGTTCTTGGTCTCGCGCCGGATGTTGATCTTCTGCGGGCAGTACCCGGGGTTGCGTCCGCAGCGGTTGCCGCAGCCGTGCTTGTACCGGGGGCGGAGCCGACCGCGGCTGACGCGGATCACCCCGGCCTCCCAGTCGACGTCGGTCCACTGGAGGCCGAGCACCTCGCCCTGGCGGAGGCCGAGGGCCAGGGCGATGACCCAGCGGGCGGTGTTGCGGTGGCGTTCGGCCTCCAGCAGGAGCCGCTGGACCTCCTCGACCGAGTAGGGCTCGACCTCTTCCTCTTCGAGGCGGGGCGCCTTGGCGATAGTGGCCGGATTGACGGTGATGTGGCGGCGGCGTACGGCCTCGTTCAGGGCGGCGCGTACGGTCCGGTGAGCCTGGTGGGCCGTGCCGGCGGCGCTGCCGGTGTCCTGCATCTTCTTGTAGAAGCGCTCCAGGTGCTCCGGCTCCAGCTTCTCCAGCCGGTGGGCGCCGAGACCGGGGATGAGGTGGTGGTAGACCGCGACGCGGTAGCCGTCGATGGTGTTCTCGGAGACATGCAGGGCGGCGATGTTCTCCACCCAGTGGGTCAGCCAGGTCTTGACCGTCCAGGACTGACCGGCCTTACGGACGGTGCCGGCATCGCGCTGCCGCTCGAGTTCACGGACCTTCTTGGTCACCTCGGCGCGCGTCTTGCTGGAGACGTGGCGCCGGTCGGGAGTGCCGTCGTCTTTGACGCCGACCGTGACGCGGCCGTGCCAACGGCCGTCCTTAGCCTGGTAGATGGATGAGGCACCATTCGGCTGGCGAGATCTTGTCATGTCGCCGCCCCTCAGGCCGCAGCCGCGAGGTCGCCGGCGGTCAGGCGCCGTGCGAGGAACTCGTTCACCGCCTCTGCGGGTATTCGGCGAAGGCTGCCGATCTTCACGGACGTGATCTCGCCGGAGGTGACGTACTCGTACATCTTGGTGCGGCCGATGCCGATACGCCGGGCGGCTTCGGCGACGGTGAGCCCGACGAGCGTGGGGTCGCCGTGGGAGCCGTTCCGCTCCGCCATGAGCGTGCGGAGGTTCTCCTCCGGGACGCCGAGGAGATGGGCGATCTGGGAAACGGGCAGGGCGTTCTTGGGCAAGGGTGATCCTCGTCCCGGCCGGCCGTGAAGGGGCGGCAACCCCAGGCCATGCCGTATCGATCGTTCAGGGATGGGCGTTGTTGATGTGCTGCCTGCCGTCCGGCGTTCGTAGCGCCGGAGCGTCAGGTGAAGCGGTTATTCGGCGTCGGGCTTGGCAGGAGCGGCGTCGCCGAGCAGGCTCCGGTGCCGGGCGGGTACGGAGTCGTAGCGCGTGAAGTCGTTACCGGCGGCGCCGGAGAGTTCGTAGGTGAGCAGGCCCTTGACCATGTCCGCCTGGTCGGGGTGGGCCTTGATGTAGTCGTCGATGTCGGCCTTGGCGCGGTCCAGGGGCTTGCGGGCGGCCCGCCAGTCCTTCCAGCGCTCGACGTATTCGCCGACGAGCCTGCGCACCTCGGTGTTGGAGACGTGGCCCGGCGGGCTGGCCAGGTCGTCGAGCGGGATGTCGAAGACCTTGCAGAAGCCGAGGGCCTCGTCGAGGTTGACCCTACGGCGAGGCTTGCCGCTCTCGATGCGCCAGATCGCGGACTGGTTCACCGGATGGCCGACCTCGGCCATCCGCTCCGCCAGCTTCTGCGTGCTCCAGCCGCGGATCTCGCGCTCGAGCTTGATGCGTTCGGCCACGTTGTTCTCCGGCAGGGGCCGGTCGGGGCCGGCGCGGGCGGCACCTTCGTCACTGCTCACTGCTCACACCTCCTCGCGGCACACCTGATCCGGACCACCATGGCCCGGGGTGAACAGCTAACTCCATTTCGATTCCAAATGCAACTCATTCCGGAGCGCATCAGATGGGGTAGTGTGGTCGGCGTCCGCCGTTGAACGGCGCCGGACACGCAGAAGCCCCCGGTGCTACGAACACCGGGGGCCGAAAGAAGAAACCTCACAACCGCCCATCCCTGAACGATCAGACCGGCCTGGCCGGGGTTGCCGCCCCATATGGCCTGCCGGGTGAGGAGTTTCCTTGCCAAAGGGTACGGCCCAGCCGCCGGAGATGCCATCCCACCAGGCGGCAGGCCCCGCATCGCCGACCGACATGACCGTCCAGCCGCCGCACGACGCGGAGGCCGAGCGCGCCGTCCTCGGCGCCTGCATGCACGGACCCGACGTGATCGACGAGGTCCGCGCCATGCTGGACGCGGGCGACTTCTACCGCCCGCACCACGAGACCATCTGGCGAGCGCTCCTCGCCCTGCGTGGCGAGGACAAGCCGACCGACCCGATCGCCGTGAGTGACCTCCTCACGCGCCAGGGCGACATCAACCGGGTCGGCGGGATCGTCTACGTCCACCAGCTCTACGGCGCCCCGCCCTCGGCCAGCCACGCTGCCTACTACGCGGACATCGTGCGCAGGGCAGCGGCTCTGCGCCGTCTGCGCGAACACGGCATCCGCACCGTCCAGCGCACGCAGGAGCCGGGTGCCGACCCCGACGAGATCCGCTCCGCCATCGAGACGGACATCGGTGCCGAACGGGAACGGGCACTCGCCTCCGGCTGCGGACGCCTCTCCCGGTACCTGGTTGACGGCTGGCGGTTCGTCACCGAGACCGGCGCCGACAAGGAACCGCTGTGGGGCACTCGGGAGAAGACCGCGTGGGCGTCCGGCGAGAGCCTGATGATCGTCGGGGCTCCGGGCGTCGGCAAGACCACCCTGGCCCACCAGGTCATCCTCGCCCGCATCGGCCTCCAGGAGTCCGTCCTCGACATGCCGGTCGCGCCCAGCAAGCGGGTGCTGTACCTGGCCATGGACCGCCCGCAGCAGATCGCCCGCGCCATGGCACGCCGCATCGGCGTGAAGGACGAGGCGATCCTGCGGGAACGGCTCGCGGTCTGGCAGGGACCGCTGCCCGCCACCCTGGACAAGGAGCCCGACCTCCTCAGCGATCTGGCCGCTGCCCACCAAGCCGACACCATCGTGATCGACAGCCTGAAAGACGCGGTGAGCACTCTCGTCGACGACGCCCTGGCCGTCGCCTTCCAGAACGCCCGCATGCGGGCCCTGCGCAACGGCGTCGAAGTCATGGAGCTCCACCACCAGCGCAAATCCCCGGCCGACGCGTCGCGAGACCAGCGGCCGGCACTCGACCGCGTCTACGGCTCCACCTGGATCACCTCCGGCGCGGGCAGCGTCCTGTTCATCTCCGGGGAAGCGGGTGACCCAGCCGTCACGCTGCACCACCTCAAGACGCCGACCGGCGAGATCGGCCCACTGCAGCTGATCCACGACCACGCACACGGCACCACGACCGTCGACCCCGCCCTCGACCCGGTCACCATCCTGCGGGCCGCCCCCGGCGGCCTCAGCGTGCGCGATCTCGCCATCGCCCAGACCGGCACGACCAACCCCGACCGAGCCGCCGTCGAGAAAGCCCGCCGAACCCTGGACAGCCTGGTCAAGGCAGGGCTGGCCACCAAGACCGAAGGCATCGCAGGCGGCACCGGTGGCGGGCAGCAGACCCGCTACCACGCCTCCGCACGCCACATCGCCGTCGTCAGCTGACCCCGCCGCGCGAGCGGTCGGACCGTTCACGGGACCGTACACGCGCCCCTCACGGGATCACGGCCCGAAAACCGTTCACACCGCTCACGCTCGCGACAAAACCGCAGGTCAGACGATCACGCGACCGCACACGGCGTACACGCGCCGAGCGTTCACGCGCGAGCCCCCCTTTAGAAGGGGGCTCGCGTGTACGCCCCTCCGTGAACGCCTCCACCAACACCCCACGAACGCCCCGAACCGGGACCGGAGCACCACCACGTGACCACGCTCGCCCTCAGCACTCCCGCCTCCCCCAGCCGCCAGGTGACCGGCTGGGACCGCGCCGCCATCACGGCCCTCGGCGGCGCTGGATGCGCCCTCTCGTACGACGCCCTCCAGCAGATGGCCGCCGCCATCCACGTCCGCGGATTCCTGACCTACCTCTTTCCTCTCGTGATCGACGGGTTCATCGCCTACGGTGTTCGCGCCCTGCTCGTCCTGCGGACCGCGTCCTTCGGCGCCCGCCTCTACGTGTGGACGCTCTTCGGCACCGCGACCGCCGCCAGCATCTGGGCCAACGCCCTGCACGCCATACGCCTCAACCAGCAGGCCCCACCGGAGGGCCTGCACCTCGGCGACGCCACCGTCGGTGTCCTCTCCACCCTCGCCCCGCTCGCCCTGGCCGGCGCCGTGCACCTGCACATCCTCGTCGCGCGCTATACCGCAACCGCCCCCGACCCGACCGACGACGGCCCCCAACCGGTTCCGGCGCTTCGCCGCCTGGCCGCCGGCGACGTGGACCTGGACGAACCGGGGAGTGCTGAGGAGACGGCCGGTCCCCGTCGTATCGGCCGACCGCCCACGGCAGACCTCGACGAACTGGTCGACCTCGCCCGGCCGCTCTTCACGGCGGACGAAACACCCACCCGTGACACCGTCCGCCGGACCATCCGGACCGCTGGTCACCGCATCAGCCAAGAGCGGCTCACCCAGGTCATGCAAGCCCTGCGTCGGCCATCGGCAGAACCGGCCGGACCCGTCCCCAGCGGCTGACCGAAAGTCTTCGCAGGTCAACGCCCTACCGGACCGAATGCGGTCCGCCCGGAGGCGGGACCGGTCCCCGCCTCCGGACAGTTTCAGGGGTTCGACTCCCTTAAGTTCGCGCCATCCAGGGGACCGGGTCCCGCGCGGACAATGGAGACCGTCCCCAAAACAAACGTTGATGCGACCCCAATTCCAGCCAGCACCCGGATGGCCCGCTGGACCAGGGACCGCAGACCGTAAACCGCATCAGTTGGCCGCCGCCTCAACCCGAAGCACAACAAATTGGGTCGGAAGCAGAGCTTCCGCCAAGCACGGACGCGGCCGAGCAAGTTATCGGCGAAGACGCTCTTCGCCGGGTCGCCCGAGGGCGAGCAAGTTATCGCAAGAGCATTGCTCCCGCAGCCCGGCCGAGGCCGAGCAAGTTGGAGCTTTGGATACTCCCCCGCCGGGGGAGTATCCAAAGCTGCCTCCGCCCCGGGGGTGGCGGAGGCAGGCCAGCGTAGGGGGGCCAGCCAAGCGGTCCCCCACGGGGCTGCGACGGCACTTGCCGTACCCGTTCATCGGCGAGGGCTTCCACGTCGCGCCAGGCCGCGTTGGTGCCCCCTCCGTCTGGAGCCGGTGGACGCAGACGTGGTGAGGATCGCAGCACTCTGCCCGTGACGGCTCATCGCTGCATACACTGTCGGTTCGCACGAACACAGTGGCCACTCCCCAATTCGTCTGGGGAGTGGCCACTTCTGTGCTCCGCGATCAGACGAAGCGCTTGGCGTGGATCTCCTCAACGAACGAGGTCCAAGCGGTGCCGGTGAAGGTGATGGACGGCCCGTTCTTCCTCTTCGAATCCCGGACCGGGACGACACCAGGCAGGTCGTCAGAGACTTCGACGCACTCGGTTCCGTTACCGCTGTGGCTGGACTTGCGCCAGGTCAGTTCAGTGATGCTCGCAGCGTGCATGGTGCTCCTCACGTGCCTTACGGATCAGATCAGTTGACGCCTGCGGGGACAAGACGTCCAGGTCCAGATGGTCGTAGAAGGACCTGTATACCTCCACTTCCCTCGGCGCCTCCAAGAAAGCGCCGTTGAGGCCGCTCTCCCAGTACACTGCCTCGTTTTTCCCCGGCCGGGACAGCAACAGGAGCGCTCCAATGGAGATCACTCCGCCGGGCATGCCCCTGTCGTAGGGCAGGACGCGGAACGTGACGCGGGGGCGCGTGGCGAGGTCCAGCAGGTGGGTCAGCTGGGCGCACATGACATCGTGGCTGCCCACGACCCGGTAGAGCGCCGACTCGTCCAGGATGCTCCAGAACCACACGGGGTCATCGCGATCGAGGATGATCCTGCGCTCCATCCGCGCCTCGACCTTGTCTTCGATGTCGCCGCCGAACAGTGGTGCAGCGGACGTGATGATCGCGCGTGCGTAGTCCTCGGTCTGAGTCACGCCGGGAACGATGTTCGCGAAGTGCTGGATGCGGGTCGCTTCCGCTTCGGCAATGAGGTAGGCGTGGGACCACACTGGATACGTGGCCTGCGTGTGGAGGTCCTTGCGGACGTGGTGCCACATCGCGGCCAGTTCCCCGTCCCCGCCCACGGCATCGTCGAGGAGCTTGCCGGCTTCGGCGCTGGGGACCTCCTTGCCCAGCTCGATTCCGGCGATCATGGCTTGCGAGAGCGGGATCAGCGCTCCGAGACCGGCCTGCGTCAGCCCCTTGGCCTTGCGGCGGTTACGAAGCATCTTCCCGGCGAGTGACGCGAGGTCTCGCAATGGGTCAAGTTCCCTTGGTGCAGGCATCGTTGCCCTCCCTGAGGTATCAGCGCGTCAACTGATATACGGCCTCAAACGTCGATACCGCAAGCATGGCGACCCCGCTGGAAACGGTCCTACGGTGGATGACCTGGCCGGGTCCTTGAAGACTTCGATGCCGGGGCCCGGCCTGCCCTGCGCGTGGTGGGCCGCCGTGTCCCGAGGCGATGAGTAGCGGCGGCCCACCACGCCGCCAAGAACTCTCACCCCTCGTGGAGCCCCCATGCCCGTGTTCCCTGGCACCGCCATGCCCGGACCCGCCCCCAGGCTGACGTTGCAGCAGCGCCTGCGCGCCTCCGTGAAGCCGCTCGTGGACCCGCCGGAGGACTCCCCGGGGGCGGCGTTCGTGGCGGCGCACGGCGACCCGGCGACCTGGTCCGGCGAGACCTGCGATGCCTACCTCGACCTTGTCCACGCCGAGGGCCTGCGGTGACGGCCCCGGTTCACGAGCATGCCTTCGACGAGGCGACGGTCCAGGCCGTGATCCGTCGGGCGCTGGACCGCTTGCCGCTCGCTGACACCGTGGACAACCTCATCGCCGCCTTGTGCTGGCACACCGAGCGCCTGCTCCCGGCCGTCGAGACGAAGGACTGGTCTGCGCACGGGCAGGGCGAACTCGTCACCGTGATCGTGGACGGGGTGCGCAAGAAGCTCGACGCCCGACCCGCATCCGGTGCCGTCGCCGCCGCCCGTGCCGTCTACGCGCAGGAAGTCGCCCGCGCCTGCCGCGCGCTCCTCGGCCTGGCCCTCGTCGAGCCCGGCGACGAGGAACGGCTGCGAGGGGGCCCGCAGTGAAGGGCCGGCACGCTCGCGACGACTCCCCGATCGACTTGTCGCACCCGGCGCGCATGGTGCTCGCACTCCTCGCGCTCGGGCTGGCCGCGCCCGGGGCGATCCTTGGCCGCCACGTGGCCACCGGGTACCTCGTGGCCGGGAATCAGGCCCACACCCTTGACCCGGCGAAGGCGACGGTCGTTACGGTGCCGGACGCTCGCCCCGAAAGCTGACGTGGAACAAGGCAGTTCAACCGATCCGGTCCTACCGCGAGGAGTGATCATGCTGCCGGACATGCTCCAGACGTCTCCGTACCTGACACACGTCGACCCGGGAGCCGACCCGCCGATCACCTACTGGACCGATACCTTCGGGCCCGCCTTCCCGGAAGGGGATACCCCTGCGGCAGACGCGGCCTTCGGGATCGTGGGCCTTGACCGCAGGCTCGTGTGGGAGAGCGATCGCGAGATGCTGGCGATGCTCCGGGCTTGCGCGGCCGAGCCCCAGGCCGCTGAGCCTTTGGTGACGCAGTACGGCGCCAGCCGGGTCACCGCAGCCGCAGCCCGGAACTGGCTCCAAGCACCCGAGGATCTGTGCCGGGCCTACCGGCTGGTGTCCGGAGAGATCGAGGTCACCGCCCACTGCAACTGGGGGTGTCGCTACTGTCCCGTGGCCACCGACCCGAAGCCGCGGCGGACCATGCCGATGGACCTGTTCGAAGAGATCGTCGCCAAGCTCACCGCCGTCGGCACGATCGACTACGTCACCTTCCAGTTCTTCAACGAGCCGACACTGGACAAGCACTTCAACGACCGCGTGACCGTGCTGGCCGAGCACGGCATGCAGCTCGCCCTGTACAGCAACGCCTCGGCGCTCACCCAGGACAAGATCGACACACTGAAGCGACACGACGTCCTGCGGCACCTGATCGTCAACATGCCCAGCGCCGACCCGGACGAGTTCGCACAGCTGACCGGCTCACGGAGCTACCCGCACACGGTGCGCAACCTTCGCGCGGCAATCGACGCGGGCCTGCGCACCCAGATCGTCGTCAACGGCGTCGCCGAGGACCTGGCCCGCAACCTTGACGGCGTCACCCGCCGCTACCAGCCACTCGGGGTCGAGGTCTTCCCGAGCCTGACCTGCGACCGGGCCGGCGACGTGGGCGGCCCGTACGCCCAGGATGTCCACGTCGAGGGGCGGCTGACGGGGTGCGGCTGGCCCGTCCAGCACGCCAACATCAGCGTGACCGGGGACCTCTTCCTGTGCTGCAACGACTACTACCAGCGCGAAGTCTTCGGCAACATCCGCGACGGCTCCATCGACGAGCTCATGACCAGCGACGCAGCAGTGGGTCTGCGCCGACGCGTGTTCGGAGTGGCCGACGCTCCCGACGACTTCCTGTGCCGACGCTGCCACAACCAGGCTCCGGACTTCCCCAACCGGGACTTCCGACCGATCGCCACCTTCGGGTAGGGGAGGGACCATGCCGGATCACCCCGTGAAGATCTGGTACGTCGCCGGACAGCGCCTGTGCAACCTGAAGTGCCCGTACTGCGTATCCACCGGCGACTGGGCCAAGAGCAACCGGTACGACTGGAAGAGCCCCATCGACCGGGACACCTTCGCCACCGTCGTGGATTGGATCGCCTCACGGCCCCGCCCCGTCGAAGTGCGCCTGGGCAGCCTCGGGGAGCCCTTCGCCTCCACGTTCTTCCTGGAGAAGGCCGCTTGGCTCACCCAACAGTCCGGCGTGCGATACGTGGAACTGCTGTCGAACGGCTCTCTCATCAGGCAGCGGCTGCCCAAGCTGGAGCCCCTAGCGAATCTCGGCAAGCTGTCGCTGTGGCTGACCTGGCACGAGGGACAGCTCCCGCTGGAGAAGTTCCTGGAAGCGGCCGTATTCGCCCAGGAGGAATACGGCTGCTTCGTCGTCGTCAACACGCTGCTCTTCGACAGCCACGACACCAGCGGCATCCAGCGGGTACGCGACGCTGCACGCGCTGCTGGTCTGCGCTTCAACGTAGACCTCGGCTACGACCCCGCAGCCCCCTCGGATTCCTTCGACCACGCGGGTAACCCGTCCCGCACCGTGCCCGCGATGCGTGACGCGGACGTGGTGGCCGCGGTGAACGCCTGCGGCGGCGACACCGCGCTCACCCAGGCCGCCCTGGCCGGCCTGTCCTCGCCCCTGGGCCGACCCTGCCGCGCCGGGCACGACTACCTGTTCATCGACATCCACGGCCAGGTCTACCGGTGCTCCAGGTACGCGGCCCTGGACCGTGCACCGCTCGGCAGCGTCCTGGACCCCGGCTTCGAGCTGCCGCTGCGGCCCGAGCCGTGGGCACCATGCGAAGCGGCCAGCGGCTGCTGCAACAAAGAGGACTTCCTCAACCTGCAACTCGCCGCCCCCTTGCGGACCCGGGACGTACCCAGCCTCGGCTGGACGAACGCCTGACCTTCACCGCCGACACCACGGAGGACTTCGATGCTGCTGGGAGACATGACCTGGCCCGACTTCCACCACCGTGCCCAGGACGGCTACGCCCTCGTGCCGGTCGGCGCCGTAGAGCCGCACGGCCCGCACCTGCCGCTCGCCTCGGACACGATGATCAGCGACTACTTCGCGACGCGGCTCGCCGGCACCCTGGGCAGCTTCGTCACCCCCTCGATCGGCTACGGGATCGCGACCGAGCCCTACCGCCTCGGCGGCACCTTCCCCGGGGTCATCAGCATCAGCGGCACGACCTTCATAAACCTCATCCAGGACGTGCTGTCCTCGCTGGCCGACAACGGCGTCCGCAAGTTCGTCATCGTGAACTCGGCCATCGACAACACCGGCTTCCTGTGTGAAGCCGTCCGCTCGTTCACCGAGCGCGCCCCGGACGCCCGAGTCGTGATCGTCGCCTGGTGGGACGTCGTCGACGAGCAGTTCCGCGACGACCTCGCCGCCGAGACCGGCATCGCCCGACGGGACGATCACCACGCCGCCATGGTCGAGTCCAGCCTGGTCATGCACATCGCCCCCGACTCCACCCGGCCCGATCAGCTCACCGCGGCGCCCAGCACAAGCCGCGCACCGCGCCGGATGCACTACCACGTCTACCCGCTGCCGTCAGAGGCCGCGACCGAGTCCGGCATCGTCTACACCGCCGACAAGGCCAGCGCCGCCCTGGGCGAGCGGGTCGCCGACCAGGTCACCCGGCAGCTCGAAGCCGCCATCCGCCTGGAGTTCAACGACCCGCCCCACAGCACGTAGCCACGCCCGTCTGAAGCACAGCACTCAGGGCATGGCCCGGTCGGCCTCGCCCGTGAGCGGACAAAGGAGAAGCCAGTGGCACCAGCACGCCCCGGCCAGGACGACACCCACTTCCTGCTCTCCCCGTCGGCCTCCTACCCCCAGCCCTTCGCCTGCCTGATCGACCGCCACGGCCAGGTCGCCTACGCCTGGTCCAGCACCCTCGACCAGCCCGCACCCGAGAGCGAACCGCCGGCTTACCTGCGCGGCTGGAACCACGTCGAGCTGGGTGCCGACGGAAGCCTGTACGCCATGGTCCCGCTGCACGCGCTGCTCAAGCTCCGCCCGGACTCCAGCGTCGCCTGGCGGGCCGAACTGCCCGTGCACCACGACCTCGACCTCCACCCCAACGGCGAGATCTACGCCCTCACAGAGGAACCCCGAACCGTGCCCTGGCCAGGCGGCGCCCGCGTCCTGCTGGACAACACCATCACCATCCTGAGCAGCGACGGCGAAGTCCACGCCGCGCACTCGCTCCACGACATCCTCACCACGGACCCGGTCCTGAAGGCCCTGATCGAGAAGGAAGGTGACCAGCGCGCCACAGGCGGACACCTGCCGGACCCGACCACGTACGGATTGGATGGCCGACGCGGACAGGACATCTCCAGGCGGCTACGGGACCTGCCCGGCTCGCCGTGCGACGTTCTGCACGCCAACACCATCGAGATCCTCCGCGCTCATCCCCAAGGGCTGTGGGACGAGGGCGATGTCCTGGTCTCCCTGCGCAACCTCGACCTGATCGCGGTGCTCGACCTGCACGCCCAGGCGGTGCGCTGGTTCTGGGGACCGGGCGAACTCTCCGCTCAACACCAGCCCTCCGCCCGCCCCAACGGCACCGTGCTCGTCTTCGACAACGGCCAGGCTCACGGTCGCTCCCGCGTCCTGGAGATCGACCCGGCCACCGACCGGATCGTGTGGCAGTACATGGCGAACCCGCCCGAGAGCCTGTTCTGCGAGATGGCCGGCGGCTGCGAGGAACTGCCCGGCGGCAGCATCCTGATCAGCGACGCCCAAGGTGGACGCGGCATCGAAGTGACCCGCGACGGCCACATCACGTGGGCCGTACGGATCAGCACCCGCCAAGCTTCGGCTATCACTTCCCGAGCCGAGTTCTACCGGATGACACCGATCCCGTACGCCACTGTCGCTCTCCTGGACGGAGACTGCCCCGCACGGGACATGGTCCGCTCCCGCCTGCGGTGCGAACTGCGGGACAACCTGCCCCTCACCCTCCGGAGCACCCTGTGATCAGCGTCATTATCCCGACCGCTGACCGTCCAGGGCCTCTGCACCGCGCTCTGCGCAGCCTGGCACGCCAGACCTTCCGCGACTTCGACGTCATCGTCGTGCGCGACGGCGGCCCGCCCGTGCGGTCCGTCATCGACGCCTGGAAGCACGACCTGCCCATCACCTTGATCGATATCGATCCCCGGCAGGGCGTCTCGCACGCCCGCAACACGGGCCTGGCCGCAGCCGGCGGGGACTACGTCGCATTCCTCGACGACGATGACATCTACCTCCCGGCCCACCTGGAGATGGCCCACCGCGCCCTGGAAGGCGGCCACGCCGAGACGGTGTACGGCGGGGCGCTCATCAGCCCCCACTGGATCGAGTCCGCACCCCGAGACCCCGAGGCGTTCCTGCGCAAGGACTACCCCTTCGACGACGCCTTCCTGATGGTGGCCAACTACATCCACACCGGCTCGGTCGTAACCCGGAACTTCGCCTCCACCAGCGTCCGGTTCGACGAGGAGATGACGCACTGCGAGGACTGGGACCTGTGGCTGTCGCTGCGCCGGACCGCCGGCTACGAGTTCGCCTTCCTCGACGACATCACATGCGTCTACCACCAGGTTCCGCGACCCAGCGCCGTCTTCTCCGCGTACCTGACCAGCCCCACGCCGTTCACCCGCGCCCGCGCCCATCTGTACGAGAAGTGGCCGGACCCGCATCCGCTCGTCAGGAGCTACCGCGAATGGTTCCGGCGGTTCGACGCACGCCTCGACGCTCGCATAGAGCGCGAACAGCCCGTCCCACCGCACGTCTACGAACTCGCGGTCCGCGGACTCCACCCGGGCTTCGTCGACTCGACTGCGCCCAGCACCGCACTGCTCGACCGGATCCTCCCGGTCGATGACGCGGCGAATGCGCGGCATGAAGAACCGGTTGCCGGCAGCCTCCTGCTAGGAACCGGCCGTGCAGCCGAGTGACCGTACGGCGGCCTACGACGGCTTCGCCGAGACCTTCGCCCAGGAGGCCGCCGTCAGCGCCTACAACGCCTTCTACGACCGGCCCACGGTCCTCGCCCTCCTCGGCGACGTACGCGGCAAGCGCGTCCTGGACGCCGGGTGCGGCCCTGGTCTGTACATGACCGAGCTGATCGCGCGAGGGGCCGAGGTCATCGGCTTCGATCAGAGCGCCGACATGGTCGACCGAGCGCGCTCGCGCGTCGGCTCCAACATCCAGGTGCGTCGGCACGACCTCGAAGACCGGCTCGACTGGCTGCCCAACGGCACGATCGACATCGCCCTCGCCGCGCTGGTCATCCACTATGTCCGGAACCGCTCAACCGCACTGGGCGAACTCTTCCGAGTGCTGCGCCCCCAAGGCCGACTCGTACTGTCTACCAGCCACCCAACGGCCGACTGGCTTGCCGACAGCGGCAGCTACTTCGACGCTCGAGAAGCCGAAGAGACCTGGTCGTGCGGTCTGCGGCACCGCTACTGGCGTCAGCCGCTTCAAAGCTGGATTGAAGAGTTCACCAGCGCCGGGTTCGCCATCGAACGCCTGGTCGAGCACCGCCCGCATCCGACAATGGCCCACGAACACCCCGCCGACTACGCCAGACTCTCCCGAGAGCCAGGATTCATCGCCTTCCGGCTCATGAAACGCACCCCTCCCTGACATGCCGAGTCGAAAAGCGAGAGAGGCGTATGACCACACCGACGCTGACCGTGGTGAGCGGGCCGCCCGGCACGGGAAAGACAACACTCGCCCATGTGCTCGGCCAGGAACTCGGCTGCCCCGCCATCATCCGTGACGAGATCAAGCAAGGGATGGTCCTGTCCACCCCGGGATACCAGGGTGGCGGCGAAGATCCACTCAATTACCCGACCCTCGACGCGTTCTTCGAAGTGACGAGGGTCCTCCTCCACGCGGGGGTTACGATCGTCGTGGAGGCCGCGTTCCAGGACAAGCTATGGCGGCCGCGCCTGGAACCCCTCATGGACCTGGCCCAGCTGCGCGTCATCCGCTGCACCACCTCCGCCGCCGTCGCCCACGATCGGATCGCTCACCGCGTGAAGCACAGCGGCCATCGCGCCGCACACGCTGATCACGACCTTCTCGAAGCGATCGTCTCCGGGGAACACTCACACGAATCGTTCGTGCCGATCTCCCTCGACGTACCCACACTGGTGGTGGACACCTCGGACGGCTACCACCCGGGCATCGCAGACATCGTCTCCTTTGCCCAAGAGCCCGCATCTACGCAGCCCCAGCAGAAGTAGAGCAGACGCCCATCCATCGCCCTCCTCAGGATGAAGCACCGCGACAACCAACAACCGCCCGCGCGTACATCCACGGCATCGACTCCGCCCTGGGTGACGTGCCTCTACCGCCCGGGGCATCACCTGGATCCAGCGGCCCGGACCTGGATATGCCGGAACCGCTTCGGGAGACTATGAGGCCGACCTAAGGTGGGCTCCGTCACCGAACGAGGGAGTGCCAGCATGGACCCAATCACCGCAGCGGCACTCACCGCGCTGGCCGGCGGTCTCGGCGGCGAGGCCGGACGTCAGGCGTGGCAGGGACTCGCCGCGCTGGTGCGGCGCCCGTTCGGGCGAGCCGCTGCACAGGGAACACAGGACGACGGGACACCCCAGGTCAGCTCCGGCGAACTGGAAGTCGCCGCACTGGAGGAGGAGCCTGCCGACCCGATGCGCGCGCAGGCACTGGCCACCGCCCTCGGCGTACGGGCGGCCCTGGATGGAGAGTTCCGTGTACTGCTCGATGAGTGGTGGCAGCGGGCACACGCCAACTCCTCGGGCGGCAACGTGCACAACAACATCAGCGGCGGCACCCAGAATGGCCCAGTGCTCCAAGGCCGGGACTTCTCAAGTCTCACCTTCAACATGACACGCACCATGGCCTCCTCCGACAGGGACTGATCGGTAGAGGGCTCGCCAAAGCTCGCAGCGCCGTGGCGCCGGATCACGCGACCGGGTCAGGGGATCCCGGAACCAGGCGCCAGTAAGCGAACCCCCTACAGCAGTGCGTTCCTGATGGTTACCCGGTGGGAATCATTCAGACTGCGCATTCAGCCAGGTCTCGATAAACATCGACGCCTCCTTTTCCTCTGCCGCGGACTGCCGCAGATCCTCTTCCCATTCCACACTGCGAAACAACCCTCTCTGCCGCCATTCGTTCAACGGCATTTCGAGGTCCTCACCATTGGCCTCGTCGAGAATACGCCTTGCCGCACTATAGACCAGGCGCAATTCGGCACCGGCAACATGGTAGTCATCATGCGCCGGAAGAAGCCGCTTATGCAGGGGCAAATCCCTATCCACCTCGACGCACCCGAGATAACTGGCAGCTGCTTCACTCATTGCCGCATGCAGGTCCGCCGCCTGATCCTCGCTGAGCCCGGAAACGGTGGAGACGGCAAGGTTGCAGGACCCGATCAGAGTAGTAAGTCCAGGCACCGTGAGGGACTTCCAGAGCGCGGGTTCCCGAGCGAGGAAATGAGCAGCGAGATCAGCAGCCGCAACACCTTGACCGTTGAAGAATAGACTCGCGACGGCCACACCCAGATCACGCCGATACTCGGGGACAACCCGCGAGACCTGAGTTAGCACCTCTCGGTCGATCTGCCCGGGTAGCACCTCATCTTCATCAAATAGCAAAGCGATACTCTTGCGGCTCACAGTTCCCCTTTCCCATGATTTATCCCTGTAGAGCTCCGATAGCTCCGACCGCGACAGTTCGTTACGAAAGTCCGCCGACGTCAAACCGGGCGGCGCTGGAACAACAGATTTCTTTGCGTACTCAAACTGAGCCTGCGCCAGGGTTTCCGGCTGCCCGAACACAAGCGCGGAGATGCGAATCTGCCCTCCTCCTTCCGACGCCACAGTTCCGATACCCGAGAAGACCAGCGACTCCCGAGCGGCATCATGAAGCGTTGTAGTCGCCGTAGACGTCGTCAGCCAACGCGGGTCGAAGGTGATGACCACCTTCCTCGCCCCGACACGAAAGACGAGGTGGGGATCCTTGGTCAGGACTCCAGTCGGCTCCTTGAGCGGAACCTCGGGTGGATTGTTGCAGCGCATAGCGCCTTCGAAGGAAACCAGAAGGCCACGATGCACTTTCTCTGCCGTGCGCTCGCAGAGCGTCACCGCCTCCGCGTCCCATGTCTCAAACAAGGGACGAACGATCCGGATGAACTCCCCCGGCGCCATCCCCTGCCCGCCAAACGGCCTCGTGCTGTCGAGTCCGGCTTTCCTGGCCGCAGCTGCCACCGCATTGCTCTGCGCAAGCATCGCCATCCGTGGCAGGTTCACCAAGTCGACACTGGAGAACCGGGCTCGCCAGATCTGTGACGACTTGCGCAGTGCCTCAGCGAGGGCCTCATCGGTAGCCTCGACTGCTGACGGTGGGCCCGTCATTGTGATGTTCACGTCGCCATGGATCGCCCCTGCTTGAATGGCCGGGCCAGCCACCTGCCCCGATAGCTCGTTTCCGACATGCGACGGTTTCGGGAGAGCGCCCTTTCCGCCCCCTACTTGCTCCACTGCCGCCTCCCGCTCATCCTCACGCCACGTGATCAGGCCACCTGACAGGCAGTAAACACCATCTGCCGTACCAGCAAGGGGTGTTCAAGGCACCCCGAAGACTGTCGACCAGGCAGCAAGGCAAGGCATCTCGTAGCGGCTATGGAGGAGCAGATTTCCAGCCTCAAGGGCGAAGGCAGAACGGGCCACTGGGAGCAGCTCGCCAAGCTCACGCCGAAGGGGCGGCCAGCGGTGCTGGTCTCAGTTCTGGTCTCATTCGCCCCCGTCCGGCTCCGTCCGGACAGGGCCGCCCCGGACGCTCCATCGCAGGTCAGGGCACCTACGACCCCCGCCGGACC
Source organism: Streptomyces cinnamoneus (assembly GCF_002939475.1). Classification (NCBI taxonomy): domain Bacteria; kingdom Bacillati; phylum Actinomycetota; class Actinomycetes; order Kitasatosporales; family Streptomycetaceae; genus Streptomyces; species Streptomyces cinnamoneus. Next base: position 3,690,796 of record NZ_PKFQ01000001.1, on the reverse strand, counting down.
CCCGTACGAACATTTGGAAAGCGTGTTGGGGGCAACCCCTCACGAGTTCGAATCTCGTATCCTCCGCCAGTGCCTCACCGGGCACAAACCGAAGGCCCCGACCGGGAAACCGGCCGGGGCCTTCGGCGTTCTCCGGCCTCGTCCTCGGGGCGGCCGCGCCTGCGGCGGTGCCGCGGGGCGTCACGGGGCCGGCCTCGGGGTGCCGGCCGGGCGGCATTGATGCGGACCAGCCCTAGCCATACGGGCCGGGGGTATGGTCCGATCTCTCACACACCGCCCCACCCGGCGCGGGTTGACCGGCAAGTCGACAGGGAAGAGGCACCAGCAGTGACGAGCACCAGGCGGTCTCCCGGGCGGGCACTCGCCCGGCTGCTGACCGCGTGCGCCGTCCTGCTCGGGCTCTTCCTCATGCACGGCGCCCCGGCCTCCGCGGCCACGGACTGCCATGCGGCCGTACAGGAGCCGCACGGCGCCGTTCCCGCCGAGCACGAGCCGCACGGCGCCGTTCCCGCCGAGCACGAGCCGCACGGCGCCGTTCCCGCCGAGCACGCTGCCCACGGTGAGCCCGGGGCGGCCGCCGGAACCGCGCCGGTCGCGTCCCCCTCAGCCGTGCACATGGACGCGCAGGCCCGCACCGGCGGGCACGGGACTCAGTGCGTGGCGACAGCGCCGCGCGACCGCCTTCCACTGCCGACGATCTGGCTCCTGGCCTCCGCCGCGGCCTTCGTCCTGGTCGGGTGGGCGCTGGTGCGCCTGCGGGCGGCAGCAGGAGGCACGGGGCGCCGGGGCCCGCCCGGGTGCGGGCGTGACCTTCTGCTGAGAAAGTGCGTAGCGCGGAACTGACAGGCACCTCGCCCGCGCCCGGTGTCCGGGCGGCGTCGGGCCACGTGTCCTGATCAACCGCGCGCCTCGCTACGGCGCGCACACCCCGAAGGCTTTGTGATGTCGTTCACTTCTCGTATCGCTCCCCGCCGTCGAACCCTGGTCGCGGCCGGTACGGCCGTCGTCCTCGCGGTGACGCTGGCGGCCTGCGGATCGTCCAAGGACTCCGACTCGTCCATGCCCGGCATGGACCACGGCGCCCACCCCTCGGCGTCGTCCTCGTCCCCCTCCGCGTCCGCGTCCGGCATGGACCACGGCCACGGTTCGACGTCCGGCATGGACCACGGCGGCATGGACCACGCCGGCATGGGCGACGGCCTGGCCGACACCAAGGACGGCTACAAGCTGACCTCCACCGCCACCGAGCTGCCGGCGGGCAAGGACAGCGCGTACTCGTTCCAGATCACCGGCCCGGACGGCAAGCCCGTCACCGCCTTCGCCGTCGACCAGACCAAGCGGATGCACTTCTACGCCGTCCGCGCGGACCTCACCGGCTTCCAGCACCTGCACCCGTCCATGACCGACGACGGCACCTGGACCGCGGCCCTCACGGCCCTCCAGCCGGGCACATGGCGCACCTACGCCTCGTTCACACCGGACGACGGCCCGGGCAAGGGCAAGGACTTCGTCCTCAGCCGCACGGTCACCGTCCCCGGCGCCGCCGAGAAGACGCCGCTGCCGCAGGCCACCACCAGCACCGAGGTCGACGGCTACACGGTCACGGTCAAGGGCGTGCTGATGGCCGGGATGGCACACCCCGCGACGGTCAGCATCAGCAAGGACGGCGAGCCCGTCACCGATCTGCAGCCCTACCTGGACACCTACGCGCACCTGACCGCGTTCCACGAGGGCGACCAGGCGTTCGCGCACCTGCACCCGGAGACGAAGGTCACGGGTGATCACGGCGGGCCGGACCTGTCGTTCCAGGCCATGCTGCCCAAGCCCGGCAACTGGCGGATGTTCCTGCAGTTCCAGACCGGCGGGAAGCTCCACACCGCGGCGCTGACCCTGAGCGTCAGCTGACGCAACATACGGGGCGGCATCACGGTGCCGCCCCGTACCGGGGTCAGCGCGTGGCCGTCGCGGACGGCGAGCCGGTGCCGGGCATCCTGCGCCTCTGGGAGATCCCAGCAGTCGGCGAGGTGACGATGCCGCCGGCCCTCCCTGATCCGCCCGATCCGCCCGCTCCAGAGCGAGGGCCGCACCGTCGTCATGGCGGGTGAGGTCTCCCCCGCCATGGCCGGGGAGGCCTCCGGCACCGCGGGCGGCGGCGCGCCGCGCCCGTTCCTCCGCACACCTCCGCGGCGTCACCGGTTCACCCCCCTTCACAGATACCCCCCAGGGGTATATCGTTGCGTTCAGCAGGAGGCGCCGGGAACCGACCCGGCCCTCTCGGACGACCTGCGCACCCGCGCACCGACGACGTGAAGGAAGCAGCCATGACCACCCAGACGAACTCCACCTCCTGCTGCACCCCCGCCGGCACCTGCGGCACCGGCGGCCAGGCCGACGTCCAGGGCGGCGTCACCACGGTCTACAAGGTGACCGGCATGACCTGCGGCCACTGCGAAGGCGCGATCTCGCAGGAGGTCTCCGCGATCCCCGGCGTGACGTCCGTGAAGGCCGTGGCCGCCACCGGTCTGGTGACCGTCACCTCCACCGGCGCGCTGGACGACGAGGCCGTCCGCGCCGCCGTCGACGAGGCGGGCTACGAGCTCGCCGGCCGCGCCTGAGCCGAAACCCGCAGCACCGCAGTCCTTTTCGCCGGGCCGCGCCGCTCCACTGATATGGACGCCGCGCGGACCGGCCCTCCCCAGGAGTACGCGATGACCAGCATGGCCCCCGAGAAGCCGGCGACACCTGCCCCGTCCGGCGCCGAAGTCGAGCTCTCCATAGGCGGCATGACATGCGCCTCGTGCGCCGCCCGCATCGAGAAGAAGCTCAACCGGATGGACGGCGTCACCGCGACGGTCAACTTCGCCACCGAAAAAGCCAAGGTCGCCTACGCGCCGGGCGTGGAGGTCGCCGACCTGATCGCCACCGTCGAGAAGACCGGCTACACCGCTCAGGAGCCTCCCAAGCCGACGGCCCCCGCGGCGGCGGAGACGCCCCAGGAACAGGAGGCCGGTCACAGCGGTGGAGCGCTTGACGCCCTGCGGCAGCGGCTGCTGGTCTCGCTGGTGCTCTCGGTGCCGGTCGTGCTGATGGCCATGGTCCCGGCCCTGCAGTTCGACAACTGGCAGTGGCTTTCGCTCACCCTGGCCGCTCCCGTCGTCGTCTGGGGTGCACTGCCCTTCCACACGGCAGCCTGGACCAACGCCCGGCACGGGGCCGCGACCATGGACACCCTCGTGTCGATCGGTACGCTCGCCGCGCTCGGCTGGTCGTTGTGGGCCCTCTTCTTCGGCCACGCGGGGATGCCGGGCATGCGCCACGGCTTCGACTTCGCCGTCTCCCGCGCGGACGGCTCGTCCTCCATCTACCTGGAGGCCGCCGCCGGCGTGACCGCCTTCATCCTCGCCGGGCGCTACCTGGAGGCGAAGTCCAAGCGCAAGGCCGGCGCCGCGCTGCGGGCCCTGCTCGAACTGGGCGCAAAGGACGTGGCCGTGCTGCGCGACGGCCGCGAAGTCCGCGTCCCCGTAGGGGAACTGGCCGTCGGCGACCGGTTCGTCGTACGGCCCGGGGAGAAGATCGCCACCGACGGCACCGTCGTCGAAGGCGGTTCGGCCGTCGACGCCTCCATGCTGACCGGTGAGTCCGTGCCCGTCGACGTGACCGTGGGCGACGCCGTCACCGGCGCCACTGTCAACGTCTCCGGCCGCCTCGTCGTCGAGGCCACCGGTGTCGGCGCCGACACCCAGCTCGCCCGCATGGCGAGGCTCGTGGAGGACGCCCAGAACGGCAAGGCCGCCGTCCAGCGCCTGGCCGACCGGATCTCGGGTGTGTTCGTGCCCGTCGTGCTGCTGATCGCCGTCGGCACGCTGCTGACCTGGCTGCTGGTGACAGGCGACACGGCCGCCGCGTTCACCGCCGCCGTCGCCGTGCTCATCATCGCCTGCCCCTGCGCCCTGGGCCTGGCCACCCCGACCGCCCTCATGGTCGGCACCGGCCGCGGCGCCCAGCTGGGCATCCTCATCAAGGGCCCCGAGGTCCTGGAGTCCACGCGCCGCGTCGACACCGTCGTCCTGGACAAGACCGGCACCGTCACCACCGGCAAGATGGCCCTGCACGAGGTCGTCACCACCCCCGGTGTGACCGAGCAGGAGCTGCTGCGCCTGGCCGGCGCGCTGGAGCACGCCTCCGAGCACCCCCTGGCCCGGGCCATCGCCGACGGCGCCGCCGAGCGCACCGGCACCCTGCCCGTCCCCGAGAGCTTCGAGAACATCGCCGGGCTGGGCGTCCAGGGAGTCGTGGACGGGCACGTGGTGCTGGTCGGCCGCGAGAAGCTGCTCGCCGAGTGGGTCATCGAGCTGCCGGCCGAGCTCGCCGCCGCCAAGGCCGCCGCGGAGGCCGAGGGCCGCACCGCCGTGGCCGTCGCCTGGGACGGCCGGGCCCGCGGCGTCCTCACCGTCGCCGACAAGGTCAAGGACACCAGCGCACAGGCGGTCGCCGAACTCCGCCGCCTCGGACTGACCCCCGTCCTGCTGACCGGCGACAACAAGGCCGTCGCCGAGGCCGTGGCCCGCGAGGTCGGCATCGACGAGGTGATCGCCGAGGTCCTCCCGCAGGACAAGGTCGACGTCGTCAAGCGCCTGCAGTCCGAAGGCCGTACGGTCGCCATGGTCGGCGACGGCGTCAACGACGCGGCCGCCCTGGCCACCGCCGACCTCGGCCTGGCCATGGGCACCGGCACCGACGCCGCCATCGAGGCCGGCGACCTCACCCTCGTCCGCGGTGACCTGATGGTGGCCGCCGACGCGATCAGGCTCTCCCGCCGCACCCTCGCCACCATCAAGGGCAACCTCTTCTGGGCCTTCGGCTACAACATCGCCGCCCTCCCCCTCGCGGCGGCCGGCATGCTCAACCCGATGATCGCCGGCGCGGCCATGGCCTTCTCCTCCGTCTTCGTCGTCACCAACAGCCTCCGGCTCCGCCGCTTCGGCTGACCCAGGCTCCGCACGCCCCGGCGGCCGCGTCCGGCAACCCCGGACGCGGCCGCCGGGCGTTCCAGACGGCAGGGTGGGCGGGCGGGGCCGAAGAGGAGCCGGTGGGCCGCGCCCGCCTCAGCGTCAGCTCCCCGACCTCCGCACCGTGCAGTTCCCCCGCACCGTCTTGCCCGGGTCGCTTTCCGAGCGGGCCGTCAGGGTGATCGTGCCGGTGCGGTCGGCGTTCGCCTTCGCCGTGACCGCGACGTCGACGGGGACCGTGGTGCCGGCGGGCGTGGACGTCAGGTGGGTGGGCAGCCAGGCCGACCAGCCGCGGCCCGTGGTCGTGGCCGTCAGGCGGTAGACGTCCGAGGACAGGTACGGGTCGGTGCCCGGGGTGGTCCCGCCCGTGTTGGTGAGGGGGAAGGTGCACAGCGCCCGACCACCGGCGGGCTTGCCCTTCGCCTTGGCCCTGCCCAGGGCCAGGCCGCGGGGTTGCGGGCCCGGGCCGTCCAGGGAGCGGACGCCGACCGAGTAGGAGAGCACCCCGGTGGCGTCCCGGCGCACGTCGAGGACGTAGAAGTGGAGCCTGTTGGCCTCGTCGACGTATTCGTACGAGCTGCCGGAGTCGGCGCCCGCGTGGAAGAGGGCGTCGCTCAGCTGCCGGTAGTCCCCCATGGTGATCTTCTGCGGGGTGCCGTCCGGGCGCGTGAAGTCCACCAGGCCTATGTCCTCGGGGTGGGCGTCGACCACCCAGGCGAACGGGGCGCGGTCCGCGTTCTTGGTCTTGGCGAGCAGCACTCCGCTGTCGGGTGTGAAGGAGTCCATGCCCATGCGGTCCACGACCTCGACCGTGTAGTTGTCGTAGCCGCCTCCGTCGCACAGCGGGTCGGTGGTGCGGTCGCAGGCCGGGGACAGGTCGCGTTTCATGGTGACGTTGACGCCGGCCAGGCCCTTCTCGCCGGGCGGGGCCGAGCGCGCGGTGACGCGGGCGACGACGAGGCCGGAGTTCTTGAGGGCGTCGCGGTCGAGGCGCAGGACGTTCTTCTCGTCGACGATACCGAGTTTGATCTTGTCCCGCAGGACGTGCTGGGCACCCATCGAACCGCCGGCCGTGGCGGGGATCTGCCAGCGGGTGTGGGGGCCGCCCGGTCCGTTGAAGGAGCCCCGGGAGAGCATGCCCCAGATGCCGGTGTAGGAGCGGCTGAGCGGCGTGCCGTAGGGGTTGTTGTAGTTGTCGCCTATGCCCAGGATGTGGCTGAGTTCATGGGCGAACGTGGCCATGCCGGAGCTCTCGGTCTGGGTGGACGAGCCGTTCGCCGCGTTGGGCCAGATGCGGGCGGCCGCCTGCCAGGACGTCCACGGCACATAGCGGGTGGCAGCCGTGGTGCCGCCGCCGGGGACCGGGGACGGCGGGCCCCAGGCGGCCGGTACGTCGCGCGGGGACGCGAACTTCATCGGGCCGAACTCCTGCCAGGCGGACGACTCGTCCACCCCGGCGGTCAGGTAGAAGACGAAGTCGAACTCCCCGGCCCGCCCGGCCCCCACGTCGGCCACCCACGCGCTCTTGCCGTCGGTCCGGATGTCCTTGCCGCACGTGTCGCCCTGGGGGCAGGCGCCGGGGTTCATGCCGGGCTCGATGCCGTACTGGTAGGACTTCCCTGGCATGCGGTAGACGCCGAAGGCCGTGAGGTCCACGCCCATGCGGCCGCCGGAGTCCTCCATCCAGTACTCGTTGATGGTGTGGCCGTGGTTGAGGGTGCCGGGCTTGTTGAGGAAGTCCTCGTAGAACCTGGGCAGCCGCGCGCGGGGAACGCCGGAGGCGCTGGGCAGCGGATTGCCGAAGATGGTCGACCCGGGCGGCTTGCTGACCGAGAACTCCTCGTCGGGGTAGTCCAGGAGCACCAGGGCGCCCTTGAACGTGCGCCGCGTGGGCTTCACGTCGGGGTTGGCCCAGTCGGTGCCGGGGACCGGGCGGTACTCGGCCCACGTCATGTCGTCGGGGTTGCGCCAGCGCTGCGGGTCGACGGGCTGGACGAGGCGCGGCCTGGGCCGGGAGGCGTCGTCCGTCGCCCGTGCGGGTCCCGCGGCGAGCGCCGCGCCCAGGAGGCCGAGCAGGAGCGTGACGACGCCCAACGGGCGTAAGCGGCTTGGCCGTCGGGGCCGGTGGGGGCGTCTTGCGCGGGGGTACATGTCTCACCTCTCGCCTGAGTCGTACGGACTCGCTGTCGATGAGGGCATGACAACGCTTGGGGTGGTCGGGTCCACCGCGGTCAAGGTAGGGCGGGGAGGGGTGTGGCGCCAGAGTGCCCGCGTGACATTCCTGAGGCGGCGGCGCACCCGCCGTCGAGGGCCCGGTCCTCGCCGCCCCGCTTCCGTGCGCCCCCGGCGCCCGGCAGTATTCGCTTGTGACGTGGCAGGCCGGGCTCGTAGGTTCGTAGGCTCCCGCATCGGTGGTCGCGGGGCCCCCGCACGGGCCGACGGCTCCTGGGACCACCCCGACGCCCGGAGCAGACACGTGGAACACAGCGCCCCCGTCCCCTTCGCCACCTCCCGGTTACGCCCTTCCGCCGCGCCGAGCGAGGTGGGCGCATGCTGCTGAGCGACGCCGACGGGCTCTTCGCCGCCCTGGCCGCCATGGACCTGCCGAAGGGGGACTACGTGGTGTGCGGCTCGGCCGCGCTCTACGTACGGGGGTTGCGGCCGCGCATGGGCGACCTGGACGTCCTCGCGCGCGGGGCCGCCTGGGAGCGGGCGCTCACGCTCGGCGAGCCCGAGGCCACGGTCTCCGGGTACGGCCGGCGCGTCGTGCATCCCACCGCCGACATCGAGATCATGGACCGCTGGACACCGGGCTGGTCCGTCGACCGCCTGATCGACGACGCGGACGTCATCGACGGCGTCCCCTTCATGCGCCTCGGGGACGTGCTGCGCTGGAAGATCGCCGCGAGCCGCCCCAAGGACCTGCCCGACATCGCCGCCATCCGCCGGCTCTACGGCGTCTGGGCCGGCAGGAACGAGCCGCCGCTCTTCACCGCGCCCGCCCCCGAAGCCGCACCGCCCGAGCACCACGACCACCAGCTCACCTGACCCGCCCCGGGCCACGGCCTCGGCGGCCACACCCGGGACCGCACCGGCCGGACGCGGCAGCGTCGGCGAGCACGACGCCCGCGAGCCCCCCCCCGCCGTCACCCGCCGTGCCGAGGCCGGCGGCAGGGCTCCGAAGCGCTCGACCGTGGAACCACCGGGCGGTCTTCAGGGCGTGGAGCGCGTCGAGTGCGGCGATGTGTTCGGTGAAGTACCGGTCCGGCCCTGGACATTCGGCACCGCCGGTAATTGATCATTTTCGTCGGCGGTCGCCGGCGGGGCATTCGCAGTGATTCCCCGTCTTCGCCGCACGGGGAATTCGGCCCGTTATTCGGCCGCCCGGCCATGCGGCCGACCGCGGCCCGCCCGGCGCGTCAGGGGAGTGCGGGCTGGACCCCCGTACCTGCCCGCACTCCCCTGTCCCCCTTGGCTCCCCCTCGGGCAGGACGAAAAGCTATTCGGCCGTTCACACACGGCCCTCGGCTAATCCCTGACCTCCACTGTGGTGCCTATGAGGCGTGAGAGAAAGGACACAGCGCGCCACCCACCGGACAAGACGCGCCACGATTCGGGCGATCATTGTCGGCATGAATGAGTCGTGCCCCGAGAACGACCGGCACGAGTCCGTCGCCGTGGCGAAGTTCCTCCTCGCGTCGGCGGCGGCCACGGGAGCCGACCCGCACGGCATCGTCCGTGAGGCGAGCCTGTCGAGCGATGCGCTGACCGAGGCGGACGCCCGGGTCCCCTCACCGGCCATGTTCGCCTTGTGGGAACTGACGGACCGGGTCATGGAGGTCAAGGACACCGCGCTGACCATGGCGGGCCAGTACCGGCTCGGGGCCCTCGACCTCCTGGACTACCTCGCCACGAGCGCCCCCACGCTGGGCGAGGCCATGCGGTTGACCCTCCGCTACCTGCCGTTCATCAGCACGAACTGCCGGCTGGAACTGGTCGAGGAGAACGACCGGGAGACGACCTACGCCTTCAGCCACTTCCAGGACGGCGGGCCGGCCACCGACCTGTCCGAGCGCTTCTCGCTCGCCGTGCTGTGCATCCGCGCCAACGAGGCGACCCGCCAGCTCGTCCGGCCCGTCCACGTGGGCTTCGCCCAGGAGGCGCCGCGGCGGCACGCCGATCTGGCCGAGTTGTTCTCCGCCCGGCAGCGGCTGGACTTCGGTCAGGCCACCGGCAGCTTCACCTTCCGCACCTCCGACCTGCGGCTGCCCATCGCCACCGCCGACCCCGCCCTGCACGCCATCCTGCGCCGCTACGCCGACACCCTGCCGCTGCCCACCCCGGAGACCTGGGAGTCGCGGTTCCGGCGGCTGCTGACGGAGAGTCTGGCCGACGGCACCGTGGGGCTCGACGCGATGGCCCGCCGCCTCGCCGTCAGCCCGCGCACCCTCCAGCGCCGCCTCGCCGACGCGGGCACCACCTGGCGCGCGGAGCTGGACGCGGCCCGCCGGACGCGGGCCGAGAAGGCGGCGCGGCAGGGCGGCACGCCCGTGTCCGTCCTCGCCGACCGGCTCGGCTACTCCGACGCCCGCTCGCTGCGCCGCGCCCGCCGCCGCTGGGAGGACGTGCCCGCGACGCCGCAGGCGTGAGCGCGGCCGGCGGCGCGCCGGAAGCGGGAGCGCGTGCGGCGCGGGCCGCCCGGAGGGAGGATCGGCGTATGGCTCACCTGGACCACCCCCTCCGGCTCGCCCAGCAGCCCGAAGCCGACGAGCTGCTCTCGCGCAGCCCGCTGGCCGCCCTGACGGGGATGCTGCTGGACCAGCAGATCCCCATGGAGTGGGCCTTCACCGGCCCGCACACCGTCGCCGCCCGCCTCGGCCGCGACGACCTCGACGCGCAGGAGATCGCGGCGTACGACCCCGAGGCGTTCGCCGCGCTGTTCTCCGAGAAGCCGGCCGTGCACCGGTATCCCGGGTCGATGGCGAAGCGGGTCCAGCAGCTGTGCCAGTACCTCGTCGAGCACTACGGCGGTGACGCGAGCGCCGTGTGGCGTGACGCGCCCACCGGCGGGGAGCTGCTCCGGCGGCTCGTGGAACTGCCCGGCTTCGGCAGGCAGAAGGCCCAGATCTTCCTCGCGCTGCTGGGCAAGCAGTTAGGGGTGCGGCCCGAGGGCTGGCGGGAGGCGGCGGGCCCGTACGGCGAGGAGGGGTCGTTCCGCTCGGTGGCCGACATCACCGGACCCGGCTCCCTGGAGAAGGTCCGTGCGTACAAGCAGGAGATGAAACGAGCAGCCAAGAAGGCAGCGGGGAAAGGCTGACGCGCCGCCCGGGCATCACGCCGCCACGCGGCGCGTCGCCGCGCGACCGCTGGCGGCGGCCGGAAGACTGGGCCCATGACCAGAGCTGCCAAGGCCTTTCTCGAAGGTGGTCCGGACGAGCTTCCCGAGCGGATCGTCCCGATCCTGCCCCCCGGCGTCGAGTTGAAGGTGCCGTACCGCGGCGGGTACGAGCACTTCAAGTCCACTCCGCGCCACCAGGAGACCGAGGAGGGCAGGCTGCCCGTCTACGAGTGGTGGGAGCGGACGGAGATCGCCGAGTAGCGCGCCCGGCGGCGGGCCCTCAGCGCCTGCGGCGCGTCGCGCCGAAGAGCGAGCGGCAGATCTCCCGGCCGATCCGGGTGCCGCCCGAGCGGGCCAGGGCCGTGAACGTGCCGCTGGACCACCTGGCCGACGGGCGAGGGCTCCGCCTCACGCGGCTCCCGTCGCGGCTCCTCCCGTCGCGCCGCCGTCCCGGCCGGCGGCTCGGGGGCCGGCCGGGGTGGGGCCGTCGTGGTGAGCTCCTCGTACGCCGACCGCATCCACAGCCTGTGCGTAACGTCCGTACGGCTCCGGCGCCCGCACCGCTCCGGCCGGCGCCGGGAGCGTCCGGACGGCAGACGCCGTCCCGGAGCAGGGCGCCGAGGCCGAGGGCGGGCCCGTGAACGCGTCACCCCGCCGCGCTGCCGGCGGCGGGGACCGGAAGGGCGGGGCCGGGGCGGGGGAAAGAAGTTCCGTCGCTCATAGGTCCCATCCATCACTCCCGGTATGCGGCTGATTGTCACCTTCGCACTCCCGCGCCATGGCTGCGCTCGGAGCCGCTCGCCCGGTAGGCTTTCCGTGTGATCTTCAAGCGCATCGGAAATGGGCGGCCGTACCCCGACCACGGCCGGGAAAGCACCCGCCAGTGGGCGGACGTCGCCCCGCGCCCGGTACGTCTTGACCAGTTGGTGACCACCAAGCAGCAGCTCGACCTGGAGACCCTGCTCGCCGAGGACTCGACGTTCTACGGCGACCTGTTCGCCCACGTCGTGAAGTGGCGGGGCGACCTCTATCTGGAGGACGGTCTGCACCGCGCGGTGCGCGCCGCGTTGCAGCAGCGCCAGGTGCTTCACGCGCGCGTGCTCGAACTCGACTGACCGGCCCCGGCCCGGGCGCACGGGGTTGCCCCGAAGGCGCGGGCGGAGCCCTTCACGCCCCCATCCGAACGCCTGTCGTGGACGGCAATTGGCCCTTTTGGGTTGGCGTGTGCGCAACCCGTTGATCATCTAGTAGGCAGCGGCTGTGCCCAGCACTACGCTGCGCCCATGAGCATGCTCACCCCTCCCGGCATGGGTGGTAAGTACCGCATCACGGGCCATCGCTTCCCGCACATGCGCCGCCCTCGGAACCGCCGCAGGATCGTGCTCGCCTCGGTGGCCACGGCCGCCGTGCTCGGGCTGGCCGGATGGGGGACGCTCCAGCTCGTCGACGTCTTCTCCGGCGGTGGCGGCGGGACCGAGGCAGCGGCGCCCGCGAAGAAGAGCACCGACTGCAAGAACGGCGGGGCGCAGGCGGCCGGGCGCAAGGCGCCCAAGGAGCTGCCGAAGCCCGGTGACATCACCGTCAACGTCTACAACGCCACCCCCCGCGGCGGCCTCGCCAAGATCACGGCGGACGAGCTGGAACGGCGCGGATTCAAGATCGGCAAGGTGGGCAACGCCCAGTCCGACTACGACAAGAAGGTCACCGGCACGGGCGTGCTGCTCGGTTCGCGGGAGGCGCTCGACGGGGCGCTGAAGGTGCTGGGCACGCAGCTGACCGGCACGGAGGCCAAGAGCGACCAGCGCGAGGGGCAGGACGTCGACCTCGTCCTCGGCGACGGGTACAAGACGCTGACGCCCAAGGAGGACGCGGACCGGCTGCTGACGGCGCTGGAGGACCAGTCGCACCAGTCGCCGTCCGCCTCCGCCCCGGCGCCCTCGTCGGGAGCCCCGAAGGACTCGCCGGGCCAGGGCCGGGCGGACGGGGCGAAGGGGAGCAGGTGCTGAGCACCGGGTGCGCCGAGCGGGAACGGGGAAGGGGACGGGCCGCCACGGCCGTCCCCTCCGGTTCCCGCGCTCGTCGGGCTTAGGGGGTGTCCGATGGGCCCGTGCTGACCCATCGGACACCCCCTAGCCCGCGCTCCCGTACATGCGGTCGCCGGCGTCGCCGAGGCCCGGCACGATGTAGCCGTGCTCGTTGAGGCGCTCGTCGACGGAGGCCGTGACGACGGTGACCGGGGCGCCCTTGAGCTCGCGCTCCATGACCTCGACGCCCTCGGGGGCGGCCAGCAGGCAGATCGCGGTGACATCGTCGGCGCCGCGGCTGATCAGCTCGTTGATCGCCGCGACGAGGGTGCCGCCGGTGGCGAGCATCGGGTCCAGGACGTACACCTGGCGGCCCGAGAGATCCTCGGGCATGCGGGTGGCGTAGGTCTCGGCCTTCAGGGTCTCCTCGTTGCGGATCATCCCCAGGAAGCCGACCTCGGCCGTGGGCAGCAGCCGGACCATGCCGTCGAGCATGCCCAGGCCGGCGCGGAGGATCGGCACCACCAGCGGACGCGGGTGGGAGAGCCGGACGCCCGTGGTCGCGGTGACCGGGGACTCGATGCTGACCTGCTCGGTGCGCACGTCGCGCGTGGCCTCGTAGGCGAGCAGGGTCACCAGCTCGTCGGCGAGGCGCCGGAAGGTGGGGGTGTCGGTGCGCTTGTCGCGCAGAGTGGTGAGTTTGTGCGCCACCAGCGGGTGGTCGACGACGTGGATCCGCATACGTCGACATTAACCGAGCTTCAAGGCCCGGGCGCCCGCCCGTACGTCGGCGGGGGGCTCACCGGTACCTCTTCGGCGTCCCGAGGAGGGTCTGTCGCCGCCCTGGCATCAAACCACCACTTAGGGGGAAAGTGGGCACGTACGCCCGGCCTGTCGCCGGGCGAGGACCTCGGCACGAGGTGGTGCTGCCCATGGCTGGCCATGACAGGCGGGGGACGGGACCGGCGGCCCGCACGCCCCGCACGACCACGAAGTCCCAGGAGAAGCGGCAGGAGCAGCTCCCGGAGAGGCTCCTGAAGAAGGCCCGGGCGCCGCGCGAGCCCGAAGGCCCGGCCGCCCGGGGGAAACCCGCGAGGCCGGAGCGGATGGAGAAACCGGAGGACGGCTCGGAGAGCTCCGAGGACCGCAGACGGCGACGCGCCCAGTTCCTCCGCGAGCTGAACGAGGCGAAGGAGCTGCGGGACAGGGTGCAGCCGCGCCGGGCCCGGGCGGCCCGGATGCGCCAGCAGATGCGGATGCGAACCTTCCGCTGGTAGGCCGGACGGGCCGCGCCCCGGGGGCGGGGACGGCCCCCCGCCGCGCCGCCCCCGCCGCGCCCGTACGGGCCCCGCACGGGCCTCGCGTGAGGGACATCTCTTCGGACTGCTGCACGACGCAGCGCGGAAGACCTCTCGCAACGCCCATGTTTCTGCCACGATTCCGAGTGGGCGGGGTGGTCCCCGTCCGACCCGGCACCGCCTATGACCAGTGGGAGAGTCACGGTGTACTTCGCCGCATTGCTCGCGCGCACCGACGACGGGTGGGAAGCGAGCGACACAGAACTCGACAACGTCGAAACCCTGGCCGATCTCGTCGACCTCGCCCGGGAGAACTCGGTGGACGACGACACGGTCCTGGCCCTCATCGAGCAGGAGGACAGCTGGTTCGCCATCGTCCGGGTGGACGGCGAGGACGATCCCCGCGTCTACGTCTCGGACGCCGTCGCCGCGAACCGCAGCTCGTACGGCGCGATGCTCGTCGACGAGCTGATCGGCCGCGAGGAGGACGCCGACGACGAGCTGGACAGCCTGGACCTCGACGGCACGGAGGACGGCGAGCCGGAGGAGGACGAGGGCGACGGCGACGCCGCCGAGCGCGCGCCCTCCGGACCGCTGGGCGACGGGGAGCTGCTGTCGGACCTCGGGGTGAGCGGGAAGGAGCTCCGGGCCCTCGACGGGGACGCGCTCGGCACGATCACCGACGCGCTCGGCTGCCGCGAGGTGCTGGAGGCCGTCCGCTGACACCCGTGCCGCCCGCTCCGCGGGGCTCGCCCACACTGGTGCCATGAACGGAGCCGTCCACACCCAGCCCCACGACCCCGTACGGGATCCGTGGCGGCCCGCCATGCGGGCCGCCCTGGAGGAGGCCGAACGGGCCCCCGGCACCGGCGACGTGCCGGTGGGAGCCGTCGTGCTGGCTCCGGACGGCTCCGTGATCGGGCGCGGCCGCAACGAGCGCGAGGCCACCGGCGACCCCACCGGCCACGCGGAGGTGCTCGCCATCCGCGAGGCCGCACGGGCCGTCGACGAGTGGCGCCTCACGGGCTGCACGCTGGTCGTCACCCTGGAGCCGTGCACGATGTGCGCGGGCGCGATCGTCCTCTCCCGCCTGGACCGGGTCGTCTACGGCGCCGCCGACGAGAAGGCGGGCGCGGCCGGGTCCCTCTGGGACGTCGTGCGCGACCGCCGCCTCAACCACCGCCCCGAGGTGATCGAGGGCGTCCTCGCGGACGAGTGCGCCGGGCTCCTCACGCGCTTCTTCCGCGCCCGTTGAGCATCGTCACACCCATTCCGCCCGGAACCGATTTCGGAACACGGCCCACCGTCCGCTAAGCTTCCTCTCGGTAGCGTGTCCGAGCGGCCGAAGGAGCACGCCTCGAAAGCGTGTGAGGGGGCAACTCCTCCGTGGGTTCAAATCCCACCGCTACCGCTTCAGGGAAACCGCCTCGATCCGCCTCGCGGACCGGGGCGGTTTTCGTTTGCCCGGCGCCCCCGGTGCGGCCCCCGCGGGGGCCCCGGCGCGCGCCCGCCACCGACGGCCGTCCCCCGCTCCCCCGCCTCCGGTGGACAAGTACCCGCCCATATCGTGCAATTCGAGTGAACCGCCCGCATCGCGCCCGCACCCCCCTCAGACCGTCCGGCCCGCAGCGAGGAGCACCCCCGTGCCCGGTGACGAGGTAGACCAGCGTCTGCGGTTCCACGTGCTCGGGCCCGTGCGGGGCGAGCGGGACGGCAGACCCCTGGCGCTGGGCCCGCCGCAGCAGCGGGCAGCCCTGGCGGTGCTGCTGCTGCGACGCGGCCGGCCCGTCACCGCGCACGATCTCGTCGACGCGCTGTGGGGCGCCGCCCCGCCCGCCCACGCGACGGCCACCCTGCGGTCCTACGTCTCCCGGCTGCGCGCCGTGCTCGAACCGGACGCCGACCGTCGGGCCTCCGTGCTGACGGACACAGCCGACGGGTACGCCCTGCGGACGCCGGCCGCCGCTCTGGACGCCACCGTGTTCGAGGAGCACCTGGCGGCCGCCGCCTCGGCCCGGAGCGCCGGCGACGTCGCGGGGGCGTACGAGCGGCTGGGCGCCGGCCTCGCCCTGTGGGGCGGCACCCCGCTCGCCGCCCTGCCCGGCCCGTACGCCGAGCGCGAGCGGGAGCGGCTCACCGAACTGGGCGTCACCGCGCGCGAGGACCTCTTCGAGTGCGCCCTGGCCCTGGGCCGGACCGCCGACGCCGTGGCCGGACTGCGGTCCCTGGCCGCCCTCCACCCGTTGCGCGAACGCGCCCACGCCGTCCTCATGCTCGCCCTGCGGAGCGCGGGGCGGCCGGCCGAGGCGCTCGCCGTGTTCGCCGCGGTCCGGCAGCGGCTCGCCGAGGAGACCGGCGCCGTGCCCGGCCCGGAGCTCACCCGGGCGCACGAGCAGGTCCTGGCCGGCGGCCCGGGCGGGCCGCCCGTGCCACCGGCGACCGCCGTGGGCCCGTCGCCGGCCGGGCCGGACCTGCTGCCGGCGCAGACCCTCCGCTTCACCGGCCGGGAGGCGCTCGCCGCCCGGGTGGGCGAGGCCCTGACGGCGGGCGGCGGCACGCCGGTCGTCGTGCTGACGGGAGCCGCCGGAGCGGGCAAGACCGCCCTGGCCGTGCACGCGGCCCGCGCCGTGCGGGCCGCGTTCCCCGGCGGGCTGTTCTTCCTGGGCCTGCGGGGCACCGACGCGGAGCCCCTCGGCACCGGCGCCGCCCTCGCCCTGCTGCTGCGCGCGCTGGGCGTCACCGACGGCGCGCTGCCGGAGGGGGACGGGCGCCGGGCGGCCCGCTGCCGCGCGCTCCTCGCCGACCGGCGGGCCCTGCTGGTCCTGGACGACGCGCGCGACGCGGAACAGGTCCTGCCCCTGCTGCCGGGCGCACCGGGCTGCGCCGTCCTCGTCACCGGCCGGGAGGGCGTGGGCGGCCTGCCGGGGGCGCGGGAGGTCGAGGTGCCGGCGCTGGAGGAGGCGGAGGCGCTCCGGCTGCTGACGGCGGTCGCGGGTGACGCCGGGGCCGGTGCGGGCGAGAAGGCGGCGCGCGCCGTCGTCGCCGCGTGCGGGCGGCTGCCGCTGGCCGTGCGCGTCGCCGCGACGCAGCCCGGCGCCCGCACCTCCTGGACGCTCGACGACCTGGCGGGCCGGCTCCGTGCCGAGCGGGACCACCTGACGGAGCTGCACGCCGGGGGCGCCCCCGCCGAGGCCGCGTTCCGCGTGGCCTACGACGCCCTCGCCGCGGCGCCGGCCCGGGCGCTGCGCCTGCTGGCCCTGCCGGACGTGTCCGCGCTGGACGAGGAGTCGACGGCCGCCCTCCTCGGCGGCCCCGATACCGCCCCCGGGCCCGCGGCCCTGCTCGGTGAGCTCGCCGGCGCGGGACTCCTCCAGCCGCTCGGCCGGGGCCGGTACGGCCGTCACGACCTGCTGCGGGACTTCGGCCGGCGGCAGAGCGAGCGCACCGACAGCCCGCCCGTCCGGGACGCGGCCCTGCTGCGACTGCTCGACCACCAGCTCGCCACGGCCGTCACCGCGCTGCGCCGCGTCCGCCCCGACAGCGCCGTACCGCGTCATCTGCACCACCGTCTGACCACCACCGGGCGCCCCCTCCCCGACACCGACGCGGCCCGCGCCTGGCTGCACGGGGCCCATCCCGACGTGGTGGCGACGCTCCGTCAGGTGCTCCGCCTGGACACGCCGGACTGCGTACGCCCCGCCGTCGACCTGCTCGTCGTCTGGGCCCGCCTGACCGACGGCACGGCCCTGCGCGGGGAGCTCGACGGGCCGGCCGGGCGGGCGCTGGACAGGGCGCGCCAGCACGGCGAGGAGGCGAGCGCCGCCCGCGCCCTGTGGCTGCTGGGCGCGCCCCGGCTGGGCCCCGACACCTACGAGCGTGCCGAGCGCGACCTGCGCGCGGCCCTGCGCCTGGCCGAGGCCGCCGGCGACGAACCGGCCGCCACCCTCGCCGGCCGTGAACTGGGCATCGTGCTGGAGGCCCTGGGACGGGCCGGGGACGCCCTGCCCCTGCTCGTGGCGGCCGAGGAGCGCCTGCGCGCCGAAGGCGCCGTCACCGACGCCCTGGAGGCCCGGGCGGACACGGCCGTCGCCCTCGCCGCCCTCGGCCGCCACGACCAGGCGCTGACCGCCGCGGGCGAGGCCACCGAGGGGGCCCGCCGGGCGGGCCACGGCCCGGCGCTGGCGCACGTGCTCCACCAGGCGGGCCGCGTCTTCCTGCGGGCCGGCCGGTCGGCGACCGCCGTGGAACGGCTGCGCGAGGCGCTGTCCCTGGAGCCCGCCCCGCGCCGGGAGGCCCTGCTCCTGGCCCGGCTGGCGCACTGCCGCCTGGAGCAGCTGCGGCACCGCGACGCGCTCACCGCGGCCGACCGCGCCCTGGCGATCGAGGGCGGGCTGGGCGACGACCACTGCCGGGGCGTGGCGCTGGCGGCACGGGGCCGGGCGCTGCTGGGCCTCGGCGAGCCCCGGGTGGCCCTGGGCTGCCTGCGCGAGGCGCGGGACGTGCTGGACCGGCGCGGGGCGGTGGAGGCGGGGGAGGTGACGCGGCTCCTGGCGGAGGAGTTCCCGGCGGACCGGGGCGCCTGACCGCCGCCGGCCCCGGGCCCGGCAGGAGCGGCCCCTCAGGCCGGCACGCTCCCGACCGCCGACGGCGGGAACGCGTCCAGCCAGGTGAACGCCGGCTCCACGCCGGCGATGCGGATCACCTTCGAGATCATCGGCCCGCCCCGCACCACCCTCAGCCGCGCCCCGCACCGCAGCGCGCGCCTGCGCGCCCGGAGCAGCAGCCGCACCCCGCTGGCGTCCAGGAACGTCACGCCCCTCAGATCGACGACGAGATCACCCCGGCGCCGTCCCGCCACGTCCTCCAGCCGGGGCCCGAGGACCTGCTCCGCCAAAATGTCGATCTCACCCAGCAGTTCGACGACGACCGCCCCCTCCACCACGCGCCGCCGCATGGTGAAGGCCAGCTCGTACACGCCCATGGGGAATCCCACCGCCCTCCCTCATCGGGCACACCTGTGCCTTTCTGGTGCCCCGGCCGAAGGTCCGTCTCACCTCCGTCGCCCACCCGTGACCCGGCGGTTCCGCACACGCGGAAGGCCCCGGCTCCGAACCCGTGCGCGCATCGGTCCGAAGCCGGGGCCTCCGGCGGGCGCAGGACGGGGGAGGCGGCGCCGGTGGCCGGGCCGCCTCCCCCGACGAGGACGCGGGCTCCAAGTACGGACCGCGGTCGGGGGGATGCGCGCGGTCCGGACCCCGCAGAGAGGTCCACGTCCGAAGGCCCGGCGCATTCCTGCCAGATCCGCCGGGCCCCCACCATCCTCCGCTCCGGCGCCGGGCGCGCGGTGCGGCGAAGGGCCCCGCCCGTAGGGCCTTAGGGCCTTAAAAGCGGTGTGAGGGGTGTGAGTACCTCCACACCGCCCTCGCGCTGCCACGCCGACGCGAACCAGCCATCCGTACGTATGCACGGATAGACTCTCGCGACCGCACACGGGACGGCAGGGGAGGCAGTGCGCGATGGTCCAGACGAAAAAGGTCGTGCTGTGGGGACTCGGCATCTTCGTGGCCTACACGATCATCCACTCCCCCGCCCGGTCGGCCGAACTCGTCCAGATAGGCTTCGAGGGGATCTCGGACGCCGCCAAGAACATCGGCGAGTTCATGACCCAGCTGATCAACTGAACCGGGCCGGCGCTCCGCCGGGAGAGCCGGAGCCGAGCCTGCAAAGCGAAGAGGGCAGCCTGTGATTCGCCACCTCGTCCTGTTCAAGCTCAACGAGGGCGTCGAGCGCGACGACCCGCGCGTGGTCGCGGGCGTGCGGGCGTTCGAGGAGCTGGAGAAGGCCATCCCCGAGCTGCGCTCGTGGGAGTGCGCCTGGAACATCTCGGACCGGCCGATCGCCTACGACTACGCCATCAACTGCTCCGTCGAGGACACCGACGCGCTCCAGCGGTACCTGGACCACCCCGCCCACCAGGCGGGCGTCGGCCAGTGGCGCGAATTCGCCACCTGGGTCATCGCCGACTACCCGTTCTGACGACATCCGGCGCCCGCCGCAGCGCGGCGCCCGGGCCGCCCGACACACCGCCGCAGGCCCGCGCGGCCATGCCTTTCACCGCCCCTCACCACCTCGGTGGGGGGCGGTTTCCGTCGTCAACACGGCCAACCCGAGGTGCTTGCTACAGCGGACATGTCTTGTGATGCTATGACCGCTTTTGCCCGATGAGTTGACCAAAAAAGGGTGGTGACCGTGCCGGCCCGTACTGCGCCCGAAGCCCCCCTCCGGCGCGACAAGCCCACCGACGAGGCGGACCCGACCGAAGCGTCCGACGAGCAGCCCCGCCGGGCCGGCCACGAGGACCGGGCGACCCCCGGGGACCACGAGCGCCACGAGGGCCCCGAGGAGCCCGGCGAGCCCGCCGCACCGCCCTCCACCCGGGAGAGCCGGGGCGCCGACGCCCGGGCCCTCACCCAGGTGCTGTTCAAGAAGTTCGCCACCCTGGAGCCCGGCACGCCCGAGCACGCCCGCGTGCGCGCCGCCCTGATCGAAGCCAACCTCCCCCTCGTCCGGTACGCCGCGGCGCGCTTTCGCAGCCGCAACGAGCCGATGGAGGACGTGGTCCAGGTGGGCACCATCGGCCTCATCAACGCCATCGACCGCTTCGACCCCGACCGCGGGGTGCAGTTCCCGACCTTCGCCATGCCCACCGTGGTCGGGGAGATCAAGCGCTACTTCCGCGACAACGTCCGCACGGTCCATGTCCCGCGCCGCCTCCACGAGCTGTGGGTGCAGGTCAACGGCGCCACCGAGGACCTGACCGTGCTGCACGGCCGCTCGCCCACCACCGCCGAGATCGCCGACCGGCTGAAAATCGCCGAGGACGAGGTGCTGGCCTGCATCGAGGCGGGCCGCTCGTACCACGCCACCTCGCTGGAGGCCGCCCAGGAGGGCGACGGCCTGCCCGGCCTGCTGGACCGGCTCGGCTACGAGGACCCCGCGCTGGCCGGGGTGGAGCACCGCGACCTCGTGCGCCACCTGCTCGTCCAGCTTCCAGAGCGGGAACAGCGCATCCTTCTGCTGCGCTACTACAGCAATTTGACGCAGTCGCAGATCAGCGCGGAGCTGGGGGTGTCGCAGATGCATGTGTCCCGGCTACTCTCACGAAGCTTCGCCCGTCTGCGTTCCGCAAATCGAATCGATGCTTAACCCTTCCGGGTGACACCCGCCCCGAGGTCATGGGGAAGATAAGTCGACTTGACGCTACAGCGTGTTGCCGACATGTGACATTCTGCTGGAACTGCGTTTGCCACAGCGCAGCCTCCGGTATTCAGGTGGAGGCGCAGCCCCCCGGCCGTACCCTCGACCGGGGTGACCGCTGCGAACCCGTCCGCGACCTCAAGGGGGTGGCATGTCCGTAGACCTGGGCAGCGCGAAGGTGCTCGCCAACGACGCACCGCACACCGTGCTCGACGACTGCGAAGCCATCGACACCCGCACCCTCTCCCGCTCCCTCTTCCTGCGGCTGGCCACGCTTGAGCGGGACAGCGCCGAGCGTACGTACGTCCGCGACACCCTCATCGAGCTCAACCTCCCTCTCGTGCGCTACGCGGCGGCCAGGTTCCGCAGCCGCAACGAGCCGATGGAGGACATCGTCCAGGTCGGCACGATCGGCCTGATCAAGGCGATCGACCGGTTCGACTGCGAACGGGGCGTGGAGTTCCCGACGTTCGCGATGCCGACCGTCGTCGGTGAGATCAAACGCTTTTTCCGGGACACCAGCTGGTCCGTGCGCGTCCCGCGCCGCCTCCAGGAGCTGCGCCTGGCCCTGACCAAGGCGAGCGACGAGCTGGCCCAGAAGCTCGACCGCTCGCCGACCGTGCCCGAACTCGCCCTGTGCCTGGGCGTCTCGGAGGAGGACGTCGTCGACGGCCTGGCCGTGGGCAACGCCTACACCGCCAGCTCGCTCGACTCGCCGTCCCCCGAGGACGACGGCGGCGAGGGCTCGCTGGCCGACCGGCTGGGGTACGAGGACACGGCGCTCGAAGGCGTGGAGTACCGCGAGTCCCTCAAGCCCCTGCTGGCCAAGCTGCCGCCGCGCGAGCGGCAGATCATCATGCTGCGGTTCTTCGCCAACATGACCCAGTCGCAGATCGGCGAGGAGGTCGGCATCTCGCAGATGCACGTCTCCCGGCTGCTGACCCGCACGCTGGCGCAGCTGCGCGAGGGGCTCATCTCCGACTGACGGGACGCCCGGCGGCCGGGGGGCGCACGGACGGTGTACACCTGACGATCCGTCAGCCACACTGGGCCGATGCGACGGAAGACGCTCGTCTCCGCCTCGGCGACCGCGCTCTGCTCGCTGGGTCTGGGAGCGCTCGCGGCGTTCGCGACGGGCTGCGGCGGCAGCCACCGCGAGGGCTATGTCGCCACGGGAGCCGCCGGCCCCGGCGCGCCCCGACCGGCAGGCGAAACGGTCCGGCCGACCGGGGCCGTGGAGTACGTGCCGCTGGAGGGCCCCGGCGGGACGCCCTCCGCGACACCGCGCACCACCCCGGCCCCGCGGACCACCGCACCCACTCCCGGCACCACGGCGACGACCGGATCACCGCCGTCCGCCGCCACGAGCGGCCGCACGGACCACACCGGCGGCAGCGCCCCGTCCTCGGGCGCGCCGCGACGCGCCGCGAAGCCCGCGCGCCCCGCGCCGACACCCGGCGCCGGGAGGGGCGCACCCACGGCCCCGGGCGGCCCGGGCCCGGCGGTGCCGGGCACGCCCGCGCCCTCGGCCGGACCGGCCGAGCTCTACGTGAGCGAGCCGCGCCGGGAGCCGGACGGCCGGCGCTGGTGCGAGCGCGTCTCCCTCACGTTCGCCAACACCGGCGGGCGCCCCGTGACCGAGGCGACCGTCACCCTCGGCACCCACGTCCTCGGGATGCTCGGCACCGACTGGGCGACGGTCACCACCACCCGTCCGCTGCCGGCCCCGCTGCCGCCGCGGCAGGCCGTCGAGTACGACTGGACGGTCTGCGTCGACGCGTGGCGCGTGCCCCTGGGCATGCGGGTGGAGACGCGCGACGTCTCGGTGGAGTGGAAGTGACGTTCGCGCGCCGTGACGCCGGGCGGGCACGCCCGGTACGGGATCGCTCCCGGATCAGCCCAGCGCCAGCCAGACCGCGCCCGCGACCACCGCGAGCGCGACGATCACGCCGATGATCATGCCGGGGCGCGGTCCGGAGCTCGCGCGGGCCCGCGACGAGGCGGGGGCGGCGGGCGTCCGCCGCCCGGTCGGGCCCTCGTCGACGAAGGCTCGGAACATCTGGGTGTTGCCCGCCGGGTCGTAAGCGCCCTCGGGGCTCTGCTGATGGGGGTTGGCCATGGGCCAGGACCCTAGCGAAAGGCCGTGCCGCCTTGGGCGCGGGGCCACCGCTTTACGGCCACCCGAGGAACCCTTGAGGGTTCCTTTACCCGATTTGTAGGATTTTCGTTTGCCTTCAGCAACCAACCTTTCGTAAGGTTGCTCCAAGCAACCAAAAATCCACGACCGGATCGGGAGCCGAGGGAACCCATGGCCGCACAGGAGCAGTACGAAGAGCTGGCCCGCCAGCTCAGCGCGATCGGCGCGGTCAAGCGCGGCCTCAGCCGGGCGCTCCCCCAGGACTGCTCCCCGGCCACCGCCATCATGCTCAACCTGCTCAGGCAGCACGGCGAGATGCGCATGAGCCGGCTCGGCGAGCTGCTGGCCATCGACGCCTCGGTCACGAGCCGGCACGTCGCCTACGCCACCGAGCGCGGCTGGATCGACCGGCAGCCCGACCCCCTCGACAAGCGGTCCCGGCTGCTGAGCCTGACCCCGAGCGGCTCAAAGCTGCTGGACGAGGTCTCCGAGCGCTACACCGACGCGCTCGCCTCCTGCCTGCGGGACTGGTCCGACGACGACGTCGGCCACCTCATCGGCCTGATGCGGCGGCTCCGCGAGAGCTTCGGCGACTGCCGGCCCCGTACGCCCTCCCCCACCACCTCAACCCGTACACCCGTCTGAACCGAGAAGGGAAGTCCATGGCCAAGTCCACACCAGCAGGTGTGCGGGACGCCTCCGGAGCCTCGGCATCCACCGAAGCGGCGCCCATGTCGCACCGTCAGATCATGGAGGCGCTCTCCGGCCTGCTGCTCGGCATGTTCGTGGCGATCCTGTCGTCCACGATCGTCTCCAACGCGCTGCCCGAGATCATCCACGACCTCCACGGCAGCCAGTCCTCCTACACCTGGGTCGTCACGGCCTCGCTGCTGGCGATGACCGCGTCCACCCCCCTCTGGGGCAAGCTGTCGGACCTCTTCAGCAAGAAGCTGCTGGTCCAGATAGCCCTCGTCGTCTACGTCGCCGGCTCGATCGTCGCCGGCCTCTCCCAGAACACCAGCATGCTCATCGCGTGCCGCGTGGTCCAGGGCATAGGCGTGGGCGGTCTCTCCGCCCTGGCCCAGATCGTCATGGCCGCGATGATCTCCCCGCGTGAGCGCGGGCGCTACAGCGGTTACCTCGGCGCCACCTTCGCCGTTGCCACCGTCGGCGGCCCCCTCCTCGGCGGCGTCATCACCGACACCGACTGGCTCGGCTGGCGCTGGTGCTTCTACGTCGGCGTGCCCTTCGCGATCATCGCGCTCATCGTCCTCCAGAAGACGCTGAAGCTGCCCGTGGTGAAGCGGAACGTCAAGGTCGACTGGCTCGGCGCGTTCTTCATCACCGCCTCCGTGACCCTGCTGCTGATCTGGGTCACCCGGGCCGGCAAGGACTACGACTGGCTGTCCTGGCAGACCTACGCGATGGTCGGCGGCTCGGTCCTGCTCGCCGCGCTGTTCCTGCTGGCGGAGGCCAAGGCGGCCGAGCCGATCATCCCGCTGCGGCTGTTCCGCAACAAGACGATCGCCCTGTCCTCGCTCGCGAGCCTCTTCGTCGGCGTCGCCATGTTCGCCGGCACGGTCTTCTTCTCGCAGTACTTCCAGCTGGCGCGCGGCGAGTCGCCGACGATGTCCGGCGTGCTGACCATCCCGATGATCGGCGGCCTGTTCGTCTCGTCCACGGTCTCCGGTCAGATCATCACCAAGACCGGCCGCTGGAAGGCCTGGCTGCTCAGCGGCGGCGTGCTGCTCACCGCGGGCCTCGGCCTGCTGGGCACGATGCGGTACGACACCCCGTACTGGCACCTGGCGGTCTACATGGCGCTCACGGGCCTTGGCATCGGCATGATGATGCAGAACCTGGTCCTCGCCGCGCAGAACCAGGTCGAGCCGAAGGACCTCGGTGCCGCGAGCTCCGTCGTCACCTTCTTCCGCTCCCTCGGCGGCGCGGTCGGCGTCTCCGCGCTCGGCGCGGTGCTGGCCAACAAGGTGCCGGACTACGTCAAGGAGGGCCTGACCGCGCTCGGCCCGAAGGCCGCGGCGGCCATGGGCCACGGCGGCGCGGGCGGGGGCGGCATCCCCGACCTCGACAAGCTGCCGGCGCCGCTCCGCACCGTCATGGAGAGCGCCTACGGGCACGGCATCGGTGACGTGTTCCTGTACGCGGCACCGTGCGCGCTGATCGCGTTCATCGTGACGCTCTTCATCAAGGAGGTCGCCCTCAAGGGCAACGGTGCCCCGCGGGCCACCGCCTCCGACCCGGCCTCCGCCACCGCGGACGCCGGAGAGCCGGCCCGGCAGGCCGGCTGAACGACCCCGGCCGGCCGGGGGGCGCTACGAGCGGAGGGCGCCCCGGCCGGCCGGAGGCCCGGACCGGAACGGCATGGAAGGGTCCCGGGCCACGGCCCCGGTGACGGTGCGCGACTTCAAGGCAAGGGACGGCCTGGGCGCACCGCACCGGGGCCTCACGCATGTCCCCGCGCGGCTCAGCGGCCGCGGTCCCGCATGGCCTCGATGCCGGCGATCACGGTGTCCACGGCGACGCTGAAGTCGCGCTCGAACATGTCGGCGACGCTCATCGAGAAGCGGGACTCCGCCAGTTTCATCGCGTCGCGGTACTTCTCGGTGAAGTCCGGGCGCTCCTCGATCGTCTTCAGGGTCTGGCGGTAGTGGTCGTCCTGGCTGACGCCCGACCTGCGGCAGTTCTCGTTGTAGAGCACCTCGCTGCTGGTGAAGCCGTAGACGAACTGGAAGAGCGCGGACAGCGCGCCGGCCATCGACTCGTCCGGCAGGCCCGTGCGCCGCATCACCCCGATGACGGCGTTGGAGAACTCCATCGCGTTCGGGCCGATGTTGAGGTAGCGGCCCAGCAGCTGGGGCACCCACGGGTGCCGCAGGAGTTGCCGGCGGTACCCGGCCGCCAGGACCCGCAGCTGTTCGCGCCAGTCGGTGCTCTCGTCCGCCGCGTCGGGCAGGGCGATGCCGGCGCACACGTGGTCGAGGGCGTACTCGAGGAGGTCGTCCTTGTTGGCGACGTACCAGTAGACCGACATGGCGGTCACGCCCAGCTCGGCCGCCAGGCGGCGCATCGAGAACTTCGCCAGACCCTCGGCGTCGAGGAGCCGCACGGTGGCGGCCACGATCCGCTCCCGGTCGAGCGCACCCTCCCCGGCCTCGCCCTCGGCCGCCGCTTTCCGCTTCGGAGTGGTTCCTCCGTCGAGCCAGACGCTGACCCGGGAGCTGTCCGCGCGAACACCGCTCGCCATGGCGGGGACTTCCTTTCGCTGCTTGCTTGCCTGGAATGCTAACCACGGGACGGCCCCGGACCGCCCGCGGCGGCCGGCCCGGGGTCCGTGGACCCGGGCCGGCCGCCGCGGCACCGTACCCGTGCCTGCTACCGCTTGCGCTCCGCCCGCCACAGCAGGGCCCCGGCCAGGAGGCCGCCGGCCAGCACGGCCCCCGCGCCCACCAGCTGGCTGGCCTGCACGCCGGAGGCGAAGGCGTCCTGGATCTCCGAGCGCTCCGCGGCCGTGTCCGCCTTCGACAGCGCCGCCGGCAGCGACCCGGCCCCCGCGGCGACCGCGGGGAGCAGCGCCGCGAAGCGCGAGTTGAGCACGGCGCCCAGCACCGCGACGCCCAGTCCGTTGCCGCACTCCTGGAGCGTGCCGTTGACGCCCGCGCCGACGCCCGCCTTCTCCGGCGGGATCGCCGACATGATCGCGTTGGCCATGGCGGGCATGGAGAGGGAGATGCCGACGCCCATGAGGATCAGGCCCAGCAGCATCCCGCCGTACGCGTGGGCTCCCAGCACCGCGATCGACGCGAGGCCGGCGGCCAGCAGGCCCATGCCGCCCGCGATGGCCACGGGGGTGCCGACCTTCGGCAGCAGCCGGGCGCCGACGCCGGTGAGGTTGAGGACGACGATGACCAGGGCCAGCGGCGTCATGCGCAGACCGGTCTCCAGCGGGTCGTAGTGCAGGACCAGCTGCAGGTGCTGGGTGAGCAGGAAGAACGAACCGCCCATCCCGAAGGCCACCAGGATGCCGCCCGCGACGGCGCCGGTGAAGCGGCTGTTGCGGAAGAAGTGCATGTCGAGCATGGGGTACGGGCAGCGGCGCTCCCACAGGGCGAAGAGCGCGAGCACGGCCACGCCGCCGACGCCGGAGCCGAGCACCCGGCCTGAGGTCCAGCCGTGGACCGGGCCGGAGATGATCGCGAAGACGACGCCCGTCATGCCGACGGTGGACAACAGCGCACCGAGCAGGTCGGGGCGGTCGCCGCTGGGGCTCTTCGACTCGGGCACCCACTTGAGGACGGCCAGCAGGCCGAACAGGGCGACCGGCAGGTTTATCAGGAAGATCGAGCCCCACCAGAAGTGGTTGAGCAGCGCCCCGCCGATGAGGGGCCCGGCGGCGAAGCCGAGGGAGCCGACCGCCCCCCACAGGCCGATGGCCTTGGGACGCTCGTCGTCGTCGAAGACCTGGACGACGACGGCGAGGGTGGTGGTCATCAGCAGCGCGCCGCCCACGCCCATCCCCGCGCGGGCCGCGATCAGCTGACCGGTGGTCTGCGACATCGCGGCCGCGAGCGATCCGAGGCCGAAGAGCACCAGACCGGCCGCGAGCATCTTCTTGCGCCCGTAGCGGTCGGCGGCGCTGCCCGCGGTGAGCAGCAGACCGGCCTGGACCAACGAGTAGGCGTTGATCATCCACTGGATGTCGGCGGTGGCCGCGCCCATCTCCTCGGTGAGGGAGGGGATGGCGACGGTGAGGACCGTGTTGTCGAGCAGGACGGTCAGCTGCGCGAGGCAGATGACGCCGAGGACCACCCACCGGGTGGGATTGCGGTGCGGTTTCTCCTCGCTGCTGCGGTGCGGCGAGGCGGCGGTCGTCGCCGTCATGTCGGGCCCCCCTTGTACGGTGTACGACTGGTTGATGTCGTACACCGTACAAGACTTCCTCTACGACGTACAAGCGCTTTACCGGGGGGCCGTCAGGTCGTAGAGGACGACGTCGCCGACGGTGGTGGCGGTGAAGTGCGCCTCCACCCAGGAGGTGATCTCCACGGCGTATCCCCGGCCGGTGCCGCCGCGCTGCCGGCCCGCCCCCTCGCCGGAGGCGACGAAGTAGTGGATCTCCTTGTCCTCCACCAGGGCCCGGAACCGCTCCACCGTCGGGGAGGGGTCGCTTCCGTTGAAGCCGCCCACCGCCATCACCGGCCGCTCGGCGGCGAGTTGGAAGCTGGCCGCGTTCTGCGAGCCGACGGCCGCGGCCGCCCAGGTGTACGAGCCGGCGTCCCGCTTCAGCGCGACCACCGCCTGCGCGCTCACCCGCCGCCCGCCGAGCAGCCCGCCCATGCCGCCCGGACCGCCGGGCCCGCCCTCCGGACCGCCGGGCAGGGCCTTGGCGCCGCCGCCCGCGCCGCGCCGGCCGTCCTGGCCGGGACGGCAGTCGCCCTGGGCGCCGGCGCGACCGCCGGGCCCCGCGCCCTTGCGCACACCGGAGCCCCACCCGCCGCCGGGCCCGCCGCAACCGGCCGGACCGCCCGCACCGGGAGGACCGCCCGGGAAGCCGTCGCCTGGCCGCCCGGCGCGCCCCGCCTTGCCGCCGCCGAAACCGCCGCCGCGCACCGCCGGGCCGGCGGTCACGATGGAACCGCCGTGCGCGGTGTCCACCGTGTTCAGCGTGTAGGCCAGCGGCGCCGCCAGCGCGCTCGCCACGGCCAGCGCCCCCGCCACCCGGGCCGACACCCGGTCCGTGCGACGGCGGGCGAGCAGCAGCAGGGCGGCCGCCACCAGGCCCCCGGCGAGCACCGCCCACTTCAGCCACGGCAGCCAGTGGGGCGTGCGCCTCAGCAGGACGTGGGCCCACACCACCGTCAGGACGACCACGCCCGCCAGCAGGACCGTCGCCCGCCGCTCCCACAGCAGCACCGCGCCGGCGCCGGCGAGCGCGGCCACGTAGGGGGCGAGGGCGACGTTGTAGTACTGGTGGAAGATCCCCGACATGAAGCTGAAGATGAGGAAGGTCATCAGCAGCGACCCGCCCCAGGCGAGCAGCGCCCGCCGCCGGGCCCGGCCCTCGTCCCCGGCCCGGCGCGTCAGCCACAGCCCGGCGACGAGCAGGACGAACGCCGCCGGCAGCAGCCACGCGATCTGACCGCCCATGTCCGAGCCGAACAGGCGCGTGATCCCGGTCTCCCCCCACCGGCCGCCGCCGGGGCCGGCCGGGCCGCCGCCCACGCTGCCCGTCTCGTTGCCGTTGATGCGGCCGAGACCGTTGTAACCGAAGGTGAGTTCGAGGAAGCTGTTGTGCTGCGAGCCGCCGACGTACGGGCGCGAGGCCGCGGGCCACAGCTCGACGACCGCCACCCACCAGCCGCCCGACACCACCATCACCAGCCCCGCCAGCAGCAGTTGACCCAGCCGGCGCAGGGGCCTGGCCGGTGCGCACACCGCGTAGAGCAGCGCCAGCGGCGGCAGGACCAGCCACGCCTGGAGGGTCTTGGTGAGGAAGCCGAGGCCGAAGCACAGCCCGGCCGCCAGCAGCCACGACGTGCGCGCACCCTCCAGCGCCCGCAGCACGCACGCCACCGCGCACACCGTCAGCAGGCACAGCAGCGCGTCGGGGTTGTTGAAGCGGAACATCAGCGCCGCGACGGGCGTCAGCGCCAGGACCGCGCCCGCGAGCAGACCGGCGGCCCGCCCGAAGGACCGGCGCACGGCTCCGTACAGCACCCCGACCGTGGCGACGCCCATCAGCGCCTCGGGCACGAGGATCGCCCAGGAGCTGAGCCCGAAGAGCCGCACGGCCAGGCCCATCGGCCACAGCGCGGCCGGGGGCTTGTCGACCGTGATGGCGTTCCCGGCGTCGGAGGAGCCGAAGAAGAAGGCCTTCCAGCTGGTGCCGCCCGCCTGCGCGGCGGCCGAGTAGAACTGGTTCGCGTATCCGGAGGCGCTCAGGTCCCACAGGTAGAGCACCGCGGTGGCGGCCAGCAGCGCCAGCAGGGCGGGTGAGGGACGGCGGAGGGTCATCGGGGGTTCCCCTGACTGTGGTGCGGAAAGACCCAGGCGCGCAGCAGCAGGAAGCGCAGGGCGGTCGCCGCGAGGTTGGCGGCGACGAGGACGGACAGTTCGGCGCCGTGTCCGGGGCTGCCGCCGGCGAGGTCGAGGGCGGCCAGCGAACCGCTGGTCAGGGCGAGGCCGATGCCGAGGACGACGAGCCCCTGCGCCTGGTGGCGCAGGACCCGCCCGCGGCCCCGCACCCCGAAGGTCAGGCGCCGGTTGGCGGCGGTGTTGCCCACGGTGGTGACCAGCAGCGCGGCGGCGTTGGCCGGCTGCGGCCCCGCGCCGGCGCCGGTGCGCAGCAGCCAGTACAGGCCCAGGTACGCGAGCGTGGACAGCGCACCCACCACGAGGAAGCCCAGCAACTGCCGGGCCAGGCCGCGCGGCACGTCCAGCGCGTGGTCGCGCGGGTCGTCGCCGAAGGGCCGGGCCAGCCGGTCCAGCGGCAGCCGGCCCGTCGCCAGGGCGCGCCCCACGCGCCAGACGCCGCGCAGGTCGTCGGTGGCGGTGCGCACCAGGTGGACGGAGCTGTCCGGGTCGTCGACCCAGTCGACCGGCACCTCGTGGATGCGCAGCCCCGCCCGCTCGGCGAGCACCAGCAGCTCGGTGTCGAAGAACCACCCGGTGTCCTCGACCAGCGGCAGCAGCCGTTCGGCGACGTCCTTGCGGATGGCCTTGAACCCGCACTGCGCGTCCGAGAAGCGCGCGGCCAGGCCGGTGCGCAGGATCAGGTTGTAGGCGCGGGAGACGAACTCCCGCTTGGGTCCGCGCACCACGCGCGAACCGCCCGTCAGCCGGGATCCTATGGCCAGGTCGGAGTGGCCGGAGATCAGCGGGGCGACGAGCGGGAGCAGCGCGTTCAGCCCCGTCGACAGGTCGACGTCCATGTAGGCGAGCACCGGGGCCTCGGACAGCGTCCACACCGTGTGCAGGGCCTGCCCGCGCCCCTTCCGCTCCAGCCGTACGGCCGTGACCTCCTCGATCGCGTCGTCGAGCAGGGCCGCGACCTCGGGGGTGCGGTCGGTGCTGGCGTTGTCCGCGATG